>JBJEJD010000171.1:0-9385 GCA_051877705.1 Coprococcus sp. | reverse complement strand
ATAATTGGGTAAATACTTTTAATATTCATAGTCCGCCTCCCGGTCCTGTTTTAATTCATGTCGGCGGCAGATATTGATGGCATCGGACAATAAGACTCTGGATTCATACAGGGCCTTTCCCATGATAATGCCTTCAATCTTCATATCCATGAATGCCTCTATATCTTTGAGAGACTTAATACCTCCGCTGTAGATCACATTCATATGCAGTTTTTCCGTAATCTCCAGTGCCTGCATGATCCCGGCCCCATTATCAAGGCCCCGCCGAAGGATATCCGTATAAATAATCGACTGTATACCAATCGCTTTCATATTGGATGCAATGGTCGTCACGTTAAAATGATTGAATTTCTTACGTCCTTCCGTCGCGATCATACCGTCACTGGCATCAATAGCCACCATAATTCTGTCGCTGCCGAATAAATTGACAGCCTCTTTAATAAAAACGGGTTTTTCTATGGCCTGTGTACCTATAATCACACGTCTGACACCCATGCTCAGATAATGATCAATGTCCTTGATGGAACGGATACCGCCTCCAACCTGAACCGGAATCCGGATATTTTCAACAATCTCACGGATCGTCTCACTATTGACAGACAAACCGGAATCAGCGCCGTCAATATCAATGATATGAATGAAATCAGCACCCAGTTCTTCCCATTTCTGCGCCATTTTCAATGGATGACTGGTGAATATTTTACCTCTGCTCAGTCCATTGGCGCTCAGATTCACGCATCTGCCGTCTGAAATATGTATTGCAGGATATATACGCAACGCCATCACCCCCTACCGTCTATAAAGTACCTTTTGTCGATAAAACATCTTTGATCCTTGGATCATATCCTGTGGCCTCATCCAGCGCTTTTGCAAAAGACTTAAAAACAGCTTCTATGATATGATGATTGTTCTGACCTGCCAGCTGACGGATATGAAGATTCATGCCGCTGCTGTAGGAAACAGCATAGAAAAACTCCTTCACCATCTCCGTATCAAATCCACCGACCCTGTCCACCGTAAACTCCGCATCAAAACAGAGATACGGCCTGCCTGACAGATCCAGTGCAGTCAGTACAAGGGTCTCATCCATCGGCAATGCGAAAGAACCGTACCGGCGGATTCCCTTTTTATCTCCAATGGCCTTTTTAATAGCCTCACCGAGCACAATGCCCGTATCCTCAATCGTATGATGACAGTCCACCTCAAGATCACCTTTGACACGAAGGGATAGATCAAAAAAACCATGTTTGGCAAAGCTCCTGAGCATATGATCAAAAAAGCCGATGCCTGTCTGAATATCCGATTGTCCGCTGCCATCCACATTGATGGTCAGTTCAATATCTGTCTCTGATGTTTTTCTTATAATTGTCGCTGTTCTGTTCATTTATTTATCCTCAAAACGGACACCAATGGAATTGGCATGGGCAGTCAGTGACTCTGCCTTTGCAAACTGCATAATATCATCCTTAACCGGTGCCAATGCTTCCTTTGAATAATAGATAATACTTGACTTCTTAACAAAATCATCCACACTGAGCGGTGAAAAGAACTTGGCCGTACCGTTGGTCGGCAGTATATGATTCGGACCTGCAAAATAATCTCCCAGCGGTTCCGAACTGTATTCACCTATAAAAATGGCACCTGCATTCCTGATCTTTGTCATGACTTCAAAAGGATTCTTCGTAACGATTTCCAGATGTTCTGACGCGATGGCGTTGGCGATCTCCACGGCCTCCTCCATATCAGATGCAATCAGGATATGACCATAATTCTCCAGAGACGCTTCAATAATATCTTTTCGTGATAATACAGCCGTGAAGCCCTCGATCTCGCGGCTCACCTGTTCTGCCAGCTCACCGCTGGTGGTCACAAGGATAGCGGATGCCAGTTCATCATGCTCTGCCTGAGACAGAAGATCTGCCGCCACAAAACGCGGGTTGGCCGTCTCATCGGCAATGACCAGAATCTCACTCGGTCCTGCGATGGAATCAATACTCACATAGCCATACACGGCCTTTTTCGCCAGCGCCACATAAATATTGCCCGGACCCACGATCTTGTCCACCTTCGGAACAGATTCCGTTCCAAAGGCCAGCGCTGCGATAGCCTGGGCGCCGCCTACCTTGTAGATCTCATCTGCTCCCGCCTCATTGGCAGCCACAAGGGTACCCGGATTGACCCTGCCATCCTTCCCCGGCGGTGTCACCATAACGATCTTCTCCACACCGGCCACCTTTGCCGGAACCACATTCATCAGAACAGATGAAGGATAGGCGGCCTTGCCGCCCGGCACATAGACACCGGTACTCTGAAGAGGTGTCACCTTCTGTCCGAGAATCGTTCCATCCGGCGTCGTATCAAACCACCCATAACGGCGCTGCTTCTCATGATAGACACGGATATTCACCAGCGCCTTCCGGATCACATCCACCAGAGACGGATCCACCAGCGTATACGCCTCATCGATCTCCTCCCGGGTCACACGGATATTGCCCGCATTCAGCTCTGCCCCGTCAAACCTCCGGGTCATCTCAAACAGAGCCTCATCCTTCCGCTCCCGCACATCATCAATAATCGCCTGAACCTTATCCGCATAACCGGAATAATTATTCGGGCTCCTCTTCAACAAATCATCAAGCAGCGTATCCACTGCATCCTTGGTAACCTTCGTAATCTTCATATTCTATACCTCCGTTAAAGAAGCAATTTCAGTTCCCGAATCAGTTTCATGATCCGCTCATTTTCCATCTTCATGCTGACCTGGTTGACCACAACTCTGGCTGACAGCGGACAGATCTCCTCCAGCACTTCCAGGCCATTTTCCCGGAGTGTTGTCCCCGTTTCCACAATATCCACGATAACCTCCGACAATCCCACGATCGGTGCCAGTTCCACAGAACCATGGAGCTTGATGATCTCCACCGTCTGATGTTTTTTATTATAAAAATAATCCTTTGCAATGTTCGGATACTTGGAAGCCACCCGGATCAGTTCCTGATGCTGCAGATATTTCGCTGCAGATGCCGGACCGCAGACACACATTCTGCACTTGCCAAATCCAAGATCCAGCACCTCATACAGACGGCGGCCTTCCTCCAGCAGTGTATCCTTACCCACAACACCGATATCAGCCGCGCCGTATTCCACATAAGTCGGCACATCGGAAGCCTTGGCAAGGAACATCTTGATCTTCAGTTCCTCGTTGACAAAAATCAGTTTTCTCGTATCGGGATCCTTCATCTCATCCATATGGATCCCCACCTGTTCAAAAAGTGCCAGTGACTTCTTCGCCAGCCGCCCCTTCGCAAGAGCAAATGTCAAATAATTCATCGTCTTTTCCTCCATATCATCATTCAGGGACGGGCATCGTTCTGACCGAATCATCGGCAATATCCAGCTTCATCAATGTCTTCGCACTGTTGACATACAGGATACTCTCCATATGATAGCGTCTGCAGTAATCCTTGTAATCACCCATATCCATGCCGGATTCCTTCTTGAGCATGCTGACCGACCGGTTGATATTCCTGAGGGAATTGGCCGTACGGATCGCCTGACTTCTGAATTCCGGCTCATACAATACCATGGTCGCCGCATCGCCTGTCGGAATGTCGATCTTCTGTCTGGAGAGAGCCAGCATCAGCTCATCCAGTACAACGGCAAATCCCACACTGGCTGCATCCTTGCCGAACTGTCCGATGAGATGGTCATAGCGTCCGCCCTTGACCACGGCATCACCGGTACCGTAGGTATAGCCTCTGAATATGATACCTGTATAGTAATCATACTCCGTAAGCATGCCCAAATCAATAGTAATATATTTTTCAAAGCCATATTCTCTGATGAGCTGATAGAGCTTCTCAATGGCATCAAGGGCTTTCAGCGCTTCTTCATTCTTCGTCATGGCTCTGGCCTGTTCGATCACATCATAGGCGCCAAAAAGCTCCGGCAGCTTCAGGAAAATATCCGCCGTCTCCTTCGGGAGCGTCAGCTGTTCCAGCAGGGCTTCAACACCGAAGTAATTCTTGCTCTCGATCAGTACCCGCATCTGTTCCACAGTCGATTTGTCCATGGAAGCCTCCCGGGCCAGTGCCTGGAAAAAGCCCACATGACCCACATCCAGCTGGAAATTCTCAAGACCGGACTCAAGGAGCAGATTGATGGCCAGCGCCACGATTTCCGCATCCCCTTCAATGGATCTGTCACCGATCAATTCAGCACCAAGCTGTGTGGTCTCCTTCATCTTGCCCTGGAGACTGGAATTGTTGATAAAGGTATTGCCGCAGTAGGAAAAACGCAGCGGTATCCTTTCTTCTTTATAATACTTCGCCACGGCCCGGGCAATGGATGGCGTAATATCCGGACGCAGCACCAGTGTACTGCCGTCACGGTCAATAAACTTATACATATTGCGGGACGGAACTGTCCCTCTCTCCCGGTTAAAAATATCAAAAAATTCAAAGGTCGGCGTCTGAATATCTCTGTAGCCGTACAGGTTCAGTATTCTGCCAAGCTTTGCCGACAGTACGTTCTTCCTGCTGCACTCCTCATTATAAATATCTCTTACACCCTCAGGGGTATGTAATAAATTCTCCATATGGACTCCTTCACGAATTACTTTAGTCTGCTACCATATTAGCACGTGAAACCCATTATAATATGCCTTCCGGCAATTGTCAAGGTCTGGAAGACAAATCCTTCTGTAAAGCCTCGAGATAATGGATATAATAACCATTGCATGTCAGTTCATAGGCCGGATCCAGCTCACTGATCTTGAAGTGTCTGGCATGGCCTGTTTTGGACCGGTTCCAGAAGGTAACGATCTGCTCAAAAGGCAGATAAAAATATCTGTCCGCACCGGTGAAATAGAGGAGCATAAAAGCGATGCCCCCCTGATCCTCAAAATCCCTCATGAATACGACCTGATGTTCATGAATGTTCTGAATGGGGAAATTGTCTGTTTTGCATTCCTTGGCATCAAAACAGACGGGTATGCCCTGGACAGCTCCGATATAATCCACCGTGCTCCGCTGTTCAAAATAGGCCAGGGTGATCTGCCTTGTCTCCTGATCCATCCTGACAGGCGTTATGGGCGTCGGTATCTTCTGAATGAGGGCCAGATGCTGCTCTCTGTATTTTTCATTGGTCCGGTTGATCAGCTCTTCCAGCAGAGAACCTCTGAGTCCTCTTGAATTCCATGTTGCCATTATGACATCCATCCTTCCTGCCACGGCAGATGCTCTCCCATCATGACATGCCGGAAGTCATTGGGCAGCGGTGCTGTAAAGACCTTCTCCGACAGACCGGCAAAGCTGTCGCCGCAGACGGGCATCTTCAAAATACCGGCGTGAAGCAGCTGCCGCCGGATGCCATATTCCTTTTTAAATGCAGCATTCATCTCAGGACTGCCATATTTATAATCCCCGATGATGGGATTGCCGACGCTGGCCAGATGGGCACGGATCTGATGGGTACGCCCCGTAATAAGGAAAACCTTCAGGAGGGTACAGTTCTTCCCCACCGCCAGCGGTTCATATTCTGTTTCTATATAATCGGCCTGATGTCTGGCCTCCCGGGTGATGGTCACCTTATTGGTCTTCTCATCCTTCAGAAGATAGCCTTTCAGGCGTACCTTTTTCTCAACCCTTCCCTGAACAAGACAAAAATAATATTTATGGATCGTCCTGTCCCTGAAGCCCTCCGAAAGGAACTGAAGGCCCGCCAGTGTTTTGCCGCCTGTGATGAGCCCGCTTGTATTTCGATCCAGACGATTGCAGACAGATGGACGGAAGGACTGCAGGGCCTCCCTTGTCAGCTGACCGCTGTCCAAAAGCCACCCGATCATCATCTCATTGATGGACACATCCTCCGGCGCTGCTTTCTGAGACAGCAGACCCGCCGGTTTATTCATGATCAGGATCTGCTCATCCTCGAAAATGATATCTGGCTTCGGCAGAGCTGCTTCCGGTACGGCACGTACCTCACCTCTGAACTTTTCAAAGGTCTCATCGGACAGCCAGAATGTCACCGTATCGCCCATGGACAGCTTTTCGCTGCCATCGGCCTTTTTATCGTTCAATGTAATATTTTTTTTGCGCAGCATTTTATATATAAAGCTTTTCGGCGCTTCACTCAGCGTTTTGGCAAGAAATTTATCAAAACGCTGGCCACTCTCATTTGCGCCGATGACGACCTTTTTCATTGATTATTCCCTTCTTCGTCCCATTATGATTGTTTTTCTGTCCCGATCTGCCCGACGAGGCTTTTCTGCCATCGGACGTCCTGCCTGCCATCGGTCTTGGCGGAATGAGACAGTGACTGCCGAATCCGATCAGATCTTCTCTTCCCGCCCTGATCAGCGCCTCTTTCACCAGATTGTAATTCTTTGGATCCCGGTACTGGATCAGCGCCCGCTGCATATCCTTCTCATGGGGATCCTTCGGCACATAGACAGGCTTCATGGTACGCGGATCCAGCCCCGTATAATACATACAGGTGGACAGGGTGGACGGCGTCGGATAAAAATCCTGCACCTGCTCCGGCATATAGCCCAGATCCCTGATATATTCCGCCAGCTTCACGGCATCCGCAAGGGTAGACCCGGGATGGGAAGACATGAGATAAGGCACCAGGTACTGGTTCAGTCCGAGCCGTTGGTTCATCTGTTGATACTGTCTTGTGAAATCCACGTAGACCTCATGATGCGGTTTTCCCATTTTGTCCAGGACAGCATCGCTGACATGCTCCGGCGCCACCTTCAGCTGACCGCTGACATGATACCGGCACAATTCCTTCAGAAAAGTCTTATCCTTATCCGCCAGAAGATAATCAAAGCGGATACCTGAACGGATAAAAACCTTCTTCACCTTCGGAAGGCCGCGCAGCTTTCTGAGCAGCGCGATATAATCACTGTGCTCTGCCTGCATCTGCGAACAAGGCTTCGGATACAGACACTGTTTATTCGGGCATACGCCCCGTTTCAGCTGATGTTTGCAGGCCGGATGCCTGAAATTGGCCGTCGGCCCGCCCACATCATGAATATATCCCTTAAAATCCTTCTCCTCCGTCAGAAGCTTCGCCTCTCGTAGGATGGAATCATGGCTTCTCGTCTGAATGATCCGCCCCTGATGGAAGGTCAGGGCACAGAAACTGCAGCCGCCGAAGCACCCTCTGTTGCTGACCAGACTGAACTTGATTTCCTCAATGGCCGGAACACCGCCAAGGGCCCTGTAGGAAGGATGATAATTCCTCATATAAGGCAGATCATAGACATCATCCATCTCCTGCTCACTCAAAGGCATGGCCGGAGGATTCTGAATGATATACATACGGGCGCCGTATTTCTCGATCATTCTTTTGCCTGAGAAAGGATCCGTATTCTGATATTGGATATAAAAGCTTTCGGCATATTTGCGCTTGTCCGACGCGATCTCATTGAATTCAGGCAGATATATGGCTTCCTCATCAAAGCCCTGTGCTGTCTTTGACTTGAAAACGGAGCCCGCCACCCACGTAATATCAGACACGGCCAGACCGCCGGCCAGAGCATCGGCCACCTCCACAATGGAACGCTCCCCCATGCCGTACAGCAGAAGATCCGCTGAAGACTCAATGAGCAGAGAACGTTTGATCCTGTCCGACCAGTAATCATAATGTCCCAGACGGCGCAGACTGGCCTCGATACCGCCGATAATCACCGGAATCTTCGGATAGACCCTGCGGATCATATTGCCATAGACAACGGTGGCATAATCCGGTCTTTTGCCGAAGACACCGCCGGGCGTAAAGGCATCCTGATGCCGGCGCTTTTTAGACACTGTATAATGATTGACCATGGAATCCATATTGCCGGCGCTGATGAGAAAGCCAAGCCTCGGCTCACCCAGAACCGTAATGGAACTGTCATTTTTCCAGTCCGGCTGGGAAATGATGCCTACTTTATAGCCATGGGCCTCCAGTACACGGCTGATGATCGCCGGTCCGAAGGAAGGATGATCCACATAGGCATCCCCGATGACATAGACAAAATCCAGCTGTTCCCAGCCTCTTTTTTCCATGTCTTCCCGACTGATGGGAAGAAAATCCTTTTTCATGCCAAAACCTCTACTTTATCATTGAATATGTCCTCAAAGGACGTAATATAATAATCAGCCAGTGCTTTTTTCTTATCTGTCTGATAATCTGAAAAATCATCCTGTACGGCACAGACCCTCATGCCGGCCGCAAGTCCCGCCTGGATCCCCTCGGGAATATCCTCAAACACCAGACAATTGGCAGGATCAACACCGAGGCGCGCCGCCGCCGTCTGATAGATATAGGGATCCGGTTTTCCCTTGACCACATCCTCACCGGTCAGGATTACTTTAAAATAAGTATCAATACTATGAGTCTGCAGGGCAGTCATGGCCAGCATCCGCGTATTGCTGGTACCTACAGCCATGGGAAGTCCTCTCTCCTCAATGGCCTTCAGCCATCTCAAGGCTCCGGCCTTCATCTTAATCTCATAACGGTACTGCTGAAAAGCCAGTTCATTCCACTCCGCCAGCATCTTTTCCGGCGGATCATCAATGCCGATGACCTCCCTGAAATAGTCCGCCGCCTGACGGATACTCAGTCCCGCCAGCTCACGCTGAAGATTCTCCGGCATTTCCTTATGATGCCGCCTCAGATAAATAATATCCACATCCCGCCAGACACCCATGGAATCGATGAGCGTCCCGTCCACATCAAAAATAACCGCCTCTTTCCCTTCAAGAAGCATCTCTATATGATTCATTTTACATTTATCCTTTCGTATCCATATGGTCTGTTAGGGCAGTCAATTGCTCCAGCTCGTCTGTTGTCAATGGCCGGTATTCACCGGGCTGCAGACTTCCATCCAGCTGCAGTGTTCCCATGGACAGCCGCTTTAAAGCCACGACCTTCTTCCCGACAGCCTCGAACATCCGCTTGATCTGATGGAATTTACCTTCGTAGATGATCACTTCCACCTCCGATTCAGGCCCCGCAGACAGAATCTTCAGCTCAGCCGGCAGCGCCGTCCACTCCTCATCCATCTTCAGTCCTTCGGCAAAAAGCCTCACATCCTCATCAGTCACACAGCCTTCCACAAGAGCTCTGTAAAGCTTGGATACATGCTTCTTCGGAGACAGCAGCTGATGGGCCAGTTCTCCGTTATTGGTGATCAGCAGCAGTCCCTCCGTATCCTTGTCCAGCCGCCCTACAGGAAACAGATCTTTGCGCTCCTTATCTGTGATCAGATCAAGCACTGTCTTCTGCCTTTTATCATTGGTGGCTGTGATAACGCCCGAAGGCTTATTCAGCATATAGTAAACATGGGTCTGATAGACCACATCCCGGCCGCCGCACTGCAGCCGGTCCTTCT
>JBJEJD010000170.1:0-9406 GCA_051877705.1 Coprococcus sp. | reverse complement strand
GCCGGCGTGTCGGAATGGCAGACGAGGCAGACTCAAAATCTGTTGTGGGCAACCACGTGCGGGTTCAAGTCCCGCTGCCGGCAGTATTAAGACCTGTAGAAAATGATTTCTGCAGGTCTTTTTTGTCATTTATTTATGAATGAAGTGCCTGTAAAAAAAGGCTTCTAATAACCATATGATCTTCGGATAATAATTTCCTCAGCGCCAAGGCCAATAATCATCACGTCGGTCTCTGCGGTCATCCTGACGATCATCGCGTCTGTCGTCTCGGCGATCATCCCGACGATCATCACGTCTGTCGTCTCGGCGGTCCCGGTCACAGCGGCATGGCGGACAAGGAGGACACCTGCGGTCTCGACGGTTGTTCTGAGAGAATTGATCAAAATTTTCCGGCATAAAAAATCTCCTTTTTGTCTTTTACTGTAACATATGCAGAAACAGACAAAAAGGAGACTAAAGATTATCAGTGCTTTGGTTCAGCGCATTCTCCGTCATCACCCTTGAGGATCTTTATACCGTGCATGATGGCATCGATGGCATATTCCAGATTTTCACGTACGGCCTTCGGACTGCCCGGCAGATTGACGATGAGTGTATCTCCGCAGATACCGGCAATTCCTCTGG
The DNA here is from genome assembly GCA_051877705.1 of Coprococcus sp. Taxonomy (GTDB): domain Bacteria; phylum Bacillota; class Clostridia; order Lachnospirales; family Lachnospiraceae; genus Coprococcus_A. Next base: position 8,782 of record JBJEJD010000170.1, on the reverse strand, counting down.
AGAGCATGGCCTTTGGCGTATATTGAAGGCTGTTGGCTATCATGGCAAAGGTCAGATTATCCGCGCGCCGTTCTACCACATCAGCAGTTGCTTCAGGAGTGATATCTCTTTTTGAAAAACCGGTACCGCCGGTAGTGAGAATTAATTCGATTCCCTGATTGCAGTATTCACGCATTTTTTCAGCCAGAATATCCCTTTCATCGGGCAGAATAATCCTTTCTGCCACTTCAAAACCATGAGCTGAGACAATTTCTTCAACAACCGGACCACTCAGATCTTCACGTTCTCCGGCAAAACCCTTATCACTGGATGTAATAATTGCTGCTTTATACATGTTTATCCTCCTATCTGTGACATTCCCTTTGATTCCGGAATCTGATTCATTAAATCATGATGCTCCGGCTTTTGTTTAAGAGCCAGAATAATCTGTTCTGAAATGGCTTCGTCACTGTATCCATTTCGGAGATAATATTTTAAGTTAATGCCTTCTTCATAGAAAAGACAGGTTTTCAGATATCCGTCTGAAGTGAGACGGATGCGATTGCAGGATTGACAGAAACGATGACTCATGGCACTGATAAATCCGATATGTCCCTGAAATCCCTGGATATGGTAATAACGTGCCGGTCCATTTCCAAAGGTCTCTTCCAGAGGCAGAAGAGTGCCATAGGTATTCTCAAGCTTTTGACGTATTTCATCTTCCGGTACTGCTGTATAGTTTTTACCAAGGCCAATGGGCATCATTTCTATAAAGCGTACATGAACCGGATAATCCCGTGCCAGACCGGCAATGGCAGCTATGTCAGTATCATTAATGCCGGACATTGACACACAGTTGATTTTAATGTTTTGAATGCCTGTTTCAATGGCAGCATATATGGAATTCATGACGATCTGGTGGTCCTGACTGCCAGAAATCAGATAAAATGTGTCAGGATCCAATGTATCGAGACTAAAATTGATACCATTAATATCTATTTTTTTTAATTCATCCAGCCAGGGGAGGATCAATACACCGTTTGTGGTCAGAGTTACTTTGTCAATGCCTGGAATCTGTTTGAGATGTGCAAGTAAATGGCAGAGATCTTTTCTTACAAAAGGTTCTCCGCCTGTGATTTTTATCTTATGAATCCCCATGCCGGCAAAGATATGGCAAAGCCTTTCTATCTCTTCGTAGGTCAGTATTTCTCCCATAGGCATACAGGAAATGCCTTCCGAAGGCATACAGTATCTGCATCTGAGATTACATCTGTCTGTAACAGAAAGGCGGATATAATCTATATTTCTATGGAAACCATCTATCATAGAAACCTCCGGTTTATTATTCTTTCAGCCATGCTTTAAAAGTCTCCGGATCTAGAAGACCTGCTCTGGCCTGCTCAAGCCTGCGTTTGGCTTCCTGATACCAGGCATCAAATTCTTCCCTGGTCATATTGGCGGCTTTTTTGCGAGGTTTGGTCATTCTGGCATAATGGGCTTTGTAGGCCCTTGTATAAGCCAATAATAATTCATCATTCTTCACGTTACGGGCAAATGTCTGAGTATAGCCTACCTCTGAACAGGTTTTCCCGTCAGGAGAATAAATGCGTGGGCAATAATCCATATTAGAACGCTTTGGAATAAAAAGTCTTCCGCAATTTTTACATGTTTTAATAATAATTCTGCGTTTCAGCAATTCTATAAATTCAATGAATAAACATTCTTCCAAAGAAGAAACAAAAAAATCTTCTAAACATAAAGAAGAATCTTCAGTTTTCCGGATATTGACGGAAATGCGGGAAAAACAATCTGAATTCTGAAACCATTCTCTGGCTTCGAGTACTTCTGTAAGATGTTGTTCATCATATCCGCCCGAATGATTGTACAATTCCAGCAGAAGAGAAGCATATTGAGCCTGCAGTTCAATAAGACCGTTTAATTGCGGTATTCCGATGATATCCTGTGGATGTTTTAAATTATCTATAAAACTTTTCTGCCATCCGGAATCACAGTAGATAAAATATGGATGAACAGATCGAAATTCTTCTATAGAATAATGCGCACGATTGTCCAGAGATTTAAGATCAGCATAAATAAATCGAAGCAGTGCTTCACCCAGAGACATCTTTTCCAGACTGTCGCCGAATGTTATAATATTATCAAATACTCCTATATAAATATGCATATATCCCCGGACATTTACATTCTCCATAATGAAACCCCTCTCATTGCTGACAAATCATGTCGCAAGAAAAATCAAATATAATATTACTATATATCCAAAAACTTTAAACGTCAAGATAAAGCATGATTTTCAAAGAAATACAGACTTATTTTGCTGACAAATATATAAAAATGATTTATAATAGTCATATTGTTAGTTAAATATCAGAAGGAGGCTAATATATGAAGACAGCACTTGTAATCATGGCAGCAGGTATTGGTTCCCGTTTTGGAGGCGGCATTAAACAGCTTCAGCCTGTTGGTCCTTGTGGTGAGATCATTATGGATTATTCGATCCATGATGCTATTGAAGCTGGATTCAATAAAGTTGTTTTTATCATCCGCAAGGATTTAGAGAAAGATTTTCAGGAAGTAATCGGCAATCGAATTGAGAAAATATGTGCGGAAAGGCAGGTTGCGGTTTCTTACGCTTATCAGGAGCTGGATGATCTTCCGGAAGGATTCACCCTTCCGAAGGACAGGACTAAGCCATGGGGCACAGGACAGGCTGTGCTTGCCTGCAAGGGTATTGTTACAGAACCTTTTGTTGTCATCAATGCCGATGACTATTACGGTAAGGAGGCATTTGTCAGGATTCATGATTTTCTTCAGGACTATACTGATGAAAGACCTTTTGACTATTGTATGGCCGGCTTTATCCTGGGCAACACGCTCAGTGAAAATGGCGGTGTGACCCGTGGGGTATGTCAGGTGGATGACAATGGTTACCTGGCAGATATTACAGAGACCCATCATATCGTCAGGGATGGAGAAGGCGCTGCTGTACAGGAAGGGGATTCTCTGAGGGCAATTGATATCAAAAGTAATGTTTCCATGAATATGTGGGGGCTGACACCACAGTTTATCGATATTCTGGATGAAGGTTTCAGGATATTTCTCTCAGATGTGAAGGAAGGCGATCTGAAGGCAGAGTATCTGCTGCCGAATATCATCGGACAGCTTCTTCATGACAGAAAGATCACAGTAAAGGTGCTTGAGACGCAGGATAAATGGTTTGGTGTCACATATAAGGAAGACAAGGCCGCAGTTGTAGAAGCGTTTAAACGTCTGACAGAGAAGGGAATATACAGTCCGCAGTTATTTTAATTTCAGGATCAGAGATCTTCTGAAAAAAGGTTATGAATGACCTTTTTGGCAGAAGATCTTTTTCTTTGCTTTGTTCTTTATTTTCTATAGGAAATGGTGTATAGTAATACCAAATGGTTCAAAGGAGGGGAGCTGCTTGAAATGTCATGATGCACAACTGCTGATAAGGGGTTTTATTGAGAAACGTCTGACGGATCAGCAGCTGGAGGCTTTTATCGATCATATTGCCGGCTGTCAGGACTGCTATGACGAACTTGAGGTTTATTATATGATCACCACGGGTTTGCTGCAGCTGGATGAAAATCATACAGGAACATTGGATCTTAAAAAAAATCTTCGTAATTTTATTGCAGAACAAAGAGAGGAATTATATGCCAGAAAACGAGCAGTCAGTCGTAACAGACATCTATCGGCGGCAGTTTTCATCTGTATATTAGGTACCATTATGTTTCTGGCAAATGTTTTCCTGACCAGTGAAGAAGGTATCCATTCTATGGAGGATCTGAAGAGGGCGGTTGGAAATACGGTCCAAAAAGGCTGGTTCATCCAGGAAGAAACAACTGAGCCGGATGAAGTGCTGACCGATCCAATTGAATGCCGAATGAATTTTGAATTGCTGCATCCTTTGATTCCTTCGTATTTCTCAGATTTAAAGCTGACAGAGCCTGAACACAGAAACATTCTTGAAAAGGAAAGGTAGAATAAATGGCTAAAGTTATATTAATTGACGGACACAGTATCCTGAATCGTGCATATTATGGAATTCCCCTTTTATCCAATGCTGAAGGACTTCATACCAATGCGGTCTATGGTTTCCTGAATATCATGTTCAAGATCCTGGATGAAGAACAGGCAGAATATCTGGCAGTAGCCTTTGACGTCCATGCACCGACTTTCCGTCATGAATTATTTAAGGATTATAAAGGAACCCGAAAACCCATGCCGGATGAACTTCGGGAACAGGTGCCGGTGATCAAGGAAGTGCTTCAAGCTATGCAAATACCGACCATCGAGCATGCCGGTTATGAAGCAGACGATATATTGGGCACACTTGCACGACAATATGAAGCTGCCGGACATTTTGTGTCAATTATATCAGGAGACCGTGATATGCTGCAGCTGGCCACTGATAAGACCAGGATCCGTATTCCAAAAACAAAAATGACCGGAACGGAGATAGAGGATTATTATGCATCAGATGTCATGGCAAAATATCAGGTGACTCCGACAGAGTTCATCGATATGAAAGCTCTCATGGGGGATCAATCTGACAATATTCCGGGTGTTCCGGGTATTGGTGAGAAAACAGCATCCAAAATCATCAGTACATGGCACAGTATTGAGAATGCCCATGAGCATGTGGGAGAGATCAAGCCGAAGAAGGCTTCTGAAAATCTGTCCGTTTATTATGAACAGGCGCAGTTCAGTAAAGTCCTTGCTGCCATAAAAACAGACTGCGAACTGGACTTTAAGCTGGAAGATGGCGCCATTGGCCAGATGATGAATGATACATCCTATAAACTTTTAAAACGTCTTGAACTGAAAAATATTCTCAAACGTTTTGAAAACGCGGCGGAAGCTGTCGGAGATTCCTATGAAACAGCAGAAGTTCTGACAGACTTTGCAGCTGCTGTACAGTGGTCGGAGAGTATTGACAGTGATTCGCTTCTTGGCCTTTGCTATCTGTCTGACAATGACTGGGAGGGACTGGCTGCCAGCAAAAATGGTGAAAAACCTGTATTTATACCGGTGACCGGATTGATGACATCGTCTTTTCTCCGTGAAATGACAGTTTCTATGATTCGCAAAGCTGACAAAAGCTGTATGATTGATCTGAAATCGCAGCTGTCTTATCTGAATCTTACAGAAGATGAGGGTGTATTTGATGCGGCTATTGCTGCTTACCTCATCAATCCTTTGAAGGACAGTTATGGATATGACAGTATTGCCCAGGATTTTCTTGGACTTACCATTCCGTCCAGAACTGACTGGCTGAAAAAAATGTCTTTTGTCGAAGCAGAAAAGACTGACAGGCAGAACCTGCTGCATTATCTCGCCTATGAAGCTTTGATTCCTGTAAAAGTGTATCATGTTCTGATGGACAGGCTTAAGGAAACGGGAATGGATCGTCTGTTCCAGAATGTGGAGATGCCCCTTGTCTACGCTCTTTATGATATGGAAAAGGCGGGAATACGTGTGGAAAAAGAGGCTCTGGAAGAATATGGAAGCCAGCTGACGGGACGGATCGATACGCTTGAGCAGAATATATATGAGCTGGCTGGTGAGAAATTTAATATCAATTCACCAAAACAGCTGGGTGTCATATTATTTGAAAAGCTGAAATTGCCGTTTGCAAAAAAAACAAAGACGGGTTATTCCACATCTGCCGATGTACTCGAGAAGCTTCGCGGGTATGATCCTATTATCGGTCAGATTCTGGAATATCGTCAGCTGACCAAATTGAAGTCCACCTATGCAGACGGACTTGCGGTCTATATTAATCCGGATGATCAGCGGATCCACGGCAAGTTTAATCAGACCATAACAGCTACGGGAAGGATCTCCAGTACAGAGCCGAATCTTCAGAATATACCGGTCCGTATGGAACTGGGGCGTCTGATCCGGAAGGTTTTTGTGCCGGAAGAAGGCCATATTTTTGTCAATGCGGATTATTCTCAGATAGAGCTGCGTGTACTGGCCCATATGGCGGGGGATGAACATCTTGTTCAGGCTTACAGAGAATCTCAGGATATCCATCGCATGACAGCTTCTCAGGTCTTTCATACACCATTTGATGAGGTTACGCCGGCCCAGAGAAGCAATGCGAAGGCTGTCAATTTTGGTATCGTTTATGGTATCAGTTCCTTTGGTCTCAGTCAGGATCTCAGTATCACTAAAAAGGAGGCGGAAGCCTATATCCAGCAGTATTTTCATACCTATCCCGGTATCAAGGCATTTCTTGATCAATCTGTCACCGATGCAAAGGAAAAAGGTTATGCCATTACAATGTTCGGCAGACGTCGGCCTGTTCCTGAGCTGTTTGCCAGCAATTTCATGCAGCGCTCATTTGGTGAACGTATTGCCATGAATTCACCGATACAGGGGACAGCAGCTGATATTATTAAGATCGCCATGGTACGTGTCAGCCACCGTCTGAAGAAGCAGAATATGAAATCACGGCTGATCCTGCAGATTCATGATGAACTTCTCATTGAGGCTACCATGGATGAAGTGGAAGAAGTGAAGATTGTTCTGAAAGAAGAAATGGAACATGCAGCCACGTTGGCTGTGCCGCTGGAAGTGGACATGCATACCGGGCAAAACTGGTACGAACTAAAATAGATATTCAACTGGCCTCTGAATAACTGAACATCCGCTGAACATGCTCATTGCAAATCGTTCATCGGATGTTCATTATTCAATCTGCCAGTATGAATATCTATGACGCACAATAGGAGAAAAAGAGGAGTGGGTGAGGATATGAAAGTGTATGGTATTACGGGAGGTGCCGGTACGGGTAAATCCGAGGTAATCCGGATGCTCCGGGATGATTTTAGCGGTTATGTGATCATGGCAGATGAGGTGGCCCGAGAATTGACCATGAAGGGAAATATCAGCTACCGGCTGATCGTGGAACATTTTGGTCCGGAGATTCTGGCTGCTGACGGAGAAATTGACAGAAAGAAACTGGCGGATCATGTTTTTAATGATAAGGATGCTCTGGAGCAGCTGAATGGCATGACTCATCCCTATGTCAGAGAAGATATCATACGTCAGATCGAAGCTGCGAAGACTTCAGGCAAATATGCTTTTGTGGCACTTGAGGCAGCGCTGCTTCTTGAATGCGGGTATGAGAATATATGTGATGAATTCTGGTATGTTTATACAAAGCCTGAGATTCGTCGTCAGAGAATGAAGGAGACAAGGAATTATTCTGATGAAAAAGTGGATGCCGTGATGAAAAATCAGCTGCCGGATGCGGTATTTTTTGAACGATGCCAGTTTGTAATTGAAAATAATACGACTTTGGCGGATGTCTATGAGCAGCTGAAGGAGAAACTTGTCGATTAATCCTTCATAATCGGGGCAATTTATAGCTATGTCGGGACCGGGCAAAAGTGGGCCTTATATCATGGGGTTGACAGAATGTTATTTATCTGGTAGAATATCTGTAACAATTTATTAATAAATTTATAAAAAATTATTCAAAGAGGTTAACAGGTATGAAACTAAAAAATGTCATACACCATACTGCATTGTTTATGACCTTGATACTGGCGGGCATTTTAACGATATTTGCCAGTGCGACCGCTGAGAATAAGGGAAATGAGATTGATTCTGAAAGCGTTGCGGCTGCTGATTCTTATGACGATGCAGCAATCTCCAATCAGATTATTATGAACGCTACCAATTATCTGCATCTGACTTCCTGTGAAAATATCGAGGAAGCACCGGAAGTGGCAGAAGTTGTAGAGCCTGTGGAACGAATGGTTATAGACATATCTGAGGATGATATTTATCTTATAGCCTGTCAGGTCTATGTAGAGGCAGGAGCCGAGCCTTATGAGGGCAAGGTAGGCGTAGCCAATGTCATTATCAATCGTGTTCTGAGCGATCTGTTCCCGGATACGGTATCGGGCGTTATCTACCAGAGCGGACAATTCCCGCCGGCCTACAACGGTTTCCTTGACAGAGTCATGGCCAACGGCCCGAGTGAAGAATGTATGGAGGCTACTTTAGATGCTTTGTATGGAACAAATACTGTAGGCGACTATCTTTATTTTAATATGGCCTGCGGCGTCAATACGTACTATTGCAGCAGATATATGCAGATTGGTGACACTATTTTCTATATGCCGTAGTTTAATAAAACAAAACAGCATGATTTTAAAACCGGAATTTCTTTTGAGGAAATTCCGGTTTTCTGCGTTTTATTAAAAAAAAGATAAATTGTATCCGGAGGATACCAAAAGGATATTTTTCTATAGTATACTGAAGATACAAAAAATAAAACATCATTTCGGATGGAGGTGTCTGATATGCGTAAAAAAAGAAATGATGATCTGCCGGTAATAGCGGGTTTTATTATTCTCTACCTCATTTCTATGACTGCTGCCACCTGGCTGGTACATAATCAATATATGGAAGAGTTTGAGATGCGGTATAACAATAAAATGCAGACACTGTCGGATGCCTATCGGCAATATGATTTCAGTGAAGATGCCATTGTATTCTCCGATATGTTACAATACCGTCCTTATAAAATTCAATATATTTTTAATTATCTGTGGTACAATGGCAGCCATAAATATCAGAAGTTTTTTGCCGCATTCTACGATCAATCCACAGAAAAAATCTTATCTACAGAAGAATGTTTTTACATTGATTCATCGACTTTTGGAATAGACATCAATGATTATTATGTCACATCCGGTATCAGAAGCCGCCTCTCAGACTATCTGACAGAAGACGA
>JBJEJD010000169.1:0-9469 GCA_051877705.1 Coprococcus sp. | reverse complement strand
GAAAAAGATGTCCGGTGTGGAAATGAGGGAGAGCGAGGAAACATCTTATGGAATCAGAGTGACGGATGTGCAGATTACAAATGAAAATGGTGAGAGGTCCATTGGCAAGCCCATGGGGCAGTATATTACTGTGGAAGCTGTGAATCTGCCCGATGGTGATGATGATTATCATCGGGCGGTAACGGGGGTTTTGATGGCACAGCTCCGGAAATTGCTGCCGGATATTGAAAATCGAAAGGTTCTGGTAGCCGGTATCGGCAATCGTGATATCACACCTGATGCTTTGGGTCCGCTGGTGGCAGAGCATTTATTTATTACCAGACACCTTTTTGAAAAATATGGAAGTGATTCGGAAATTGTCAGGGGAATGGGCAATGTCAGCGCAGTTATACCCGGTGTTATGGCTCAGACGGGTATGGAGACGGCAGAGATTCTTCATGGACTTGTAAGAGAAATTCATCCGGATGTACTTATAGCCATCGATGCCTTGGCGGCCAGAAGCATTCGAAGACTGGTGACTACCATTCAGCTGACAGATACAGGTATCCATCCGGGAGCTGGTATCGGTAACCGGCGGTATCGGCTGACAGAGGAGGTGCTGGGGATACCTGTTATTGCCATTGGTATGCCTACTGTTATTGATGCGGCTACTATTGTGGCTGATACAATGGAATCTTTAATCGGTGTTTTGAATAAGAGTCCGATCCTTCAGAAAGCAGCCAGTGCCACGGAAGAATTTAATCATGAAGAAAAATATCTGCTTATGAGGGAATTGATGGAGCCACAGATGACGAATTTGTTTGTTACACCGAAGGATATCGATGAAGCTGTCAGCAGGATCAGCTATACCATTTCTGAGGCCATTAATTCTCTTTGTCATCATGTGTAGGACTGTACTCAATATGAAGAAATCCGAATATACTGTATAGAAGTGGACAATGGTATATCAGATGAGACAGGACTCCCTTCTCGAGATATGGAAGCTGAGGCAGGGATACAGGCTGGCAGTAAGGAGGGGTTGCACATGAAGCGAAGACTGACAGGTTTGCTGCAATTGGGCGCTTGGGTAATGATAGGACTGCTGGCTGTTGATATTGGTATACAGCTTGGCCGTATAAATAAGAGTGGAGATAAGAAGCCGGGACTGAATATGGACCAGTGGATGGAGCGTGTTGTCTATACAGCTTCAGATATGGCCTGTCCGGCGGCGGCCTATGCCAGATCTCAAAATGGAAGTAAACTGATATCGGAGTATTATCCGTCTCAGGAAGATCTGGAGGCTGTTGCAAATGAAAATTCAACTGCTTTATTGGAAGATATGAAAGGCGAAAATGCGGAAGCTGTCCGGCAGGCCGAGGCTGAGACGGCAGTTTCGGTGGCTGAGATGGAATCAGAAGAAGAGACAGAAGAAAATGAATATGTGGAAACCTTAGCCGGTGTGCCTACAGGTGAAATATATTCAGAGAAATCTCTGGCAGATTATGATTTCCTGCTCAGCCATTTTTATCTGGTGGATCCTTCGACGGCTGCCAATTCATCGCTGATCAATGGGTCAGAACTTCTGCAGCAGGATATGACGCTGGATTTAACAGGTGAAGCTCCGAAAATTTTAATTTACCATACCCATTCTCAGGAGCGATATGCAGATAGTAAAGCAGGAAATCCGGAGGATACAGTGGTGGGGGTAGGAAGTGAACTGGCAAAAGTTCTGGAGGAAAAATATCACGTGCCGGTTTATCATGATCTGTCAGTTTATGATATGCAGGACGGTAAGGAAGACCGAAATATGGCATATTCCCAGGCGGCTGTATCAGTTCAGAACATACTGGATGAAAATCCATCCATTGAGGTGATATTGGATTTACATAGAGATGGCGTTCCTGATGATGTTCATCTGGCAACGGAAATCAATGGAAAGGAGACGGCACAGATTATGTTTTTGAATGGCTTGTGCCGGGATTCCAATGGTGATGATAATAATTTTATCGGCAATCCTAATCTGGAAGGTAATCTCGCTTTTAGTCTTCAGCTTCAGCTGAAGGCGAAAGCGTATTTTCCGGATTTTGTAAGGCACATTTATTTGCGTGCCTACAGATATAATATGCATTTTAAGCCCAGGTCGTTACTGGTGGAGGTAGGAGCCCAGAATAATACAGTGGCTGAAGCAAAAAACGCTATGGAGCCCCTGGCTGATATTCTTTATGCGGTGCTTACGGGGAAATGAAGGAATGCGTTTTGTAGTAAATAACAGCTTGTATAATTTTGGCGGGGTATGCTATACTTATTCCAGTGAACAGCAGGAGGAATGATAAAGTGCATATAGATCAGAGTAAAATCAGGAATTTTTGTATTATTGCCCACATTGATCACGGCAAATCAACGCTGGCTGATCGGATTATCGAGAAGACAGGCACTCTGACCAGCCGTGAAATGCAGGCCCAGGTACTGGACAATATGGACTTGGAGCGTGAACGTGGTATTACCATTAAGTCTCAGGCAGTGCGTATTGTATATAAAGCTCAAAATGGTGAGGAATATATTTATAACTTGATTGATACACCGGGACATGTGGATTTTAATTATGAGGTATCACGAAGTCTGGCTGCCTGTGATGGTGCTATTCTGGTGGTTGACGCTGCCCAGGGTGTGGAGGCACAGACGCTGGCCAATGTATATCTGGCTTTGGACCACAATCTGGATGTGATGCCGGTCATCAATAAGATCGATCTGCCGAGTGCGGATCCGGAGAGAGTTGTCAACGAGATCGAGGATGTCATTGGTATTGAGGCTGAGGATGCACCGAGGATTTCAGCTAAAAATGGTATTAATATAGAAGAAGTGCTGGAGCAGATTATTGAGAAGATTCCGGCTCCGACAGGAGATGAGAATGCACCGTTAAAGGCATTGATTTTTGATTCTGTTTATGATCCATACAAGGGAGTCATTGTCTTTTTCAGAGTGCGCGAAGGCAGGATCGCCAAAGGAACCCGTGTGCGTATGATGGCTACGGGGGCAGAATTTGACACCGTTGAAGTGGGGTATTTTGGCGCGGGACAGTATATTCCATGTGATGAACTGACTGCAGGCATGGTGGGTTATATGGCGGCCAGTATCAAGAATCTGAAGGATACAAGAGTCGGTGATACCATTACCGATGCCAATGATCCGTGTGATGAGCCGCTGCCGGGTTACAAAAAGGTGAATCCGATGGTCTACTGTGGTCTTTATCCGGCCGATGGAGCCAAGTATCCGGATCTGAGGGATGCTCTGGAGAAGCTGCAGCTCAATGATGCATCGCTGTTTTATGAGCCGGAAACATCCATTGCCCTTGGATTTGGTTTCAGATGTGGTTTCCTCGGACTGCTTCATCTGGAGATCATTCAGGAGAGACTGGAGCGTGAATATAATCTGGATCTGGTGACGACGGCACCTTCCGTTGTCTACAGAATCCATAAGACCAACGGCGAGATGATTGAGCTGACCAATCCTTCCAATATGCCGGATCCGTCTGAGATCGAATATATGGAAGAACCGGTGGTATCGGCGGAGATTATGGTGACAACGGAGTTTATTGGGCCGATTATGGATCTTTGTCAGGAACGCCGTGGTGTTTATCTTGGCATGGAGTATATGGAGACTACCAGAGCTTTGTTGAAATATGAACTGCCGTTGAATGAGATCATCTATGATTTCTTCGATGCACTGAAGTCCCGTTCCAGAGGCTATGCTTCCTTTGATTATGAACTGAAAGGCTATCAGCGGTCTGAGCTGTGTAAGCTGGATATACTTGTGAACAGAGAAGCTGTGGATGCTTTGTCCTTTATTGTATTTGCTGATTCTGCCTATGAGCGGGGCCGTAAAATGTGTGAGAAGCTGAAGGAGGAGATTCCGAGGCAATTATTCGAGATTCCGATTCAGGCAGCCATTGGAAGCAAGATCATTGCCCGTGAGACGGTCAAGGCCATGCGTAAGGATGTACTTGCAAAATGTTACGGCGGTGACATCACACGTAAACGTAAGCTTCTGGAAAAGCAGAAGGAAGGCAAGAAGCGTATGCGCCAGATCGGCAATGTAGAGATACCGCAGAAGGCTTTCATGAGTGTTCTGAAGCTGGATGATAAATAAGATGGCGGGCCGTGATAAGCGGCCGCTGGGACTGTACCTGCATTTTCCTTTCTGTGTGAGGAAATGCAGGTATTGTGATTTCCTCTCCTTTTCTGCAAATGAAGCGGCAAGGGCGGCTTATCTGAAACGGTTATCGGAGGAAATCGCCTGGCGGAGTCCGCAATATGAACAATACAAAGTAGAGACGATTTTTATCGGCGGAGGAACACCTTCACTGATGAGCGGCAGCCAGTTGAAAGAACTGATGGAGAATGTATTCAGGAATTTTGACGTCAGCAATCATGCTGAGATTACCATGGAATGCAATCCGGGAACAGTGGACAAGGATAAGCTGAAAACATTCAGAACAGCTGGTATCAACCGATTAAGTTTCGGCCTTCAGTCTATGAATAACAGAGAACTTCAGTATCTGGGGCGTATTCACACAGCAGAACAATTTGTTGGCAATTATAAAGCGGCCAGACAGGTGGGCTTTGACAATATTAATATTGACCTGATGTCGGCTCTTCCAGGTCAGACGACGGCTTCCTGGCTGGATACTCTGCGCAGGACAGCAGCTCTGGAACCGGAACATATTTCTGCATACAGTCTGATTATTGAGGAAAATACGCCCTTCTGGGAGATATATGGATGTATGGATGATATAGATAGGGGGACAATGGATGCCCGTGATAAATTCATCCTTCCCTTGCCTGATGAGGACAGTGAACGTGAGATGTATCATCTGACGAAGGTAGAGCTGGCTGACAGAGGTTATGGACGGTATGAAATATCCAATTATGCCAGACCGGGTTTTGAATGCCGGCATAACCTGACTTACTGGTACAGAGACGATTATCTGGGACTGGGATTAGGGGCTGCAAGTATGGTGGATAACCGGCGCTTTTCGAATCCATGTGATATGGATATTTACATGAAACAATGGGATGCAGTTAATGTGGAGAATGTGGATGTCAGGGCTCAGATGGAAGAGACCATGTTCCTGGGACTGCGATGTACGAAAGGAATCAGTCTGAGACAGTTTGAGAGTAATTTCGGGAAAAATGTACTGTCTGTTTACAGTGATGTCATTCAGAAATATACCGATCAGGGGTTTATGGTCTATGATGTGGATGCAGACAGGTTGTATATGACAGACAGAGGGATGGATGTCAGTAATTGGATTCTGACTGATTTTCTTTTGTAAAAAAAGGTGAATGAATTGGAGGGGATCAAATGCTTGTAAAGATTTTAATTGATAATGTTTCGAAGAATGAGCTTGTCTGTGAATGGGGACTGGCTGTCTATATTGAGTATAAGGGACATCGTTTCCTGCTGGATACGGGTGCTTCAGAAAAGTTTACAGAGAATGCGCCGGCTATGGGTGTTGATCTGGCGAATGTGGAGTACGGTGTTTTGTCCCATGCTCATTTTGATCATGCAGATGGGATGGCAGCTTTTTTTGAAAAAAATGACAGGGCATCTTTCTATTTAAGAAAATCTTCGGCTGAGAACTGTTATAGCGGCAAAGGGGATGGCAGCAAGTATATCGGTATTCACAGAGGTTTTCTGGATACCTACAGAGACAGGATAGTGTATGTGGAGGGTGATTATGAATTGTCGCCGGGAGTCTATCTGATTCCCCACAAGACCCCTCATCTGGAGAAACAGGGAAGAAGTGCCAATCAGTATGTAAAGATTGGTGAAAATTGGTATCCTGATAACTATGAGCATGAGCAGAGCCTTGTCTTTGATACGGAGCAGGGAATGATTATTTTTAACAGCTGTTCTCATGGCGGGGCAGACGCTATTATCCGGGAAGTTGAGGACACATTTCCGGAAAAACAGATATATGCACTGGTTGGAGGTCTTCACCTTTTTAGAAGATCATCGGAAGATGTGGAGATATTGACGGAAAAGATTCGTAAAACGGGCATTCAGAAGATCATTACCGGCCATTGTACCGGAGATGAGGCGATGCAGATCTTACAGGAAAAACTGGGAGATATCGTGGAGAGTATTTATACGGGCAAAAGCTTTTATTTTGATGAATAATAGTGTAGTATATTGTTTATAAGGAAATTAACAGGAGGTCGGGATAAAAATGAGTGAAAATAAAGGGATACTCTGGTCAGACAGAAAAAGAATTCTGGGATTGCCGATTACGTTTACAAAGTATGAACTGGATGAGGAACGATTGACGATCCGCAGAGGACTGCTCACATCAACAGTTGATGAAACATTATTGTATCGTATACTTGATATTAAGATGAGTCGCACACTGGGACAGAAGATATTTGGAGTGGGAACGATTCATCTCTATTCCGCGGACAGGACAGATCAGCATCTCGATCTGGAAAGTATCAGCAAACCGGATGAAGTCAGAAAGCAGCTGAGCCGTCTGGTGGAAAAGGCCAGAATGGAAAAGAGAATGGCAGGCCGCGAAATGTATGGAACAGCGGACATGGACATTATGGAAGATGTAAATGATATGGAGTAAATTCAAGACTCGTTCGCAAGTCTTGGTGCGGGATTCGGGGCTGCCGTTTAAATATGGCAGCTCCTTACTTTTTGCATAAATTTTATATGAATCTTTTAGTGATTATTCCATGAGTTAATCTCTTGACAGTGCATATAGAAATCCGGTATAATTTCAATAATTGAATATTTAGTAAAATATATGTAGATTTTTTAATAGATTCAGACATATTTAATTCAAGGGGAGGATAACTATGCCGATAGAAAGATGGGGTGTTTTTGAGATTGCTTTAAAAGGAAGAGAAGATGGCAATCCATTTACAGATTATAGTATTAAGGGTACTTTTCGGAATGAACAGGAGACGGTGAATGTCCATGGATTTTATGATGGAGATGGCATTTATAAGGTTCGATTCATGCCGTCTTTTGAAGGCGAATATAATTACAGCATTGAAGGCAGTTTTTCATCTGAAAAGACAGAAGGCGTCTTTACTGCAGTAAAGCCGACGGGCAATAATCATGGGCCTGTCCGTGTACATAATAAGTATCATTTTGCATACGAGGATGGGACGCCGCATTATTCCTTTGGTACAACCTGTTACGCTTTTGATATGCAGAAGGATGAAATTATTGAGAATACTTTCAGAGAACTGGAAAAGGGATTCTTTAATAAAATGAGATTTTGTATCATGCCGAAACACTATGATTATTGCCTGCATGATCCTGTGGCTTTTCCATATGAAGGTACGCCGATGGATGCCAGCGTGTTGACCAGAGATAATTTCTATCTGTATAATGGAGCAGCAGAAGGCAATCATTGGGATTTTAAGCGTTTTAATCCGGCTTTTTTCCAACTTCATGATCGAATGATTGAGCGGCTGATGAATATGGGTATTGAGGCAGATCTGATTATATTCCATGCCTATGACCGATGGGGATTTTCTAAGATGTCCATGGAAGATAATATGCGATATATTCGTTATGTAACGGCACGTTATAGCGCTTATCGTAATGTCTGGTGGGCTTTGGCCAATGAATATGAATTGCTGGGACATTTGAAAGCTGATGATTGGGAGTTGCTGGCAAAAGAGCTGGTATCCTGCGATCCATATCATCACCTGGCTTCTATTCATAATTGTGAAACTTTTTATGACTACAGCAAACCGTGGATTACTCATTGCAGCTGTCAGCGCTGCGATCATTACAGGACAACGGAATATACGGACGAGCTCAGAGAACAGTATGGGAAGCCGGTTGTATGGGATGAGTTTGGTTATGAAGGTGATTTTCCTCATTGCTGGGGAAACTTTACACCGGAGGAAATTGTGAGAAGAAGCTGGGAAGCGATTCTTCGCGGTGGTTATCCGGGTCATAGTGAAACATTCTTAAGTGATGATAATATCATCTGGTGGAGTCACGGTAATAAACTGAAAGGCAGGAGCGCGGAGCGGTTTAAATTCATGCGTCAATTTATGGAGAATGTGCCGGGATGTGGATTAAAGCTGGGCAGACTCCGTGATGATGTTCATTTTCAGTGGGATGATAAGGTTGCGATTCCTGAAGAAAAACAGTATGAAGGGGAGTATTATTTCTTCTATTATAGTCTGTGGCAGCCAACTTTCAGACAGATCTGGGTAGATGATGAGACAGAGTTTGATGTGGATGTGGTTGATACTTTTAATATGACAATTACACCTGCAGGCAGACATAAAGGCAGATTTGATATTCCGCTGCCAGGCAGACAATATATGGGTATCCGTCTCAGAAAAGTACACTAAACGGTGGAATGGTGCAGCATGCACTTTTTCATATAATTTACTTCCATCAATAGAAAGAGCGTCAAATGACGCTCTTTCTTCTTGTAATATTATATTTTTTTGATGCTGTCTCTGCAGATAAGTGTTGTTGCCATGGAAATTTTAAGGTTTTGCATGGTATTATTTCTGGTTCGTTCAAGCAGCCTTCTGATAGCAGTGGCACCCAGTTCTTTTTTGCGAACATTCATTGTAGAAAGCGCTGGTATCATCATATCACAAAGAGGCATGTCATCAAAACCGATGATTGAGATATCTTCCGGCATGCGGTAGCCGAATTCGCGGAAAGCTTTCATGGCAGCAGCGGCGATGATATCATTATCTGCAAAATATGCATCGGCAAGTTCTGGCTTTCCTTCCAGAATTTTTACCATATCAAGATAGCCTTCCTGGGAAGTAGGGGCAATGCGATGAACATAAGGATGGGAAGTTGGAATATTATTGGCGCGGAGCGCTTTAAAGTATCCATCTTCCCGCTCGTCAAAATTACTGATCGAGACTTTTGAATGCAGATAACCGACCTTTTGGTGGCCACATTGAATCAGATAATTTGTTGCGGAGAAAGAACCCTGAATATTGTTGATCAGTATGCAGTCATAATTCAGATCGTCATAGTAGCAGTCCAATACAACAATTGGAACTTTAAAATTTCTGAACCAGCAAAAATCTTCCTGAGACATCTCTGTGGCCAATAAAAGCAGGCCGATACAGTTGACGTCCTTTAATGCTTCAATCTGTTCTTTCATATCATATTTTTCATGAACATAAGATACATGGAGAGCGCAATTTTGACGGAGGCATTCCTGAGTGATTCCTTCAGTAAGTTCTGCGAAGAAAGGTGTGTTGGCCACGACCTGTCCATGCTTCTTATAGGTTACCAGCTGGATGACGGAGGCCGGAGTGCTGATGTCACTGCTTTTTTTGGGATCATAACCATATTGAGCAGCTGCCTTCAGAACGAGCTCGCGGGTCGTGGCGCTTATTCCGGGTTTATTGTTAAAGACCATTGAAACGGTCGCCGGTGATACATTGATTTTTTTAGCCAGTTCTTTTGCTGAGATGTTCATAGTTGT
>JBJEJD010000168.1:0-2297 GCA_051877705.1 Coprococcus sp. | reverse complement strand
GACTGCAGCATTCTGGCATTGTTTTCAATGACTTCATAAAGCCTGCTGCTGCTTTTACCTGCATATTTTTTATGAGGGAATGCACTTTCTGTAATGCATACCTCCAACCCGTTCAAAAGTCCCGTGATCACCGCACAGGCTTCCGGCGAACCATCCCGTCCCTGTGCAATATCGGACAGCTGAGCCAGACTCAGCCGGGTGATGAGAATCTTCTGATAACGATGAATATTGCTGTACTGAACATAATCCTCCACAGTCAGGAACTCATATTCCCCTGCCATATCCTGAGGCACAGTGTCCAGATCACCGATTACCAGCAGCTTTTCCATGCCCTCTGTATATGCCGAATCAGCAGTTTTGCCAGCCTGCAATTCCTTCAGAACAGCCTCTACAACCTGCTTCATCCATACTTCATCCATATTTACCTCCCGATTATCCCACAGTTCCTGTGTGATAATCCCAGGCGCTCTGCCAGTTCTTCACCGACAGATTCAGCCCTTTCTTATAATATAGCCCATATCTCCTTTTTTGAAGGAGCACGCATTGGCTTCATCATAATCCATATGCATGGCCAGCGAGTATTTCTCACTGACACGTATAACCACATCATCAATGGTCACCGGACGTTCTGTTTCCAGACGCACGGCTACACTGTCTCCGTCTTCCACACCATACAGCTTTGCATCCTCCGGTGTCATATGAATATGCGCCTTTGATGCAATCACAGAACCCGGTGCATTATAAATGCCTTTTGGCCCGACAATGATCACATCGCCCGCTCCTTTCAGATTTCCCGACAGATTCACCGGTATATCAATTCCCAGGATCCGGGCATCCGTCAAAGACATTTCTACCTGAACATCATCTCTCGGAGGTCCCAGAACAACAACTCTGTCAATCTCGCCTTTTGCTGTTACCAGACGTACCCTTTCCTTTGCCGCATACTGTCCCGGCTGACTCAAAGAACTGCTCTCATGAAGCGGCTCTCCAAAAAGCACATCTATGGCATGCTGTGTCAGATGAACATGACGACCTGATGCTTCCACGAGAAATCCCGGGAGATCCTGCTCATTCTGCTGCTGTCCCGGCCACCTTCCCGTCAGCTGCCGGCAAAACAATATATAGATCACACTGCTGAGTCGGTTCATGGCCTCCACAATATCCGGCCTGGTACATTCATCTCCCTGGGAAAAAGCCCTGGCTGCCGCCAGCTCCGCTTCCCTCACAAAAGTTCTCAGTTCGTTCAGGCTGATACAGATCCGCCCCATCCGATACTCCGGCATCGGATGGGAAATACCATAAATTTCTTTGATATGATGAGACTCATAACGAAGCCCCTCACTATCCAGACCAAGAAGATAGATCTCCTCCAGTTCTTTATCCAGCACTTCGGAGCTTAAAATACGTCTCACATAGGCCAGCACCTCATCCAGCGCATCTGTCAGCTGATACAATCCATTGCCGGAAGCCAGCACCTGAAGAGACATAATCCTCGCTTCCAGACTGTCAAGCATTCCGCGGAAAGCAATCTGCGGATGTGTTTTCGGTACAAGCACATTGCCGTGCAAATGGGTCATATTTTCCGGTTTGGCATCCAGCTTCTCTCCCGTCCGCCCATCCACATACTGTGGTTTATCATCGGTTCCCTTAGGTACCGGAGCCATAGGCATCGCCCTGTAGCTGTTTCTCCGGCTGCTTTCATTACCATTCTGAGATGTCTCTGATTTTGAACGGCATTCTTCCGTATAAATCAGCGTTATACCATGCTCCCTGATGAAATCCTTTGCTGCAGGCGTCAGCATTATATCCTTCGATAAATGATACTCTTTTTCATGGCTGCGAAACCATCGGGCACGCAGCTCCATATCTGTCAATATTTTCATTGATGCTCACCTGCTGTCAGGCAATCGCCTGCTTTCTTCCCGTTCTATCTGTCGGAAGTCCCCAGTGTTGGCAGAATCTGTTCTACCTCTTCATGCGGTCTTGGGATAACATGTACAGATACAAGCTCACCCACACGGGAAGCTGCTGCTGCACCGGCATCTGTTGCAGCCTTGACAGCACCTACATCTCCTCTTACCATAACTGTTACAAGACCGCCGCCAACATGGACCTTGCCAATAAGATTAACATTTGCTGCCTTTACCATTGCATCTGCTGCTTCAATAGAACCTACAAGTCCCTTTGTCTCGATCATACCTAATGCTAATAATCTGTCTGCCATAATTTTATACCTCCGTTATTATTAATAAATTTATTATTTGTTAACAGCGCCAAGACGCTGCAGAACTGCCTTT
>JBJEJD010000167.1:0-2316 GCA_051877705.1 Coprococcus sp. | reverse complement strand
AGGAAGCGTTGAAGAAGATCAATTCCATGGATAAAAAGAGGGACAGCTATTTTGGTTATTATGCGGGTCAGGACTGGAAGGCCTGCAATACCTATGATCTGGCGATCAGTACCAGTGCCATTGGTATCGAGAAAACAGTGGATCTGATCTGTCAATATATAGAATTGAAGTTTAAATAAATTCCCATTTACTTTTAAAATTATTAAGGATATAATAATAGAGGGGGCTCAGATATTGGCATCTGAGAGAAAGATATTATTATAATATATAATATGGAGGAATGATTATGTTAGTATCAGCAAAAGAAATGCTTCAGAAAGCTAAAGCAGGTCATTATGCAGTTGGTCAGTTCAATATTAACAATCTTGAGTGGACAAAGTCCATTCTGCAGACAGCTCAGGAACTGGAATCTCCGGTTATACTTGGTGTATCTGAAGGTGCCGGTAAGTATATGTGCGGTTTCAAGACGGTAGCTGCCATGGTGAAGGCTATGATTGAAGAATTGAATATTACAGTTCCGGTTGCACTTCATCTTGATCATGGTACTTATGACGGCTGTTATAAATGTATCGAAGCAGGTTTTTCGTCCATTATGTTTGACGGTTCCCATTATCCGATCGATGAGAATGTTGCCAAGACACAGGAACTGGTGAAGGTCTGCGCAGAGAAGGGACTTTCTCTTGAAGCAGAAGTTGGTTCCATCGGCGGTGAGGAAGACGGTGTTGTAGGTATGGGCGAATGCGCAGATCCTGATGAATGCAAGGCTATTGCAGATCTGGGTGTTGATATGCTGGCTGCAGGTATCGGCAATATCCATGGCAAATATCCTGCTAACTGGCCTGGCTTAAGTTTTGAGACTCTGGCAGCTGTACAGGAGAAGACCGGCGAGATGCCTCTTGTTCTTCACGGTGGTACAGGCATCCCTGATGATATGATCAAGAAAGCAATCAATCTTGGTGTTGCAAAGATCAATGTTAATACAGAGTGCCAGCTTTCATTTGCAGATGCTACTAGAAAATATATCGAAGCAGGCAAGGATCAGCAGGGCAAGGGTTATGACCCTCGTAAGCTGCTTGCTCCAGGCGCTGAGGCCATTAAGGTGACTGTAAAGGAGAAGATGGAATTATTTGGTTCTGTCGGCAAAGCTTTCAAATAGAATTGAACAGTTGTATTGCTTATGATTAAGGAGCTGTTCGGGAACAGGATGTGGGTTGAATCCTGTTCCCGGAAGGCTTCTTTTTTTCGGTTTATTTTGAGTCATCATATCATATGATAAAAAAAGAAGTATGGGTATGGGATTGATGGAATATGCGTGTAGGCAGAAGATGGCGTATTTTAATATTCATTCTGTCTGGCTGTATACTGGCGGGTATAGTCATGGGAGGACATCATCTGACAGTTTTCTGCCATGCAGCCTGGCTGGAGAATGTATTTGAGACGAAAAGAGTGCTCTTTAAGCCGGATGACCGGAAAACGAAGACAATTGCTTTGACCTTTGATGATGGACCAAAATCAGGAGTGACAGACTGGCTGCTGGAAGAACTTGATAAAAGGAACGTGAAGGCGACATTTTTTCTTATCGGCAATCAGGTGGAACTGGATGACAATGATGTGATTGTCAGAAGGATGTATGAGGATGGGCATCAGATTGGCTGCCATACATACAGTCATGTACAGATGACACTTTTATCGGAGACAGAGCAAAAGAATGAAATTCTGGAATGGTACGATACGGTTTCAGAGATAATCGGTGATTTTTCATACTGCATTCGACCGCCCTATGGCTCTGTTAATAATAATCTTTGCACCTGTCTGGATATTCCTATTATATTGTGGTCTGTGGATACCAGAGACTGGACAGGTAAGCAGGCGGCAGACATTGCGGACTATATTGTATCAGAGGCGGAGGACGGTGATATTATTCTTCTTCATGATATTTTTGAGGAAAGTGTGCATGGTGCGGTGGCTGCTGTGGATCGTTTGAGAGAACTGGGGTATGACTTTGTAACGGTAGATGAACTGTTGGTAAAAAAGGGAATTACCGAGGAGGGCGGCAAAGTCTACCGCAAAGCAGTCTGTCCGTAAAATTGGATGAATCTGTGTCAGCATGATTATGATGGTCTTGAACTGGTGATAAAAATGGTATATGATAAAGCATGACTATTTGGAATGGAAGGCGCTGTTAGGAGGAAGACAGATGAAGATTGGATCACATGTTGGGATGAGCGGTAAAGAGATGTTCCTGGGTTCCGTAAAGGAAGCCTTATCCTATGGGGCGGATACGCTGATGGTTTATACAGGAGCGCCTCAGAATAC
>JBJEJD010000166.1:0-38788 GCA_051877705.1 Coprococcus sp. | reverse complement strand
TCACCAGAGCCAAATCGGGAGCATTTGGTATTAACAATATAAGAATCTTTAGCCTTATCGTCTGATTGAAGGACCTCTTCGCGTTCTTTCCTCCAATCAACAATATACTCATTTACTTTTTTACCAAGTTCGCTGCAGCTCTGAAGCGGGATAATCCCCAAGTCTCCCACCGGAAATGAGTTTCTGAACTCTTCAATGTTCTGAGCCATAATATACCTCCATCATCTGTTAACATAATCAAACAAATTTCGACGCTAACGTCCAATCTATTTATATCGTATCCTCCCTATAATTGTCAAGATGCAAGCGGAGAATGAAGCTTTTATTCATCAGGAAATTGCTTTTTTGATGCGAATATCGTCACCAAGTATCAGCATGATTTCATAATTACTGATCAGTCTTGAGAATATTCTTTCACTATATTCGTTCTGTAATTCATCCAGAGATAAATTTGTGGAAATAATTGTGGATTTCCTTGCAAGCAGTCGTTCATTGATACAAAGGAACAGCTGGGAGGTGACAAAGGAATTATTCAATTCTGTTCCGAGATCGTCTATGATCAGCAGATCACAGTCCAGAATATAGTCAAACATGTTTTCTCCGCTGTCATCCATATCATCAGATCCAAAGGTGTTGTTCTGAAGAATATCTACCAGATGGAATGCGGTCAGATAGATGACGGTATGGGATGTGTCCAGCAGTTCACGGGCAATACAGTTGGTCAGGAATGTTTTGCCGACACCCGTATCGCCATAGAACAAAAGGTTGCGTGTCTGTTCATCAAAATGATTAATAAAATCCCGGCATGTATTGACGATGGACTGCATATTCTCCCTTGGACTGATGCCAAGCCGTCTGTCTTTTTGCTCGGAATAGTAACGGATATCGAAGGTATCAAAATTCTCCTTCTTCAGGACTTCATGGATATTGGACTGGCTGTAGAGAAGATCCACCATGGCCTGTTTAAAACAATGGCATTTTTCATTGCCGATAAAACCTGTGTCCCGGCAGTCGGGGCAGGTATAGGTCAATGTAAGATAGTCGGCGGGATAACCGGCATCGAGGAGCAGCTGTTTCTGATGGCTCTGCAGTATCTGCAGATGTTTATGAAAATCTGCATCCGATGGAGCCTGGCCGAGGACTGCAGATCGTGCCCGGTTGGCGTAAAGTCCTGCAATCTCTTCCTCCAGCTGACTGTAGGACGGGATCTTTTCTGAAATCTCCTGATAACGGAGATTCTGCAGATGGCGGTGGTGAAGCTGTCGGAGATCATACTGACGCATAATAGCCTGATATTGGGAATTCTTTAAATTCATAAAAAGTCTCCTTCCGGAAATCTACTGAGTATCGCCTGAAGCAGTCTGGATCTTCTGAGAAAGCTTCTTCTCCAGTGCTTCATAATCGTAGCTTCGCTGCTTGAAATTGTGGAATTTGTTAGAGGAAGGCCGCGGTGTTCTGACAGAAGGTTTGGAGGAAGGTGTGGTCTTCTGTGCGCTGCGAGCCTTATCTGCAGCCAGTACCTCTGTCATGGTAAAGGCATTCAGGGACTTCCAGTTACTGAGTATCTTGTCAGTATATTCAAAACTGGGTGTATGAACTGCCATCATAGTTCTGCGGCATGCTTCAAGAACCAGTTCAAGACTGAAGCCATATGTATGTGTCCATTTATTGACATATTCTACTTCGCCGGAGGTAGGCATTCTTCCTCCAAGTCCAAAAGCTTTCAGAACAGCAAAGCAGGCACGCTGATGGGCTTCACTTCGGGTTCTGGCTTCATCGACCGTGGTGATATGCTGCTCTGCCCAGGACAGGGCTACTTTCTCGATGTAGCGCATATGTGTATGGCCGTTGGATACACAATATTCGAAAAGATATTCAATCAGATCTGTGGAAAAACCCAGACCTTCATAAAAATAATAAACGGTATTCAGATCTGTCTGGCTGAGAGGACGCCCCAGATATTGCTGTATGATAAAGATCAATTGTTCGCCGTTTCCGCCATCTGTGAATCTCTGAAGTTCCTGCATGGAATAGCTTGTCCGGCTGTCTGCAGCAGAAATCTGAGTGCCCCCCGCTTCGGGAACCGGTGAAGTACAGGCCGGGGATGAAGATGGGGATTGGCTGCCGGTTGTACGTCGGGATTGGATGGGGTTTATTTGGATGGCAGTAATATCGCCGCTGTTGTCGCAGCTCAGGTTCAGCAGGCCTTCCTTCTCCCAGTATCTCAGGGAGCGGACCACATCGTTCTCTGTCATGCAAAATGTATCGGCAATCCCTCCCAGAGTCAGGCTGCAGTCTCTGTATGGGAGCCAGCGCAGAAGATACAGGTAAATCTTCAGAAATTCGCCATTGGCATGGGGGAGATATTCGTCAAAAAAAATATTCGGGATAACAGTTGTATCTCCTGAATAATCTGTTGATAGTGTAATTGCTTTCGGCATAGGATCACCTCCATCACTAGACTGCCGAAATATGTATTGAGAGCTTTGATGCTAAGTATAACACAAATTAGAAATTTTGAGAATAGCGTCAATGGCAGCAGATGGTGTGGATAATGTTCCTGGGGATATTGTGGATAAAGTGGATAAGTGGTGGACATTCTTAAAAAATAAAATATAAAAAAAGTCGAAAAGCATGATAAAAAGAGACTTTTTCAAGAAAAATGAAGATAGATGGCCAACAGATTATGTCAACAAAAATATCCACCGGATTTACCCCATCATTTTGTTGATAAATCGGTGGATATTGTGGATAACTTTATCGGATAAGCGATTCTCCTATTAAAACAACGTCTCCGGCACCCATAGTTATCAACAGGTCGCCGTTGATACATTTTTCGGATAAAAATTTTTCGATCTCAGCAAAGGACGAAAAATAATAGGCTTCTTTGCCGGCATTAAGGAGCAGCTTCTGAATATCTCTGGAGTGGATATCCCCCGGATCTTTTTCGCGGGCTGCATAGATATCTGCCAGAACAATTTTGTCAGCCAGAGCCAGAGCCCGGGCAAATTCGTGAAGAAAAGCTTTGGTTCTGGTGTATGTATGTGGCTGAAATACACACCAGATCTGATTGTGAGGATATTTTTGTGCAGCTGTCAGAGTAGCAGCAATTTCTGTCGGGTGATGGGCATAATCATCGATGACAGTGATACCGTTAAACTGACCTTTGTATTCAAAACGGCGGTCTGTACCTTCAAAAGCCAGGAGGCCGGATTTAATGGTTTCCATCGGGATATGCAGTTCTCTGGCAGCGGCAATGGCAGCCAGTGCATTGGATACATTGTGGATACCGGCAACATTAAGTCTGATGTGATCAACAATATTTTTATCAATTACAAGGTCAAAACTGCCTTTTGCAAATTCATCGAAGGTAATATTGGAGGCTGTATATTTGCAGTCTGCGTTAAGACCATAGGTAATGATTTTGCATGGCAGGCCTTTTGTTATATCTTCAAATTGATCAATCTCTCCGTTAATGACCAGTGTTCCGTTGGCATCAAGCTTCTCTGCAAATCTTCTGAAGGAATGGCGTATATCATGAATATCCTTAAAAAAGTCCATGTGGTCTTCTTCTATATTGAGAATAAGTTCGAGGCTTGGATTAAATTTCAGAAAACTATTGGTATATTCACAGGCTTCTGTGATAAAGTTGTCTGAATGACCTACACGGATATTGCCGTGGATGGCTTTAAGGATACCGCCGACGCTGATGGTCGGATCTGTATCTGCTGCCAGAAGAATATGGGACAGCATGGAGGTGGTAGTTGTTTTGCCGTGGGTGCCGGCAACGGCAATGGCATTGGCGTAATTTTTCATGATCTGTCCAAGCAGTTCTGCACGGTCCATCATAGGCAGCCCTGCATCCTTTGCAGCAGCAAATTCAGGATTGTCAGGATGGATGGCGGCTGTATATACGACAACGTCAATATCAGGTGTAATATTTTCTGCTCTCTGACCATAGGCAATGGTAATGCCTAAAGCTTCCAGATGGCTGGTAATGGCGGATTCATGGGCGTCGGAACCGACAATGGTGAAACCTTTGGCATGGAGGATTTCGGCCAGACCACTCATACTGATACCGCCGATTCCCATAAAGTGGATTTTTACCGGTTTATTAAAATCGATTTGATACATCAGGATCCTTCCTATCTTTTTAGATTCATAATTTTAAAAAATGGCAGTTCAGCCCTGCCAGTCACAGACCGTTTGCTGTGCAAACGTCGCTGCTGTGCAGCTCTTGTCTGTGACGGCGGCCAGAGCGCCATATGCATATTCCACCATCCATCCCGATGAAAGTAAACTTTCCCGGTATGGCTGTTTGAATATGCGCATGGCTGGTTGCAAGCAGTTCAGCCCTGCCAGTCACAGACCGTTTGCTGTGCAAACGTCGCTGCTGTGCAGCTCTTGTCTGTGACGGCGGCCAGAGCGCCATATGCATATTCCACCATCCATCCCGATGAAAGTAAACTTTCCCGGTATGGCTGTTTGAATATGCGCATGGCTGAACTGCTACTTCCCATTATAACCGGATTTACTGAAAAATCAAATGGAATTTGTATAAATGGAATTTATGTATTGTATACAAAAAAAACACAGAAAATTGTAGAAAATTGTCAGATGATTTTGTATACAAAAAAATACAAGCTATGAACTTTGCATAGAAAACATCCTGCTATCAAAAAAAAATCGTAAATAGTGTTCACTTTTATGGATGGTAGTGGTATAATGAATTAATAAATAGTATGGTTCATTCATACGGGTTTTGGACTATTTGTTTGAGACAGTGTATGATTTAACTATAGCTATAAATAACAACAGAGGTGATAGCGTGATTAAAAAAGAAATGATAGCCATGCTTCTTGCCGGCGGGCAGGGCAGCAGACTTGGTGTTTTGACTGCGAATGTTGCAAAACCGGCAGTTGCTTTCGGTGGTAAATACCGTATTATTGATTTCCCGTTGAGCAACTGTATCAATTCTGGTGTTGATACGGTGGGAGTTCTGACTCAGTATCGGCATTTGAGACTGAATACACATATCGGTATTGGTATTCCTTGGGATCTGGACCGCAATCATGGTGGCGTGACGCTTCTTCCGCCATATGAGAAGAGTGAGAGCTCAGACTGGTATTCAGGAACGGCCAATGCGATTTTCCAGAATCTGGAATATATAGAGAATTATAATCCGGAATATGTATTGATTCTGGGCGGAGACCATATTTATAAGATGGATTACGAGATCATGCTGGATTATCATAAGGCAAAGGGGGCTGACATTACGATCGCGTGTATGCCGGTACCTTGGGAGGAAGCCAGCCGTTTTGGTGTTGTTATAGCAGATGATAATGGCAATATCAAGGATTTTGAGGAGAAACCGCCAAAGCCGAGCAGTAACCTGGCATCCATGGGTATTTATATCTTTAATTGGAAGGTGCTGAGAGAGGCGCTGATCACATTGAAGGATCAACCGGGATGTGATTTTGGTATGCATGTCATTCCATATGTACATAATAAGACACATAACTGTTATGCTTATGAATTCAATGGCTACTGGAAGGATGTAGGCACACTGGGCTCCTATTGGGAGGCCAATATGGAGTTGATCGACATTATTCCTGAATTTAATCTTTATGAAGAATTCTGGAAAGTCTACACCAATAATGATATTATCAAGCCGCAGTATTTTGGTGAGAATGCTGTTATCGACAGATGTATTATCGGTGAGGGAGCCGAGATTTATGGCGAAGTCAGAAACAGTATTATCGGTGCTGGTGTTGTCATTGAAGAGGGAGCAGTCATCCGCAATTCCATTGTCATGAAAGATACGGTTGTTGGTTCTGGTACAGTGGTGGACAAGGCTATTATTGCTGAGTCTGTCAAGCTCGGCAGCAACTGTAAGCTGGGCGTGGGAGAGTATGCTCCGAATGTATATAATCCGAAGGTTTATGCATTTGATCTTGTAACGATAGCAGAGAATTCTGTTATTCCGGACAATGTACAGATTGGCAAGAATACAGCAATCGTCGGAGAGACCGTAACAGAAGATTATCCGGACGGGCTGCTGGCAAGCGGACAGGTAATTATTAAGGCAGGTGAAGTGTAATGAGAGCAATTGGTATAGTTTTAGCAGGCGGAAACAGCAACAGAATGAGTATACTGGCGAAGAAGAGAGCCGTTGCGGCCATGCCGATCGCTGGCAGTTACAGAAGTATTGATTTTGCTTTAAGCAATATGTCCAATTCTCATGTGCAGAAAGTGGCTGTGTGCACACAGTTCAATGCGCGTTCACTGAATCAGCATCTGAATTCCTCAAAATGGTGGGATTTTGGACGTAAGCAGGGGGGACTGTATATACTGACACCGACCATGACAACGGATAATAATTCCTGGTACAGAGGAACGGCGGATGCTATCTATCAGAATATTGATTTCCTGAAGGAAAGCCATGAACCGTATGTAATTATTTCATCCGGTGACTGTGTATACAAGGCAGATTACAATAAAATGCTGGAATATCATATTGATAAGAAGGCGGATATTACCGTTGCTTATACAAAGCTTGCTGCAGGACAGGATGATCCGACAAGATTTGGTGTTATGCAGATCGGTGATGACGGCAGACTTCTTGGATTTGAGGAGAAGCCGGTTGTTACGGATTGCATGACCATTTCCGCAGGTGTTTATATTATCAGAAGAAGGCTTCTGATCGAGCTTCTGGAGAAGACCAATGCGGAAGGGCGCTATGATTTTGTTAAGGATATTCTTGTAAGATATCGCGAGACGAAGAAGATTTACGGTTATGAGCTGGAAGGCTACTGGAACAATATTGCAACAGTTGAGTCCTATTATAGAACCAATATGGATTTTCTGAAGAAGGATGTGCGCGATTATTTCTTTGGCGGCTATGCAGGTATTTATTCCAGAGTTGAGGATCAGCCTCCTGCTAAGTATAATCCGGGTGCGGTTATGAAGAATGCGCTGGTGTCCAGTGGTTGTATTATTAATGGAACGGTTGAGAATTCTGTTCTTTTCAGGAAGGTATATGTGGGCAACAATTGTATTATCAGAAATTCCATTATTCTGAATGATGTTTATATTGGAGATAATACAGTAATAGAGAACTGTATTGTGGAGAGCCGCGGTACGATCCGGGCGAACGAGACTTACAGGGGTGAAAACGGCAAAATCAAGATTGTCGTTGAAGAAAACGAGAGATATATTATCTGATATCGCGGAAGATATCAGAAGTTCGGGGGTATTACAGCATGCAGATTACAGATGTAAGGGTTCGCAAGGTTAATAAAGAAGGTAAAATGAAAGCGGTCGTATCCATTACAATCGACAATGAATTTGTTGTGCATGACATTAAAGTCATAGATGGGGAAAAAGGATTGTTTATTGCAAT
Source organism: Coprococcus sp. (assembly GCA_051877705.1). GTDB lineage: Bacteria > Bacillota > Clostridia > Lachnospirales > Lachnospiraceae > Coprococcus_A. The sequence continues at coordinate 31,386 of JBJEJD010000166.1, read as the reverse complement.
GCCGAGCAGAAAAGCCGTTGATGGGGAATACAGAGACATTGCCCATCCAATCAACTCAGATACACGTGAGAGGATCCAGCGGGTGATTCTGGAAAAATATGAGCTGGCTGCAATGGAGAGTGAAGAGGTGTAGAGGATACCTTTTAACGGATATTCCGGATGACAGCAGATAATGAGCAGAGCAAGGATGCCGAAAATATGAATTGATTTTCTGAATTTTTCGGCATCCTTTTTGTGTAGTCTATATTCGTATGATTGACAAAGGAAAGTAAAACTTTTATATTTAAAGTGTGCTTCGTACAAAGAATAATTGCAGCCGTGAAGGTGCTCGAAGCACACCTTGTTTAAAAAGTTATTATAATACAGGATAGGAAGAGAAAATATGCATATTATAGCAGGACTGGGCAATCCAACAAGACAGTATGAGGGTACAAGGCATAATGTGGGATTTGAGACCGTTGACAGGATTGCAGCAGAAAACGGTATTTCGATAGACAATAAGAAGCATAAAGCGCTGTATGGCAGCGGTTATATTGGCGGAGAAAAGGTTATTCTGGCTAAACCTCAGACATATATGAATCTCAGTGGTGAGAGTATCAGAGAATTGGCTGATTATTATAAAGTGGACCCGGAGAATATCATTGTTATTTACGATGATATCAGTCTGGATGTGGGTCAGCTGCGTATTCGGGAGAAGGGCAGCGCCGGAGGTCATAATGGTATCAAGAGTATTATTGCCCACCTTGGAACTCAGGTATTCCCAAGAATTAAGGTCGGTGTTGGAGAGAAGCCTCAGGGTTGGGATCTGGCAGATTATGTGTTGGGGAGATACAGCCAGGAGGATCGGAAGATTATAGATGCGGCCCAGACGGATGCCGCTGATGCTGTGAAGCTCATGGTGAATGGTGATATAAAAGCAGCCATGAATCGCTTTAATACCAAAAAGAAGGCCTGACGGGAAAGGAGATTATAATGAAAGCATTTACTCAGCCATTACATGAATTAAGTGAATATGAGCAGATTGTCCGGGATATTGCCGGACATCAGACCCCCATTCATATTGATGGCTGTATAGATTCCCAGAAATGCCATCTGATCAGCAGCCTTGGAGAGACGTATCCATTGAAGCTGATTATTACTTATAATGAAATAAAAGCAAAAGAGATTTATGAGGATTATCAGTTCTTTGACCGGAACGTTTTCTTTTATCCGGCCAAAGATATTATTTTCTATAATGCGGACATTCACAGTAATCTGATCGTCAGTCAGAGAATGGCCGTAGTAAGGCGTCTCCTGGACGGGGATCCGGTAACCGTGGTGACTACCATTGATGGTTTGTTTGACAGGCTCCTGCCATTGGAACAATTGAATGCATATAGGATGATCTTTCGGCAGGGAGATATTCTGCCCATGGAAATACTGCAGAAAAAACTGATCAGTATGGGCTTTTTGCGTGTGAGTCAGGTGGAAGGTCCGGGTCAGTTTGCCGTCAGAGGCGGTATTCTGGATATTTACAATCTGGCAGATGACTGTCCCTACAGAATTGAGCTGTGGGGTGATGAGATTGATTCCATCAGAAGTTTTGACGCAGAGAGTCAGCGTTCCATTGAACAGGTGGAGGAGATGACGGTTTATCCGGCATCAGAATATATATTAACCCGTGCTGTGCTTGACCGGGGATTGAAGTTGATTGATCGGGAAGCGAAGGCGCAGATCAGAAAGCTGAAAGATGGCGGCAGCTATGAGGCGGCCTCCAGACTATCCCAGGTTATAGGTGAATTGAGAGATAATCTGGACATAGGCTGCGATGCGGTTAATCTGGATAGTTATGCCGGATATTTTTTTAATGAAACCGCATCTTTTCTGGATTATTTTGAACGGGAGGACAGTCTGATCATCGTAGATGAACCTTCCAGAGTCGCTGAAAAGGGCGAGGCGGTAGCTGCAGAATACAGAGAGAGTATGTCGGGAAGACTTGAAAAGGGATATATTCTGCCGGGACAGGCGGCTGCTATCCGGGATTATAAAGAAGTACTGGCTGCAATTGCGGGTATGCGGACAGTGCTGCTCAGCACGCTTGGATATAATTTCCCGCAGATTCCCATAAAGAACAAATATAGCATGATGGTCAGCAGCATGCATACCTATCGTGGCGATTTTGAATTGCTGGTCAAGGAGCTGACCCGCTGGAAGAAGAATAAATACAAAGTGATCCTCGTCTGCAGGTCTGAGACCCGGGCGAGACGACTCGTAAAGGATCTGGCGGAATATGATCTGACAGCTTTCTATTCAGATGACCGGGATAGAATACTGGATCCAGGGGAGATTATGATCATCCATGGCAATCTGCACCGGGGAATTGAATATCCAATGATCAGATTTGCCATTATCGCTGAGACGGATATATTTGGTGAAGAAAAGAAAAAGCGGCAGAAAAGAAGACAATCTGCTGTGGAAGGGGAGAAAATCCGAAGTTTTAAGGACCTCTCCATAGGTGATTATGTGGTTCATGAGAGTCATGGCGTCGGTGTTTACCGGGGAATTGAGAATATAGAGGTGGACGGCGTTGCCAAAGACTATATTAAGATTGAATATGGCGGCGGCAGTAACCTTTATATATTGGCTACCAATCTGGATCTGATTCAGAAATATGCTGATAAAGAGGCTAAACAAGTAAAGGTCCATAAGCTGGGCGGGCAGGAATGGCATCGGACCAAGACGAAGGTAAAAGGAGCTGTTAAAGAGCTGGCCCTGGATCTGGTTAAGCTTTATGCGGCACGGCAATCCATGGAAGGGTACGTCTGTGGGCCGGATACTGTATGGCAAAAGGAATTCGAGGAATTGTTTCCATATGAAGAAACTCAGGATCAGCTGGATGCCATAGAAGCTGTCAAAAAGGATATGGAGAGTTCAAAAATCATGGATCGCCTGATCTGCGGGGATGTTGGCTTTGGCAAGACGGAGGTGGCTATCCGAGCTGCTTTCAAAATGATTCAGGAGGGACGCCAGTGTGCGGTACTGGTGCCGACGACGATCCTGGCTCAGCAGCATTACAATACCTTTCTTCAGCGGATGAAGGACTATCCTGTAAATATTGGACTTCTCTGCAGATTCAGGACACGTGCAGAGCAGAAAGAAACATTAGCCGGTCTGAAGGCCGGAAGGGTGGATATTGTGATCGGTACCCACCGACTGCTGTCAAAGGATGTGGAGTTCAAAAATCTGGGGCTGCTGGTTGTGGATGAGGAACAGCGTTTTGGCGTCAGTCACAAAGAAAAGATCAAGAAATTAAAGGAGACAGTGGATGTCCTGACACTGACCGCGACGCCGATTCCAAGAACCATGCATATGAGTCTCATTGGCATTCGTGATATGAGCCTTCTGGAGGAGGCACCGGTGGATCGTCTGCCTATACAGACCTATGTAATGGAGTACAATGATGAGATGGTGAGGGAGGCTATTTTACGTGAGATAGCCCGTGGCGGTCAGGTCTATTATGTTTATAACCGGGTCAATGGCATTGATGAGATGACGGCTCAGATTGCGGAGCTGGTACCGGATGCTGCTGTTGCCTTTGCCCATGGCCAGATGAGTGAGCGGGAGCTTGAGAAAATCATGTATCAGTTTATCAATGGAGAGATCGATGTGCTGGTGTCGACCACAATCATTGAGACGGGCCTGGATATATCCAATGTCAATACGATTATCATCCATGATGCGGATAAACTGGGACTTTCGCAGTTGTATCAGCTGCGGGGGCGTGTAGGACGTTCCAGCAGAACTGCGTATGCGTTTCTTATGTACAGGCGGGATAAAATGCTGAGGGAAGTGGCAGAGAAGAGATTGTCTGCCATCAGAGAATTTACAGAGCTGGGTTCCGGATACAGAATTGCCATGAGAGATCTTGAGATTCGCGGTGCCGGTAACCTGTTAGGAGAAAAGCAGAGCGGTCATATGGAAGCTGTTGGTTATGATCTGTACTGTAAATTGTTGAATACAGCGGTTATGGAGGCAAAAGGCGAGAAGATCCAGGAAGATTTTGAAACTTCTGTTGAGATTGATATTGATGCTTTCATTCCTGCCACCTATATCAGGAACGAATTTCAGAAGTTGGATATGTATAAACGTATTGCCTCAATTCAGAATGAAGAAGAATATGGGGAGATACTGGATGAGCTTATTGATCGTTTTGGGGAACTGCCGAAACCGGCGGCCAATCTTCTTTTGGTGGCATTGATCCGGGCTGAGGCCCATGCTGCAGGTGTTATACAGTTGGTTCACAAGGACAAGGTGACCCGTGTTTATATGCATGAGCGGGCAGAAGTGGATGTGGCAGCTATACCGGATCTGCTGAATGCATATGGAAAACGGATGAAGTTAAAATCCGACACAAAAAATCCATATTTTACGGTGGATATGAAAGGCTTTAGCGGACAGAATCTTTTGATGGAGGAAAAGCAGCTGGTGGAAAATATGCTGCGGATACTTTGTCACCGGGAGGTTGGAAATTGAGAATGAAAAGAAAAACAGGAATCAGGCATTTGGTCTTGCTGAATATCTTTGTCATACTGGGAGTGCTCTGGGGGTGTGCGTCGGTACCTGCTTCGGCGGAAGCAGTACCGCAGGAAGAGCCTGTCAACGAGGTGAAAACCGTCATGACAATTGGCGGACAGCCTGTTACTGCCGAAGAAGCTATTGTTTATCTGTATCTGCTGCAGAAACCTTACGAGGTCTGCTATGGTGGCAGTATATGGGGAGCACAGCACGAAGAAGGTGTAACCTGGGAAGAATGGCTGCTGGAAGAGGTAAAGCGTCAGATAACAGAGCTGGAAATACTGAGCAGTCGGGCAGATCAGGAGGGGCTGGAGCTTACAGATGAAGAAAGGAATTCGGTTGAGAAGGATGCGGATTCCACTTTTGATGCCATGGGTGATACTGCTGACAGATACGGCATTACCCGGGATACAGTAAGAAATATATATAAAAAAAGTCAGCTGGCGGGTTTGTATTATCAGACCATAACAGACGGGTACGGTCTGGAACTTTCAGAGGATGAATTGTCACGATGCAGAGCCATGACCGTTCAGCAGATATTTATAGCAGAGGATGATTCAGCCCATTTGAAGGATGGGCAGACACAGGAACAGCTGGCGGAACAGCTTCAAAAAAGGGCATCTGAAGGAGAAGATTTTGAAACACTGGCAAAGGCGTATTCTTCTGAGAATAGTCAGTGGATGCTTTCATTTGATGTGGAGGGTTATGTGTTTGACACAGACGGCTGGCTGGAAGAGGAATTTGTTAAAGAAGCCTGGGGACTGGAGGAGGACGGCATCAGTCCGGTCATCCATACATCCTATGGCTATCACGTGCTCAAATGTGTGGTCATGGACAGCGATGAGCTGAAACAGCAGGCAGCAGACAGATTACTGAATGAAAAGAAAAAGAAAACTTTTTCTGCTGATTATGAAAAATGGCTGCAGGAAGTGATTTGTACAGAAGAAGCAGCCTGGCAGGAAATACATGTACTGGAGGGAATTTAAATGAAAGTTCAATTTATTAAACACAGTTGTTTTATGGTTGCAATGCCTTCGGCAACTCTTATATTTGATTATTCCAGAGGTGAGATCCCTGAATTGAATCCGGAATTGCCTGTATATGCTTTTATCAGCCATGCCCATAATGATCATTTTAATCCGGCGATTATCGATGAATTAAAGAATTATCCATCTGTCACGTTCATTGTATCATCGGATATTCCGGAGAAGGACAGGGAAGCGATGCAAAAAAAGGCATCCGATGACAGAAAATTCATTTATATGGATGCGGACGAGCAGGCAGAATTCCCGGAATTGACAGTGAAGACTCTGAAATCCACAGATGAAGGTGTTGCTTTTGTTGTCGAGATGGACCAGAAAAAGATTTATATTGCGGGTGATCTGCACTGGTGGACCTGGGAAGGAGAAAGCGATGAGGCAGAAGAGGCAATGAAACAGGCATTTATCCGGGAGATGGATAAAATAAAAGGAGAGCGATTCGACCTTGCCTTTCTTGTACTGGATCCAAGGCAGGAGGATCGATACTGGTGGGGATTTGATTACTTCATGAAAAATGTCGGGGCAAAACATGCTTTTCCGATGCACTGCTGGGGTAAATATCAGCTCATAGAGACGCTTCTTGCCGAACCATTCTCTGAATCTTATCGCGATAACGTTATTCCTGTTCACCAGTCCGGCGAAGTTTTCGAACTGTTACTGGGAAATCCTGGATTTTAGGAGATTTATTGCCGGGGGGATTGATTCGAAGCCGGGAATGGTGTAAAATAAATTATTATTTAATTTAAAACAGATAAAACAGATAAGGAGAAGGACAGAATGGCTAGAAAGAAAAAGAATGATTTCTGGGATGATGTCGACGAGATGGATGTTGCTGACAGTCAGCCCGGAGATGATCATACTGCAAAGATAACAGAAGATGAAGAGTGGTCTGCGGTTAAGAGCCTGCCTTTAAAGGTTATCATGCGTTTTGTGCTTATGATAGCCTGTCTGGTTGCACTTGGGTCTGCCTATATAGCCTATGTATATGTGGGAGATCGCTATGCCGGCGGCAGTTATAGTACAGATTTTTATAATAGCGGCAGTTTTGCTGCAGAATATAATAAGAGCATCGATCAGTTGCTGCAGCTTGTTCAGGCTATGGAAGATGATCCATCTGTGACGCAGGCAGGCAATGAAGAATTGCTGACAACTCTGGTCGAGAATTATATGGGAAAGGATACGAACTTTTCTTTTATGATTCTGGATGGTGACAAGTTTAAAATTGCCTCCAGCGGCGACGATGCCAAGGATCGCATCACGTCCAGCAATCATTATCTGGTGCTTTCGAATGTGGATGGAGAGACGGGTATACAGAGTCCGATCGCAGGAAAACTGCTGAATAAGGATGAATGGAATAAGACATTGTCAGAGACAAGCAATACATATATCATATATACTGCCGTCGACAATGAACTGACCCATACGGATGCCTTTTATCAGGCAGAAAAGACATTTGACAAAATGGAAGAATATTTTGGCATTGCCAGATTTGTAGGCATTATTGCGGCTGTTATATTCGTTATCTGTCTCATTTTCTGCATTATGTCGACGGGAATGAAGCGGGGATATGACGGGGTATGTCTTTCCTGGTTTGATAAGATTTTTACCGAAATTGCACTGGTCATTATGGCCGTTGTTGCGGTGGCACTGGTTTATGCGATCCGCAGACTGATGGCCATGAATGGAGATATCTATCAATATGCCGGTATGGGGCTTGTGGTCGTGACCTATGCATGGATTATCCGTTCTTATTTCAGTATTGTAAGAAGGATTAAAGCCGGATGTCTGCTGAAGAACTCAATCATTGGCACGATTATCAGGTCAGCCGCAGGAGGAATTGGTAAATTGCCGTCACCGTTGAATGTAATTCTTGGTGCAGTGATTTTGATTGTTATTAATGGAGCTCTTGTGTACGGTGTGATTTTTATGCGTCAGTATACAGTCAAAGGGATTCCGATTATGTTTATTGTGGCGCCGGTTGTATTTGTCATTGAGTTATTGGCTCTTCTTGCCCGCGGCGGCGGTGATGACGAGGAAGAAGAGGGTGAAAATACTGAAGGACAGACAGAGGAATCTGACAGAAGGGCTGAGGATGAGCCTGTTATAATGTCTGATGACGAGAATTTCGGAGAAGATATGAAAGCATCCAATGCACAGGGATCTGTCGGCAGCGAGGAGCAGCTGGACTGGGAAGCTATGGATTTGGGTAAAGCCATCGAAGAGGCAGAGAGAAAGCATGCCTCTCAGATGCAGAAAAAAGAATCTGATAACTATCCTTCCGAATCGAATCGTGAGTCAGTTGAAACGGCGGTATTTGAAGCACAGAAGAACGTCGGACAGAAAACGGAGCTGCTTTCTGTTGAAGATGTAGAGAAGGCTATTCGTGCTGCTGGATTGACTCCACAGATAGAAGGGATGGGATCGGAGACTGTACCTGACGTGACAGATCCTTCATGGGAGAAAACGGTTGTAAATAAAACTGCTGAGAGAAAACCGGAAATAAAGGATACAGTTACAGAGCAGACGGTTGTGCAGAGTGTAAGCCGTAATCCGGAAGATGTGAATGTGGAAGCAGACGGCTGGGTGAATTTTGTTCAGCTCAATAAGGATGTTAGAAAAGAATTCCGGACAGCTTTAAAGAGCAGAGGTATCGGCGTAACGGTTCGTGCTCCGGAAAAACCGGTCATTATTGATATTGACCGAAACAGCCTTTATATTATTATTTCTGATATTTTCAGTCAGATTGAGCGATTATCAGCACGGGATTCCAGGACTTATGTGGAGATATATCTGCAGGGCGGAAAGGTCGTGTATATTGTCAAGATTTCTGTTTCTGAGGATTTAAAGAACGAGGCTGCAAAGGCCGCAGCCGGAGAGGGCAGTTTTGACAATGCAAGGAAAATTATTGAAGCCAATGACGGTAAATTTGTCGTGAGCTTTGATGGCAGTATACTGAAAGTCGGTATGCTGATTGATGCAGCTGAATAATATTTAAGGGATGTTGTGATAACAACATCCCTTTTTGATGCAGAAATTCTTCGGACTTTTCTGAAAATCGTTTCTAATCTAGTACACTAGTCTTCTTCAATAACTTGAATCTCAAGATAATCAAAATCGATACTGTCTATGAAATTATCCTGTCTGAAACGGGTTTTGCTGTGCCGCTGAAAATCCCGGACATTCACATCCAGCCAGATGGGTTCGGACAGGTCAAAGGCCTGACAGATATCGGTAACAGCATGAAAAACCTTGGCTGTACGGGATTCATTGCTGTCATTGCAGACAACCATATCATTGACCAGACGATTATGGCGAAAAGCTTTGGCCCATATACGAAACATATCATTACCTCCTTGGAGATTGAATTGGTTGAGCAGATACCGGTGAATACATATTAATCGATAAGTTAAAGTCCTGTCAATTGATTTTCACAGTCCTTTATGGTATGATAAAAAAACGATAAATTTCGACATTGTTTTTGAAGGAGTTAGTATGGGAAAATACATTTACATAAATTATGCTTATGAGGATCAGGATCAGGTGATGGCAATCGTCCGACAGCTGCAGGCAGCCGGAATTCAGGTGTATTATGGTAATGGCAGTGAAGAAAAGGTGGCAGAAAGCGTCTGTGTCATCCATTTTTGTACAGAGGCTTCGCATACATCAAAAAGCTACAGGAAGATTATGAATTATACGCTGAAACACGAAGTGGACTGTATGCTGTTCCACCTGGGAGGTCAGAACATAATTTCTGATGTGGAGATGCAGCTGGACGTGCTGCATACGATGTTTAAATACAAATTCAGACAGGACGAGCCAGCCAACGATATAAAGGATACAGAAGCGACAGAAGCTGCAGAACAGCCTGTTGTGACAGAGGAGAGTCCGGAAGAGATGACGGAGCAGTCTGTTGTGACAGAGACGGAGCCAGAGAAAGCTGCTCCGGAGGAAAAGATGACTGAACCTGAGAAGGTCCCGACAAAAGAGGAATTGTTCAGAGAAGGGAAAAGATGGCTGACGGGAGACGGCTGTGACGTGGATGTGGAAAAGGCATTTGTATGTTTCAGACAGTCGGCCAGTCAGGGGCATGTGGAGGCTCAGTATCAGCTTAGTGTCTGCTACGACAAAGGTATTGGTGTCCGAAGAAGCATCAGTGAAGCGGCTAAATGGTGTCAGATGGCGGCATATGGTGGCCATGCCCAGGCTCAGAGTGAGATTGGTTATTGTTACGAGTACGGACAGGGTGTTGTCCGCAATATCAGGGAGGCAGTCAGATGGTATGAGATTGCTTCTGATCAGGGGAATATTGAGGCAAAGAATAATCTCGCTTTTTGTTATCAGAAGGGTAAAGGTGTTATTAAGAATGTACAGAAGGCTATTCAGCTTTATCAGGAAGCAGCAGATGCCGGACATGCCAGCGCCCAGTATAATCTTGGATTTTGCTACTGGTATGGTGAAGGTATAAAATCTGATAAGCCAAAAGCCATTGAACTGTTTAAACAATCTGCGGATAACGGTAATGCAAAGGCTGTTCAGATGCTGAAGATATTAAATCAACATGCCTATGTCCGTTAATAAACAAAGGTATACTTAAGCCATAAAATGTGATGTTTGTATTGGCTTTTTAGGGAAATGGGTGTATAATTTCCATATAAGGCTATGAACAAAAGATAAGGGGATGCTGTCCATCCGGCGAGATAGACAGCATCTTTTTTTAGAGGATACAAGGAGGTTTTGAACATGGAAGAAGTCAGGATGCCAAAAAGTGAAGTGCTGACACCGGATGAAAAGCTGATGGCTGATTTTATTAAGACAAGGACAAAAAAGGTGCTGGACGATATTCAGAAGTTGTCGAAGGAGAAGGTTCAGGATCTGAATGCGTGGGAGGCAAGTTTTTCCTATTTGTCAAAAACTTACGGACGGGATTCCGATGAGACATTTAAGTGGTACAAATATTATTTCAGAGAAGGACTGATACCGGATGGAGTGGCGTTGCCGCTTTTGGTTCAGGTATATCTGGATGGTAAGGTAGACGGTGGCTTTGTTAATATTCTGGCTCGTGCTGTTAAGCGGGAACCGGAGGATATAAAGGCGGCAAGAATTGAAGAAATGAAGCAGGAACTGGCAGAGTATATCGGTGAAGACGGCAGGCTGACGGTTTACAGAGGTTCTTTTGAAAAGCCTTTCGGCTGCGAGGATGATGCCAGCAGAGAGATTGACCGGGCATTTTCTTTTACACTTGATAAGGAAGTGGCGAAATACTATGCCTGCTGCTGGTTCCCTGAGAAGGCAAAGGTTTATGAAGTGAAGACGGATCTTTCTGATGTGGCATGGTACAGTAATTATGATGAGGAGAAGACGGTGATTCTGCTGCCGCAAAGTAAAGGCGGCCAGTGGCAGGTGGGTTCAGAGACAGTGATTCCGTCTTCAGAATACGGTCCGGAGTCCGAAAGGAAAAATGCGAAGCTGTCATATAATGCGACCTTTAAAAAGTAAGGTGTATGATAATAAAAGCGCATGAAATTTATTAAAGATATTACGGATTTTATTTTTCTTGAGGACAAACCCGAGGAAGCGGACGTTATTCTGGTTCCCGGCAATACCTGGCCCCAGCCTGCCAGACGGGCGGCAGGGCTTTACCGGGCAGGACTGGCGCCGTTGATCATTGTATCAGGCAGATTCAGTAAAGGACTGGATGCCTTTCCCGGACCGGCCTGTGACGGTGAACGTTATCACGGACATTACAGGACAGAAGCAGATTTCCTGAGCGATGTTCTGGAGCAGGAAGGGGTTCCGGCCCATGCCGTCTGGCAGGAGCGGGAGGCAGAGTTTACGCTGGAGAATGCGCAGAATATCCGGCAGATGCTGGAAGAGAGGGCATATCCGGTGCAGAGGGCGATCATCTGCTGTCAGGCATTTCATGCCAGAAGAAGCAGAATGTATTTTGAATATGTTTATCGGGACAGAGAAGTGGAATTCCTTGTCTGTCCTGCACAGACGCAGGGCATAAGCCGGGAGAACTGGATGGAAACACAGAAAGGACTTGATACGGTTCTTGGTGAACTGAAGCGCTGTGGTGAACAATTTGGCTGGATGTTGAAAAAATAAAAAGATACGGGAGGGTGCAGTGGATAATTATATTTTGATGAATGATATGATACAGGCCCATCAGGAGAGGATGATGAATCTGAAACGGTATTATCCGTTTTTCAGACTCATGGATACCGGTTTTGCCCAGTATAGAGACGGCCGGTATGGGAAACTGGACATGTCTTATATTGTCCTCGCCGTCCTGCGTTTTTTTATAGAGTATAATCATTTTCAGGACAGGCCGGTACGTTACGAGGATTATCGGGATTTTATGGCCGGCGTGCTTATTCGGGATTTTGATGTGAGCCCTGAAGATGCTGATGAGGACGGCCTTTATCAATATATTTTTGATAAAATGTGTAATGAAGGGCGGCCTTTTACATTTGATTATTTTGACCCTGCTTCTCATCAGATAAAGAAGCTGAGAGTGCGTCTTATTGAGAGTGAGCTGAAGGAGCAGCAGGTCCTTTATCGTATTTCGGCCGATGGCGTGGCCTTCTATCTGGATACGAAGGAAGTGAGAGAGGAGAGCAATATCAGTATTGCCCAGCTTCTTCTGGAGAAGATGATTAAGGCAAGAAATTTTAAAGGCGGATTGGAAGTCATTGGACGGATCAATATGGAGGTCGGGAAATTATTGCAGGAACGCCGGGAGATACAGGTTCTTCTCAACCGGCATGTGAAGGAAGGACTGGAGGCACTGGAGCGGTATCACAGTCGGCTGCTGCAATGGTTTGAGGAAGAACAGCGTCTGTTTGCCTCCAATATGGCCCTTTCAGCCAAAGCAGTGCAGAAGATGGAGGCCTCCCATATAACGGGTGAGGCAGCCGATGAGGTTTACAGGCTGGATACGGCTTTGAAGAATGCTATGAAGAAGCATAGCGAGTTGATGAATGCTTATGTGCAGATGCAGAAGGCCGGTGATGAAGCGCTGGAGAAGGCAAAACGGACACGATTCAGACCGTCTGTTGATTTTATGGATATAGGGAGACGTATGATAGAGTCGGATGATCCGGAATTGCTGGTACATATGGTCATGCCCCTTCTGGCACCAAAGATCGGAAAGACATTTGTCATGACGAAGCTGGATGATCTCCTGTTGTATAAACCTGAAGAGACAACAGCCGGTGAACCTGTGAAGAAAGAAAAAGAGCAGATGTATGTCTATGAGGATGAGCTGGTGGAAGCGCGTATGAAGGATAATTTCGGGCATCTGCTGAAGGTATTGCTGGATCAGCTGAAGAAGAAGGGCAGTGTAACGCTTGATTATATGAATTATCTGTATTCTGTGAAATTCCCTGATCAGATCCTTCGAAATGGAGATTATTATGCATTTCTTGTCCACCTGAGCCAGAAAGATTATTATGATCTGGACAGGATCCGACAGCATCAGGATACTTTTCTTGAAGATACAATGGCACAGTTTGTGAAAGAATATGGAGATGATTATGCGGGATTGAAATTCCGGCTGATCTATCTGCCAGATGAAACGATAGAGATATTGGAACAGTTTGAGATGAGCAACATACGATTTGAAAGGGCAGAGGGATGATGGATCATAAAAATCTGGATAAAGCAATGGAGATATTCGCATACTTAATTACGGGAGAGACCATCAGCAGGACCAGCCATGGAGATCTGTATGATGCTTACAGCAATCAGGCAGAGGTTTATGACATTCTGGATGCAGTTCTTAAAAAGTCGAATCTGCGTCTGTATGAATACAAGAACAGCCTTTATGTGACAGCAGGTGATGAGAACCGGGTATTTGGTTACACGAATGATGAATTGAAGAAGGCTATAGGCCTGCGTTTGAATAAAGAGCTGTTTCTGGCTTATTTGATCATTTATGATATTATGACTCTTTTTTATGAGAATTCTGCCAGTGACGCGGCCTTAGTCTATGTGCGTACGGATATGGTCATTGACAGTGTGACAGCCATGTTGTCCGGTGTCATGGCAAAGCTTCAGGTTATTGTGCAGAATGAGATTGAGGAAAACAGTTTCAGGACGCTGGCTCTTCTCTGGGATGAGCTGCCAGTGGTAACGGAGAATGACGATCTTTCGACGTTAAAAGCGGCCAGAGGCTCCAGGACAGGTTTTGTAAAACTGGTATTTAATTTTCTTATCAGTCAGAATCTGTTTGTTGAGGCCGGGGGCAAGTATTATATCACTGACCGGATGCGGGCGCTGACGGAGAATTATTTTGACAGCTGTAAGGGCAGGCTTTATGAGGTGATTGAACAGAGCCGGCGGACAGATTCGGGAGAGGAGGAAGAACATGCCGCATATTAACAGAATCCGTGTCAATAATGTGCGTTACAATTTTGGTACGCAGTTTTATGATGATTTTATTATGCGTTTTGACTGCAAAAATGTGCTCTATGATCTGGCAAATGGCGGCGGTAAGAGTGTGCTTTTGCTTCTTCTGCTTCAGAATCTGATTCCAAATTGCACGCTGGATGATAAGCAGCCGGTGGAAAAATTGTTTCGGGGAAGCAATGGCAGCACAGTCATTCATTCTCTGATAGAGTGGAAGCTGGATGACTATCTGGTAAAAGATGATTACCGTTATATGCTGACGGGTTTTTGTGCAAGAAAAGCCAGAGAGGATGAAGGGCAGAATACGGCCAGGGATGTGGCAGCCATTGAGTATTTTAACTATGTTATCTTTTACCGTCATTATAATGACAATGATATTGTCAATCTGCCGTTAAGTGATGGCAGGGAACGAATTACATATCCTGGACTGAAGACCTATCTGAAAAATCTGTCCAGGAAGGACTATCAGCTTCAGGTTCATTTGTTTGAACGCAAGGGTGAATATCAGCGTTTTATCAGTCGGTATGGGCTCTATGAAAGTGAATGGGAGATCATTCGCGGTATCAATAAGACAGAGGGCCATGTGAGAACGTATTTTGAGACACATTACAGGACAACACGCAAAGTAGTGGAGGATCTTCTGATTGAAGAGATTATTCAGAAGGCTTTTGCCATGAGAACTTCTGATGGTGAGAATACAGAGCAGGGGGATACAGCTCTCATGGCAGATACGCTCTATGAGATCAGAGACCAGCTGGCGGAATTGACCCGAAAAAAGGCACAGATCCATCATTATGACCAGCAGCAGGAGGTGCTGCAGAGTCTTGGTGATCGGATCAGGACTCTGGACAATATGTATCAGGAGGAGGCGCATCTGCGATATGAGATTGCCAGGGCCTGGCAGACGGCTCTTCTGAACAGCAGAACGAAGGCGAGGGATCTGGCAGTGGCCGGGAAGGAAAAAGAGAAGGCAGCCGGACAGATGGAAGAATACGCCCGCAAACTGGAGACGGCCCGGATACAGTTCAGCAAGGAACAGCTGGCTGATCTTGAGGCAGCGACGGATCAATATAAAAAGGAACTGGAAGGACTCCAGAGGCAGCAGGCATTGACCAGAGATGATCTGAATCTTCGTGAAAGCATGAACGACTATCTGGAATATCTGGAAGAACAGATGAAATATCAGTCGATTTCCCACACCATCAACCATGCAGCAGGTGGACAGCAGGAATTACTGGAACTGTTGAAGGGATATACGGCCGAATGGAGCGGCCGATACGATCAAAGATGCCGTGACATGGATGGCAGGATACTTGAATATAAACAGGCCATTCATCTGAATAATGCAAAACTGACGGTCCTCGGAGAAGAAGAGCGGGAATCAGACAGAATGCTGGCTGTTCTGGAGCATCAGATAGAAGAGGGACGATCACAGGAGAAAGAGTATCTCCGAAGATTCGGCAAATTGCGTGAACAATCCGGCCTGCTGATTATTGAAGAGGTGGGAAAAGCGCTTCGTGAACATCATAGGCAGATAGAGCAGCAGGAGGAGCAGATGGAGGCCGGACAGAAAGAACTGGAGGATGGAAATCTGCGCCTTCAGGAACTGGCAATGCGGCTGGAACAGCTGGAACCGGAACTTATCCGTGTTCGGGAGACCATTCGTGAACTGTCTGATTTTATGAAGGAATGGAAAGCCAATAGGGATAGAATGCAGAAATTGCTGGATATTTACCATGTTCAGAATATGGAGTCTCTGAAACAGCAGCTTTTTGAGAGATACCGGAGACTTGTCTATGAGATGGAAGGAAAACGTCAGCAGGTTCTTGCCCTTGAAAAAAGAATCCGACAGCTGGCGGAGGGCAATCCTCTGACGGCACCTGAGGATGTGCGGAAGTTCATGGAGTATGTCCGGACCTGCCATGGTATTACCTGTGTATATGGCGCAGAATATCTGAAAGGTTTAGAACTGGAGGAACGTCGCCATCTGCTGGAAAGGATGCCTGTGATTCCTTATACGGTTATTCTGAAGGATGGTTTTTCAAAAGTTGCGGCGGACGTACTGCTGAAAGAGAAGGATTTTGGTGATCATCTGATACCGGTGACCGGGCTTGAAACGGTTTTGGCAGAAGAAATACCTGTAGATGGAGAGCATCTGTTTTGTGCGGGCAAAGGCATCGGATACTATCTGGATGAGCGGCTGCTGATCCGTGAACGGCGGTGCAGCGAAGAAGAACTTTCTGATTTGAATCGTCAGTTGGCAAGAATGCAGGATCAGCTGGAGACTTATGAGAAGGACATGGAAGATGTCAGCGGTTTTCTGCTCATGTATGAAGGGCAGAAAGAGGAGCGTCACAGAGCTTTGTCTGAAAATCAAGCTTTGGAGAAAAAATTGCTGCAGGAACAGGAGACATCCCGAAAGGAACAGCAGACATTATCTGAACGGGTGGATCAGCTGCGAAGACAGCAGGAAGATCAGGAACAGCAGTTGTCTGCTGCCAGAGAACAGTATGAGATCCTGCAGCAGCTGAAGAGTGTGAACGATGCATTAACGGATATTCGCCAGCAGCTGGCTGATGAGGAGCAAAAACATGAGCAGATTGCGCTGAAGAAACATGAGCAGCAGCTGGCCATGGAGAAGCTGGAGAGCGGGAATAGGGAACTGACTGAGCACTGTGAAACTGCCGGACGACAGAAAGAGATGCTGGTACGGGAATGGACAGAAGACTGGCAGATTTATTCCGATGTTAACGAAAACGCACCGAAGGAACAGTTATGGAATCAACTGACAGATGATGAACTGCGGGCGGCCTTTTTGGGTGTCAGAGATGCATATGAAAAAGAACATCTTGATCTGGTGGACAAAAAACAGTTAATGGAGAGCTATGCCCGATCCATGGAGCGTCTTTTGAAGAATATTACTGGCAGGAATCAACAGCCTGAAAGACTGGAGCGGCTGCATCAGGAAGGACAGCTCTATGGAACAGATGAAGAACAGATACTGACTGTCAGGGAAGATTTGCTGCAGATTGGGGAAAAGATTGACAGTCTGAGGCAGAGAGTGTCGGATATGGAGGCGGATAAGAACCGTCTGTGCGGCAGTGTGACCCAGGCAGTAACAATTATAGAGGAGAAATACGGCGTATACAGGGAAGTGAACCTCAACGATCAGAGTTATGAGAACTATGTCAGGAATATGACGCAGCTGTATAATGAGGCTTCTGATAAATGCAGCGCGGCATCCAGAAATATAGAGCGCCTGACAAAGGATACCTATTTCCTTGAAGGACTTAGGAGGGATCTGGAGAGAATGATGACACTTTGTCATGTGCCTGTAGATCTCACAAAGGATACGTGGGGACCGAATGTGAACCTGAAGCGAAAATATGAGGAGCTGCTCGGTCAGTATGAGCATTTACAGTCCCAGCATTTTGCCCGAAGAGAGGCCTTTGAGAAGGATAAAGCCAAGGCAGTTTCATCTCTGCATCTTCTGGGAGCCGAGGGACTGGCTGCGGAAATCAGGGATCATTTGACTTTGCCGGAAGATGCGGAGACTGCAAAGCATATAATGGAAGAAATTGACGAGACCATTCAGCTGATCGGTATTGAGAAGACGCGGGTTGGTAAGAATATGGAAGACCTCATGAATGTCAAGGAAAATTTTGAGGAACAGTGTCTTCAGATTTGCCAGAATATTCGTATGGAACTGGATAAGCTTCCAAAAATGTCTGTCATTGTTATGGATGGTGAACGTATTCAGATGGTTGGCCTCAGCATCCCTTATATTAAGGAGACTTTTTATAAACAGCAGATGGCGGCTTATATTGATGAGATAGTGAAGGTGTCAGATACTTTGGATACACAGGAGGAAAAGCTCCGGTATATCCGGCAGCAGCTTGCATGGAAAAGACTGTTTGCGGTTATTGTTACTGATATGAATGCCATTCGTCTGATGCTTTATAAACGGGAGCGCATTGTAGAGCAGAGCCGCTATCTTAAATATGAGGAAGCCGTTGGCAGTACGGGTCAGTCACAGGGGATTTATATACAGTTTTTGATTGCCATTATTCATTATATTTCCTGTATTCATGCGGGAGCATCGTCAGGCGATGCGTTGAAGAAAGTCATATTCATTGATAATCCATTTGGAGCTGCAAAGGATATTTATATATGGGAGCCGATATTTGCTCTGCTGAAGACCAATGATGTGCAGCTGATCGTGCCGGCACGGGGGGCAACACCAGCCATTACCGGTAAATTTGATGTTAATTATGTGCTGGGTCAGAAGCTGATGAATAACCGGCAGCAGACCATTGTGGTGGATTATCATTCCAATGTGGTCATTGAAGAAATGGAATATATTAAAATCAATTACGAGCAGGAAGTTTTTGACTTTGTTTAGACCTTTTGTTGTCAAGAATTCGCATGTGTGCTAAAATTCCTTTAAAGCTGTGAATATTTTTAAGCCGGATGGTGAGGAGATGAATAGAGTGGATAATAAAATAAATGAAGGCGCTTTGACAAAGCATGTCAAGACACTGGTGCTTCAGGAACGGTATGAGGAAGCACTGAAGGTCCTGGATGATATTGATGTGAGCAGAATCAAGAATATGTCCATACTTTGCCTCGTAGGTGAAGTTTATATGGGACTTAAGCGTTATGATGAAGCGGAACAGATTCTGCTGCGAGTTTATGAGAAGAACCCAAATACGAGGAGAATTCTCGATTTACTGACTACATTGTATATTGATAAGGGTGAATATTCGGAAGCAGAATACTACTACAAAGAATTTATAGGTGTTGCTTCCAGAGATCTGCACCGCTATATTTTGCGCTACAGACTTGATAAGGGTAAGGGTGAACGCTTATCTGTATTGATTGATACTCTGGAGAAGTTAAAGGATTATGAATACATAGAGGAATGGGCTTATGAGCTGGCAACATTATATGAAGCCAGCGGCGAGACGAAGAAATGTATTCATGAGTGTGATGAAATTGTTCTCTGGTTCGGTCACGGTGAATATGTGGATAAGGCTATTGCCCTGAAGTGTAAGCTGACAGGACAGCCGCTGCCGGAGATCACAACAGTGGAACAGCATCGGGCTGAAGAAGAACGTCTGGCGGCTGCATCAGAGAGTACCCAGAATACTGAAAATCCGGCTGCGGATGATTATGAGGGCAGTATTGATGTTGAACTGATCCAGAAGGTTCTGGATGAGCGAAGCAGTCAGAATGCAGCAGACAATATTGCAGCAGACAATATTGCAGCGGACAATATTGCAGCAGACAGTATTCCGGCAGAAAACGAGCCGGAGGAAATGGTTGATGACAAATCACATATTGCTCAGCTGTTCAGTTCCTTAATGTTTAGCAGATCAAAAGAAAAAGAGAATCATTTTGACTGGACAACAGCCAGGCTTGGTCGTGACGAAGAGGAGGAGCCGGTGCAGCCGGAAGAAACATTGGATGTTGCGGACAGTGTGGACAGTCAGGATGTTTCTGCTCCGGATGATGAAGATGATATGCAGGATAGCGGAGATGAGCTGGTGATCTCAATGGAAGGACTCAGCCAGGAAGATGTGGATTTCTTTGGAAAACTCATGGGGACGGATTTTGATGCGGATGCTCAGGGTGAGACTGACGATATGCAGGATGAAGCCGATGATGATCAGGATGAGGCCGACAGTGAAAGCGTTGCTTCGCAAAAGGATTATGAAGATGAGATGACCGACGATGAGATGGAAGACGATGATGAGATCATTGGAGATATAGAATTGTCACTGGATGATCTTTTTGGACTGAGCGATCATGCTTCTGCTGATCCTGACGAAGTACCTGACGATGAGGTCATCAATGACGAAGTAATTGATGAAGAAGACGAAGATCAGGAGATTATTGATGAAGCAGATGGAGCGATCGGTGGAGCGGATGAAGACGAGATAATAGAGGATATTCAGGCTTCCGATACTGTCATGGATATTTTTGGGTCTGTGGCGGGAGTTCAGAGTATCAAAAATCAGCTGGCAAAAACATTTACCAGATTTGAAGATCCGGCTCTTGATAATATGGATCTTCTGGCACCATATGATATTAACTTTGTTGTCACAGGCTATGATATGAGCGTCAAGTCCCAGATTGCCATAGGTATTGCAAAAGCATTGAATACCTATGGTATCTGTGATAAAAACAAGCTTGTACGCGCAACGGCTGATGATTTGAACGGCCGTGACTTTACAGGTATCTTCGAAAAGCTCAAGAGCGGATGTCTGATCATAGAGGGGGCTGACCGACTCAATGATCGGGCGGCTGGTATTATCGTGGATTTTGTTCAGAGAGATAACCAGGACGTAGCCATTGTTCTTGAGGGAGAAGAAGAGCGTATTAAAGAGCTGTTTAAAAAATATCCTGTGCTCCACAGCAAGTTTTTGAATATTATTCATATCGGAAAATATAACGAGAATGAGCTCGTTGAGCTTGCCTGGGGCTATGCAGAGAAAAAGGGATATGAGATGTCCGAGCCGGCGGCAGATGTTTTAAAGCGGCTGCTCCGTGAGCGTATGCGAGATGGATATTCTGTTAATTATGAGGATATTATGGCTATTATTGAAGAGGCTATTGCCAGCCTGGAAAAACGGAATATGAAGAATCTGTTTATGACAGTTTTGGATAATAAGTATGAGGAGGCTGCAATGTTTATGCTGCAGCCGGAGGATTTCGATAATATTAATATTCCTGATTAATTGGTTTTTGGACATTTTTACTGGTTTGTACTGAAACTGTGAAATAATAATTGACTAACTTGACAAATCGTTCCAAAAAGTGTAGGATGTAAGTAGTGGCGTTTCTGAAGATTCATATTATCTATTATTTTATAATATGGGTACGTATGGAAAAAGCTTTACTTAAAAGGAGGTTTTTATTTTGAGAATTTGTGTATGTGTAAAACAGGTGCCAGACACAACAGAGATTAAGATCGATCCAGTAACCAATACATTGATTCGTGCTGGTGTTCCAAGTATCGTTAATCCATTTGATGCATGTGCTCTGGAAGTGGCTGCCAGAATCAAGGACAAAGATCCTAGTACAGAGATCACTATTTTGACAATGGGTCCTGATCAGGCTAAAGAAGCTCAGAAAGAGTGTCTCGCAGTCGGCGGTGACAAGGCTTATCTTTGCAGTGGACGTGAATTTGGTGGTTCCGATACACTGGCAACAAGCTACATCCTTGCAAAAGCAATTGAGACAATCGAAGTTAAAGATGGTAAGTTTGATCTGATCCTTGGCGGCAAACAGGCTATCGATGGTGATACAGGTCAGGTTGGTCCTGAAATCGCTTCTCATATGGGTCTTCCGCAGGTTACATATGCTATGGAAGTTGAAATCGACGGCAACAATGCTATCGTTAAGAGAGAATCCGATAAGGGTTATGATATGATTTCTGTTCCTATGCCTGCAGTAATCACAGTTGTTAAGACATCCTTTGAGCCTAGATATCCTACGATCAAGAGCAAAATGGCTGCACGTAAGAAAGAAATCGCTATTCTTACACCGGCAGATCTGGTAGAACTTGCCAATATCGACCTTGCACAGTGTGGTCTTAAGGGTTCTCCTACAAAGGTTAAGAAGACTTATACACCAACCAGAAATGCTGACTGTGTCATGATCGCTGAAGAAACTGCTGCAGAAAGTGCAAACAAACTTGCCGGCCTGCTTGCTGATGCGAAAGTACTGTAAGGAGGTAAAGAGACAATGAGTTTTGAAGAATATAAGAATCTTTGGGTATTTGTTGAAACAGAAGAGAACGAAGCCAAGAATGTTGGCTACGAATTATTGAATCCTGGCCGTATGCTTGCTGACAAGATGGGTGCTGAGCTTGTTGCAGTTGTTATCGGTGGTCAGGTAGAAGATGTTGCCAAGAAAGCCATCGCATATGGTGCTGACAAGGCTATCCTTGTTGAAGGTGAAGAGTATTACAATTATACGACAGATGCTTATGGTATCGCCATGAAGACACTGGTTGACAAGTATAAACCAGCTACTATTCTGGTTGGTGCTACAAACAATGGTCGTGACCTTGGTCCTAGAATGGCATGTGATCTTCATACAGGTCTTACAGCTGACTGTACAGGTCTTGATTATATTGATGATCCAGAAGATAAGATGTGCGGCAATATGGCATGGACACGTCCTGCATTCGGCGGTAACCTGATGGCTCAGATCCTTTGCCCGGATCATCGTCCACAGCTTGGTACCGTTAGACCTGGTGTATTCAAGAAGGCTGAACTTGTTGAAGACAGAACAGGTGAGATTATCAGAGAAGATATCCATGTTGATGCTTCTCAGATCAGAACAAAACTGATCGAGAGAATCGAAGAGGTTGCTGAACTGGTTAACCTTGAAGAAGCTGAGATCATCGTATCCGGCGGCCGTGGTGTCGGCAGTGCAGATGGTTTTGCTCCGATCAGAGAACTTGCAGAAGTTCTTGGCGCTACAGTTGGTGCTTCCCGTGCAGCAGTTGATTCCGGTTGGATTCCACGTGCACATCAGGTAGGTCAGACAGGTAAGACTGTAGGTCCTAAGCTTTACATCGCATGCGGTATCTCCGGTGCTATTCAGCATGTTGCAGGTATCACAGGTTCTGATGTTATTGTTGCTATCAACAAGGATCCAGAAGCTCCTATCTTTGAAGTAGCTAACTATGGTATCGTGGGTGACCTGTTTGAGGTTATTCCTGCTCTTATTGATGCAATCAAGAAGACCAGAGGTTAATTTCAGCGTATTGAATAATTAATATTGATTCTATAGCCCTGTGGTGGGACATGTCAGGTGTCCTTCCGCAGGGTTTTTTTTATGGTGAACAGATTGCTCTCTGATGCTTTGTTTCCATAAATAGTAAGAATTACTGATTTGATATTTTTTATCATTTTGACTTTCCTGTATGAGAAATTTTCCCGTTAAATCCCTATTAAGATATTTTATCATTTTAAACGGCTGTTTTATTGGGTTTTGAGATTGACAGCTTTTTTTTAGTGAGGTAAAATGCTAAACGTTAGCAGTGACTAACTTGAGAAAGGATTTTTAAATGGGAACAAAAATCAGAATCATTATTATATTTGCTTTTTCATTGATGCTGTGCGGATGCAGCCTTGTGGGTGGTGCCGTGCAGGCGGAAGAAATGGTGAAGGCAGATGTTTCAACAGAAGCAGTCCGGGAAATTTTTGCCATGGATACATATATGACTGTTAAGGCCTATGGAATAAACGGTGAGGAGGCTGTAGAAGCAGCCATTGCAGAGATAGAGAGGCTGGATGCTCTGCTGTCAACAGGAAATAAAAGCAGTGAGGTGGCCGGACTGAATGATAATGGCGGCGGAAGCCTGTCGGAAGAAACGGAGGTACTGCTGGAACGGTCTCTGGATTTATATCAGAGTACAGATGGAGCCTTTGACATTGCCATTTATCCGGTAATGAAGGCCTGGGGTTTTACAGACAGTAAATACAGGGTGCCGCCGGAAACAGAACTGATAGCGCTGTTGGAACTGGCAGATCCTTCGCTGATTGAATATGACCGGGAAAACCATACTGTTTTCTTTGGAAAAGAAGGCATGCAGATTGATTTTGGCGGTATTGCAAAAGGATATACGTCCGCCAGAATAATGGATATTTACCGTGAATATGGAATCAGCAGCGGGTTGGTGAATCTGGGAGGAAATGTGCAGGCCTTTGGCACGAAGCCGGATGGCAGTGACTGGCGTGTGGCCATTCAAAGTCCGGATGACAGTGGAGCTTATATGGGAGTGCTTTCTGTCAGTGATCGGGCGGTGATTACTTCAGGAGGCTATGAGCGGTATTTTGAGCAGGATGGGGAGATTTATCATCATATTATTGATCCTGTAACAGGTTATCCTGCACATAATGGTCTGACATCCGTAACGATCGTCAGTACTGACGGCATACTGGCTGACGGATTGTCTACTTCCCTTTTTATCATGGGACAGGATAAAGCAGAGGATTACTGGCGCGCCCACAGTGATGAATTTGATATGATACTGTTGAGTGCTGACGATGAACTGTATATAACAGAGGGAATTATGCAGGCGTTCAGTTCGGACCATGAGGTTCGGATCATAGAAAAGGATGGAGAAGAATGAAGTTTTGGAATAAGTTAGAACCTTATATGCCGATCCTTTCAACGGTTTTTGTAGTTGTATGTGTGGCAGTTTCTCTGCATGGCTATGTGGCGCCGGTCTATGCGGTGGAGGTGCCGGAAACAATTCAAACGGAAGACAGTGACAGGAACGTTAAGGCAAAAATGGAAACAGAGGAAGCAGCGGAAACGGAATTTGAAACAGTGAAAGGCAGTTTTGATCTGGCAGATGGCAGCTATGAGGGCAGCGGCACAGGGTTTGCCGGTACGATCACGGTGTCTGTTGATATAAAAGATCGTACGATTTCTGCTATTCACATATTGAAAACGACCGATGATGCAGCATTTTTTAATCGTGCAAAAAGTGTGATCGATCAGATGATCGCCGAACAGACAATGGATGTGGATGTTGTGTCCGGCGCTACTTACAGCTCCAGGGGTATTATAAATGCGGTAAAAAATGCGTTGACCGGAGAGATGGATGAAAATGTACCGGTTTCTTCCGGCACTTCAGGCGGTGGCGTCGGCACGACCAGCGTCAGCAAGGTGGAAGATGCAGATGGTTATATAGACGGAATCTATTACGGCAGCGGTGTGGGATTTGCAGGAACCATAGGTGTCAGAGTTGTTGTACAGGATGGTGCGATCAGTGTCATAGAGATTACAGATACAAGTGATGACAGCAGTTATATCAATAGGGCCTCTGCAGTGACGGAAAGAATCATTTCCACACAGAGTACCAATGTCGATACGGTTTCAGGTGCGACCTACAGTTCAGTTGGTATTATCAATGCTGTACGGGATGCATTGAGTGAAGCAGCTGTATCGGGTTCTGTTGCCTCCGGGGATGAAATAAAGGATGAAGAGATGGTCATAACAGGTACCATTCCATATAAGAACGGTATATATGCCGGTATTGGTGAAGGATATCTGGGAGATATTGAAACATGTATCGTCATACAGGATAAGACAATCAAGGCCATTTTTGTTACAGAGACACAGGATGATGCGGCTTATATTAACAGAGCAAAATCAGTCATTGATGCAGCTCTCAGAATGCAGAATACAGATGTTGATACCGTGTCAGGGGCCACTTTCAGTTCAAAAGGTATTCTTGAAGCGATTGAAAATGCTTTGAAAGCTGCCGATGAGGCCACTAACGGCAAGACAGAGGAGCCGGAAAATCCGGAGATGACGGATAAACCGAATGTGCCGGATGAATCTGAAGACGGTCAGACAATCTATATGGATGGAGATTATGCTGCCGCTGTTTTGTGTGAACCGGACGAGGACAGGGACTTTGAAGCTTATACCCTTTCATTAAAGATAAAGGTGAAGAATGATAAAATCACGGCTGTTACGGATATTTCAGGAGATGGCGATGCCAGCAACGACACCTATATTCAGAGAGCGGCAAATGGCACTTCAAAGATTCCGGGTGTTGTGACGCAGATCGTGGAAAAGGGACTTCCGGAGGGGATTGATACGGTTTCAAGAGCAACCTGCTCGTCGAAGTCCATCGTGGAAGCATGTATGAAGGCGCTGGAAAGTGCCAGAAGATAGACAGAGGGAGAATCATGAAAACATTTGCAGTCAGAGTTGTTAATTTGGTTGTTATTACAGGATTGATACTTGGATACAATACGGTGCTGACCGGCAGAGCACAGAATGAACAGATAGCTATGCTGAATGCTGAGCTGGAGACGGCAAAGCTGTTCCAGCAGACCATGATACGGGCAGAAGCGGCGGAACTGGAAAGCCCTGCCTATAAAGATGGTATTTATTCCGGTCAAGCAGAAGGCTTTGGGGGAACGGTAGCCGTGGATGTGACGGTATCACAAGGGAAGATCACGGATATTTCCATCATTTCCGCGGAAAATGAGGATGGCGCTTATCTGACCATGGCCGAGGATATCATTCCGTCAATTATAGATCGGCAGTCGGCAGAGGTGGATATGATCAGCGGCGCGACTTATAGTTCAGCAGGTATAAAAAATGCAGTGGAACAGGCATTGGAGAAGGCGGCAAAATAACATGAATAAAATAGACATACAGCATTTATCTAAGAAACAGAAAAAACAGATTCACATATGGCTGAGAGTTTTGATACAGTTATACTTTTTTCTGTTTTTTCCATCGGCTTTTACGGCAGCTTTTGCCGGAATCAAATACATATTCACACAGATAGGGGCCGGAGAAAAAGTCGGTCTGACGGTCTTTGTCACTGTACTCATCGTTCTGTGTGCGTATACGGTTTTGTTCGGAAGATTCTTTTGTGGATTTGCCTGTGCCTTTGGCAGTCTGGGGGATGCGGTACATGCGCTGTATCTGTGGATGTGCAAAAAGCTGAAAAAAAGGCCAGTTAAGCTTGATAAAGGAATCACAGGAAAATTGTCGCTGCTGAAGTATCTTGTACTGGCGGTAATTGCCTGGGTGTGTTTTGCCGGACTGTATGACCGGACGCATGGAATAAGTCCTTGGGATGTTTTCTCGATGCTGCATGCGGGCAATTTTGCTCTGGACGGTTATGTACCGGGCATCCTTCTGCTGATTCTTCTGCTGATTGGTATGTGCGTACAGGAAAGATTTTTCTGCCGGTTTTTCTGTCCGATGGGAGCTATATTTTCTCTGCTTCCGATATTGCCCTTTTTTACACTGCAAAGGGAACAGGAACAATGTATTAAGGGCTGCAGCGGATGTACCGGAAAATGTCCGTCGGATATTGAACTGCCGGCTGTCGGGAACATAGAAGTAAAAGGTGATTGTTTTCAGTGCCAGAAGTGTGTGGATACATGTCCGAAAGGCAATATTCATTGTGGGATAAAAGAAGTAAAAGGCAACGAAGTATTATTTACACTGCTGCGGGCTTTGCTGTTATTCAGCCTGTTTATGTGGATAGGGCTATAGGGGCTGTGAGTGAAGGTGAATTTATTGATTGATGGTTAGTGGATGCTAACGTCGGCCTGCAGAGCTGATGGCTGTTTTTACTGACTTATTAATAAAAAATAAAAGGAGGATATTATGAGCAAAAAGAAAGAGTTAATGAATAAGACGCTGGTCGGTCTGATAGTGGCTTCCATGACAGCTGGTTTTTGCCCGACAACGGCATTTGCTGTAACAGGCGGACAGGTGGCTGAAGACGGGGTGTATACGAAAACCGCAACAGTGGCAAGAACTCAGGAGGATGAGGACGACGAAAATGAATGGAACGAATATGATGTGACAGTCAGCCTGAAAGTCGAAGACGGTATATTTGCCGATATTACAGTAACAACGAGTGATGATTACGATGCGGAAAATGACAGTTATTTTAATAAGGCGGTAAACAAATCGAAGGGCTTCCAGACACTGCTCATTGGTCAGGCTGCGACGGAAGATACCATTAATGGCTGGGATAGTGTCAGTGGTGCGACACGTACTTCTGATGCGGTTAAATCGGCAGCGCTGGATGCAATTCATGAAGCTGAGGAAGCAGTGTCAGAAGAGACTGTTGTTCAATACGTGACGATGAATGTGCCGTACACAGATTTCTATGCGGCTTATAGTCTGACGGATAAAGCCGTATGGGAAGTAGAGGAAGGTATTGATGCCGTATCAACAGCGACAACGAGCAAGTTTAAAAGTACAGACAGTCTTGCAAAGGGTACCTACAATGATGGTAAATACATCATGGGTGTGACACTTCCTGTAAAGGTATCTGCAGAGGATTACAGTAAATTGAATACAAACCTTACAGAAAATGACAACTATTATTTTACTGTTCTTGAAGGAACGCCTTCAGCCTACAGCGAGATGACGATTCATGAGGACGGTTCCTACAGCTTCTCGAGGATTCAGCAGGCTTCAATAAGCACAGCGGATCTGTCTGTGAGCGATGTGGAACTGGACGGCGGTTATGGGGATTATCAGGTTTCTCTTTTGGGGGTCAGCCCGGGCGGTGACTTACAGACGGGTACAGACTCTGTGGGCAGTACGGTTTATGGTGCAATTTTAAAGACTGCTGATGGCGGCCAGTATGGTATGACAGCGCTGGAAAATCTGTGGTTTGGTACAAGAGTTGAGAATATGGAGATCGCATGGTCTGTAATCGGAGGACAGGGACTTTGCAGAGCGCACGGCGCAGGCGACGAATTCTATCAGTTTGATATGAATGGCGCTGTTTTAAATGGTATAACGCTGATTACAAGCATCGGTCTTGTTGATATTGCCTGCAATATTGAATTACCAGAATATTACACCGGCGATCTGAGCCAGCTGGCCTATTCCATTGCCAATGATTCAAAAGAACTGAGCATCAGCGGTATACCGGAAGATCTTGAGGATGTAAGGATTTCTGTGTCCGGTGGTCTTGCTGACAATGCGGAGGTTGTTGATGGAAAGGTAGCGCTGAATAATTTTCCGGAAGACGGTACAAAATATACATTGACAATCAGCAGCAGCAATTATCCGGATATTACAAGAACCATGTCTACACCGATCAGTGAGACCCAGAAGGATGAATTGAGAGCATTGATAGTTAAGGCGGAGGCGACAGAGGGATATGCTGACAATGCAGATCTTCAGGAGCATGTGAGTGAAGCAAGAGAAATGATTGACAGCACGGATGCCACTTCTGTGGATGCAGCAAACCTTATCGATGAGCTTGAAGAAAAGATCAAAAAGACTTATCCTTCAGCTGAAGCGACAGCAACACTGAAGGGATCAGAACTGGCTATTACATTGGATGTGGCACTGAATGTACTTGAAAATCCATCCTATACATTGTCCTACAAACAGGGACGCAGCAGCGTGGTCCTGACAAGCGGAGCACTGACAGCCCTGAATATAACTCTGGATACTGCACCGACAGCAGGTACGGAGTATACACTGACCATCGTCAGTGATAATTATCAGGATATTGTAACAACTGTAACAGCAGAGGCAGACGATGTTGACGACTATATTTTGATGAATATTCCTTATGCAGCATTCTATGCAGCAGATGTCAATAATGATGTGGAAGTGGATGCTTTCTCATCAGCCACATTGAATAAGACAAGAACGGCATCACTGGCTGGAGGTTCTTATCATGTCAACAGTGACGGAAGTGATATCACAGGAATTACATTCCCTGTAAAAGTAGGTGAAGGTGTTGATTTATCCAATTACAGACAGGTTACAGATGAGGATTCTGTGACAATCTCTGTAACGAACCGCGGACAGACAAGCGAGACCACCTACACGGGCAAAGATGCGTTGTTTGAGAGCGCAAGCTATTCTTACTATGTGCTTGACGAAGTACCTGCATTTTATAAAGAACTGATTGCCGATGAAGAAGGAAACCTGAGCTTTGGCGAAGTGATCGGTGAAGTACAGGCTGTAAGCGGTGTAACAGCAGAACTGTATACAGAATCGTCTTATGGTGATTATGAACTGGTACTGGATGGTTTTGATCTGATTGACACCAGTACCGATCAGATATATGGTGTTGTCATCAGTACAAAAGAAGGCAGTGACTATGGCCTCCGCCATCTGGAAAATATATGGAGAGTCACGGATCTGGCATGGTGTACAGGCTTTACAGAAGCAGTGCATGGATGCCCGACATCCTCAGCACACTATGAAGCAATGATGGGACAGACTATCCATCAGGTGACCTATTATACAAGCAAAGGTATTTATGAAATACCTTTAGAAGACATTTATGTTCCTGTGAAGTTTGAACATACCTTCACAGTGGCAGATGCAGCGGTGACAGCCGGTTCAACGAAAATAACCCTCGTTGGCCTTCCGAATGATTATCAGCCGGAATACAGCGTTAAGGGCTTGGAGACCAGTGTTTCAGGTGATGTACTGACATTTAGAAATGCGGAAAAAGGCAGCTACACATTGACAGTCAGTGATCAGAGCGGTAAATATGCGGAACTGTATGCAGATTTCATTCTGTATACAGAAGATATGCCTGCTGCTTACAATGAGGATGGCAGTGCACCTGCACTGGTTGTGGCAGAGGGTTATACAGCAGAGCAGTTCAATGAATATATCAGCAGTATATCAGCTGTAACTGTCAATGGAGAGACCTATGCGGCCAGCGGCCATGGTTCTGTCGTCATCATCAACGAAGATGGTACCCTGAAGACAGATGCAGCGCCATTTGCAGAAGGAGATACATTTGAAATTACGGTTTCCTCTACAGGCTATCTGGAACTGACATTTATTTATACAACAAAGGCGGTACCTGGTGCTGGTGAAATAGATACATCTGCACTGCAGGCGGTTATTGAGAAAGCAGAAGCCCTTAAAGAAAGCGATTATACATCTGAAAGCTGGGATAAACTTCAGAGTACTCTTACAGAAGCTAAGGCCATACTTGAGGCAAAAGAATCTCAGACAAATGTAGATATTGCAGTCAGAGCACTGCAGGCAGCCATTGACAATCTGGAGCCGGCAGACAAGACAACGACAGGCAGCAAGAATAACAGCACAACAGCTGTCAGCCAAAAGAATGGAACAACACCTAAAACCGGGGATCCAATGAATGTATGGGGGCTGATGACAGTTGCTCTTTCCTCTGCAGGCCTTGGCGGTCTGGGTCTGAAGCTCAGAAAAAAGTCAAAAGAGGAAGATGAAGAAGTATAATGATATAGCTGTTTAGCCGTACATATGTACAACAAAAAATCCGGTGATCGGTTCAATCTGACCGATACCGGATTTTTGCTGTTTCGGGGACAAAGAAGGGGAAATACATTGCAATTTGGTATACCGAATGGTATACTATTATCAGGAGGTCAGGCAATGGATAATCGGACGAATATTTTGGAGAAGGCATTGCAGCTTTTTTATGAAAAGGGGTATGATGCCATCGGTGTTCAGGAGATAGCGGATGCTGCGGGAGTGACAAAGCCGACACTTTATCATTATTATGGCAGCAAATACGGTCTGCTTCAGGCAGTCGCTCTGGAAGGCTATGGTCCGTTGCGGGAAGGGATCGCCGCTGCGGTTGTCTATGAAGGCAATCTTCCTGCGAATCTCGAACGGCTGACCAGGTTTTATTTTGATTTCTGCAGCAGCCATGAGACATATTATAAGCTGATGATGGCCATGATGTACTCTGCAGAAGGTTCGGATACATACAGGGTGATCAATCCCTGCATGCAGGAGATTATCGGGATTCTGACCGATTTATTTTTGAAGGCCGGGGATATTATCGGTAATATGCGCGGCCGTCAGGAACAGTACAGCATAGGTTTCTATG
>JBJEJD010000165.1:5813-9623 GCA_051877705.1 Coprococcus sp. | reverse complement strand
AACCTTCGGGTTATGAGCCCGACGAGCTACCGGATTGCTCTACCCCGCGATATTAAATAATAACTTCAGAAGTCGAAACTTATTATAGCGCTACCGCAGGGTAATGTCAATAGTTTTTTTAATTTTTCTTCATACTTTCATAATTTGCCAAAAATCAGTAATTTTAATTTATTCCTTACAGGCAACCGCCTTTCTAAACAGAAGTATACCTACCACAAATAATACAGCAATCATACCGACACCTTTACTGATGTCACCTGTTATCTGGGAAACAACACTGACAATAGTCGTACCAACAAAAGATGCGCCTTTACCGCAGATATCCAATAGTCCAAAATACTCTCCGGACTTTTCATTCGGTATAATTTTAGCAAAGTAGGATCGGGACAATGCCTGAATACCGCCCTGGAACATTCCGACACATACCGCCAGAATCCAGAAATGCATCTGTGTTCTTAAAAACAGGGCTGCAAATATGGCAATACCCGTATAGGCCACAATACAGATCGTAATCAAAAGTTCCGATTTAAATCTGGATGATAATCTTCCAAACAGAATGGCAAACGGGAAAGCTACGATCTGAGTAACCAGAAGTGCCAGTAAAAGCCCGGTACTATCCAATCCCAGTGCCGAACCATAGGCCGTCGCCATATCAATGATGGTATAAACACCATCAATATAGAAGAAGAATGCCATCAGGAAGAAAAGTATCGCTTTCTGATCCTTCAATTCATAGATCGTCCTTCCCAGACGGGCAAAACTCTCCCGGACTGCGCCTTTTTTATGTTCCACATAATATTTCTGTTCATAATTCTTCAACAACGGCATTGAAACAAAAAACCACCACAGCGCAACAATGGCAAAGGCTATTGCCATGGCCATCTCCATGGAAATACCCAGACTGCCGCTGCCCAGAACAATACCCAGACAGGCTACAAACGGTATACAGCTGCCGATATATCCCCATGCATAACCCTGTGACGAAACCGCGTCCATTCTGTCATCGCTGGTAACATCTGTCAGCATGGAATCATAGAAAATCAGACTCACTGAAAAACCGTATTTTGCAATCACAAAAATAATCAAAAAAAGCAGCCACTCACGGGTCAAACCAAGTATAAGGCAGCCCACCGATCCCACAATAATGGAAAGAGCAAAAACCGGCTTTTTAAATCCTTTATTATCCGCAATCGTACCAAATACCGGACCACTCAGAGCCACCAGCAGTGTGGTGACGGATGCCGCATAACCCCAGTAAGCCAGATAATCCACCGATGACAGTCCCGCATTGCCGGCCAGGTAATTAAAATAAATCGGCATAATTGTAGAGACAAGCAGCACAAAGGCCGAATTGCCCACATCATATAAGATCCAGTATTTTTCCAATTTTGTCAGTTTAAACTTCATGCTTTTATATTTTCCTCCTGCTTTAATATCAGCCACACAATGTTTATACTTAATCTTACTCTTACGTCGAACTTCCTGCCATCATTCCGACGTAAAAAGTATGTAAAACATCTGCTTACTATTATAAAGCAAACTGACATATCTCACAATCTAAAAATTATCCCTCCATAAAATAAAAATCACCCGTGCCTCTTTTTTCAATCTTGAGACACGGGTAAACAATACATAATAAATGTATCATATATCTAATATCTAAATGTAAACGATCTCATATTCCCTTGTTCCAACGCCAATGGACGCAGCTGCCTCCACCGTGTGAATGGCATGCCTGGATTCCATACGCTCAATCAGCGCTGCTTTCCCCGGATCCGGTGAATAGATGACAGCGTCATAACATGCCTGGTCCAAAGCCACAGGATCCAGAGAAGCAAAGATACCAATATCTGCCATCTCCGGTTCATGAGGATTGCTGTCACAGTCACAGTCTATGGATAGTCTGTTGGCAACGTTAATATAGGCAATATTTTCAGCACCCATATATTCCATGACTGCTTTATCCGCATCCGCCATACACTCCAGGAAAGAATCGTGATCCGCTGTCCACAGATTCTCCGGCACGCCAACACCGTGGATATGTGCCTTACCATGGGCAGATGCCACACCAATAGACATATTTTTCAAAGCGCCGCCAAAGCCACCCATGAGATGCCCTTTAAAATGGGATAATACCAGCATGGAATTGTAATCCTGCAAGCGGTTGCCCACAAAGTTCTCTGTCAGATGAATACCGCCGTAAACCGGAATGGATACCTCACCATACTGATCCAGAATATCACACGGCGCTATTTCTGGAAATCCATGTTCATGAATCGCCTTCCAGTGCTCCTCTGATGTATTTCTTCTTCCTGCATAGGCTGTATTACACTCAACGATCGTTCCATTCAGCTCCTGTACCAGGTTTCTGATCAGCCATGGCTGAAGAAAGTTGTGACCTCCCGGCTCTCCCGTGGAAATCTTCACGGCCACTCTGCCCTTCAGTTCTCTTCCCAGACTATGATATATTCTCTGTAATGACTCCGGTGTAATTTCAGATGTAAAATAAACTTTTGCTCTTTCCATGATGTTCATAACCTCCTGTCAATATCGTCAGAATTTACTTGCATTTATCCGTAAAATAGAATAACATTAAAGTCAAGTTTAAAGTCAAGCCTTTTTAATTATTTAATTTTGTATAACAATAACCGGGATTTTATAATGACAGAAGAATCCGTAAATTTATTATACATACCAGGGAGGTTATTTATGGAATACACGATTAAAGAAGCAGCAGAAATTATGCATCTGCCGGCTACCACCATTCGCTACTATGATAAAGAGGGCCTGCTGCCCTATATCAAACGTCTGGATTCCGGTTACCGGATTTTTTCAGACCATGATCTGGATATGCTGAGAATTATCGAATGCCTGAAAAAAACAGGTATGTCCATCAAAGATATCAGGCAATTCACCGACTGGGTACAAAAAGGCGATGACTCTCTCGAGGAACGATACAATATGTTCCTGGAACGCCGCCGCATTGTTCAGGCCCAGATGGAAGAACTCCGGAAAACACTGGACCTGATCGAATATAAATGTCATTATTACGAAACAGCTCTGGCAGCAGGTACCGAATCCATTCACCAATCTACCAGTATTAATCCGGCAGCTTGCCTGCCACAAAACCATACTCTGCCTCACCCATTTCCCAGGAAGCAATAATACTGTAAATATAACCTTCTTCCACATCCTTCAGTGTCAGCCGACCATTCTCATCGTGCTCAACAGTAACCACTTCGCCATTATCATAATTCTCTGTCATATAATCAGCCACTGGCCAGCGGGTTACTGTGGCCTTCTGCGGCATTACTTCACTGATAATCGTGACATCTGTCTTGCCTTCCAGTGAAATATCAATCAGTTCATTCCACTGAATGACAGCGGAACCACATGCAGTCACAACATTTCCTTCTTCTCCGTCCTCTGACGGTACCGTCCAGGTAGAATTCCCCGGCCCGCTTAATACAACCGTGGTTTTCGCCAGAGATGTGGTATAGGAAATATTCAGCTGAGGCGGCTGGCTCATATCCGGTTCCGGGAAAAACTGGTCTATCAATTCCTGATATTCTGCCAATTCATTCTCCGATCCTTCAGCAGTCACCACCATCTGCGTAACCCCCGGATACTGTCCCGGATAACTCTGCAGCATAATACCGTTTCCATAGACATCGATCTGATTGCCAGCCTTCAGATCATCCCTGCTCAGAATATTGCCTTCAGCATCCGTCAGATTTTCCGGCACAGGTGCATAAAATAATGTACCATAATCCTGATCTATAAAGAGCCATGTATCATTCTGACCTTTCA
>JBJEJD010000165.1:0-5713 GCA_051877705.1 Coprococcus sp. | reverse complement strand
TGCTGCTGTTTCATCTCCATTAACGCTTTCTGACGCTGCACCGTCACCTGGATCAGCTGCCTCTGAAGCATCACTTTCCCCTGCTGTCTGCCCGCCATTGCCGCATCCGGCCAGGAGCCCCAGTACAATAACAGCCGCCAGACCAATCTTCTTCCATTTACCCATATAATTTCCTCCTGTCATATTATCAATCATTGCCTGTTCTCTATTTCAGATGTACTTCCGGCTGCACATCTAGTGTACTGACACATTGAGGTGTGCCTGAATATCAATGTGTCAGTACACTAATATATATACGCAGGTCAAACTCATTTTTATGGTAATTTACTATTATTTATATTTTCAGCATCCGGTATCCAACCCCGATATGGGTCTGAATATATTGAGGCGAATTTGGATCAGGCTCAATTTTCTTTCTCAGAGTAGCCATATAGACCCGCAGCGATGCAATATCATTGTCCCAGCTGCTTCCCCAGATTTTCTGTGTGATAAAAGTATGCGTCAACACCTTCCCTACATTCCGTGAAAGAAGGCAAAGCAGCTTATACTCAATAGGTGTCAGATGCAATTCACTCTCTCCCAGATAAGCGCATCCTGCAGCATAATCTACCTTCAGATCTCCATTAATAAAAACTGACTGAACCTGCCTGTCCCCCTCCATCACCGCCAGCCGGCGCTGGGTGACCCGGAGTCTGGCCAACAGCTCCTCCACAGAAAAAGGCTTTGTCAGATAATCATCAGCTCCCGCATCCAGCGCATCGATTTTATCCGTATCCTCACTTCGTGCACTGATAACAATAATCGGCATATTGGACCATGTACGAATACGCCGGATAACCTCCACACCGTCAATATCCGGCAGGCCCAGATCCAGAAATACCACATCCGGGTTGTGGGAAGAAGCCGCCAGAATAGCCAGTTCACCGTTCAATGCAGTCAGATAATGATATCCATGGGCCTTCAGTGTTGTTGTCATCAGATTACGTACTGATGCATCGTCCTCCACCACAAGAACTGTTACTTTATTATTCATGTAATTCTACCTCCTCTGCTGGCAAAGTAAACGAAAAAACCGTACCATGGGGATGATTATCTTTTACACATATTTCTCCTCCATGAGCCGCAATAATCGATCTGCACAGAGCCAAACCAAGGCCCAGACTGCGTCGATTATCAACAATTTTCCCGGCACCGCTATAAAACATCTCAAAAACCCTTGCTTTATCTTCATCAGAAATTCCCGGTCCGTCATCGGCAATATCCACCCGGACAAATTCTTCTTCCCTTCCTATATGAATGGTAATTCTGGAACCTTCCTGAGTATATTTAATCGCATTGTCTACTATATTAATAACAACCTGCACAATGAGCCTTGCATCCATTTTCGCTAAAAGCATTTCATCTTCATTCTCAACCTGAATGAAATGCTCCGTCTTTCTTCTGTCTACATGGTGCAGAGCCTCCATTACTACTTCATCCATAAGTTCCGCCGACATCCGAAGATTCATTCTCCCACCCTCGATTCGTGTCACTGCCAGAAGATTTTCCACCAGATGGATCAACCACATGGAATCCTCATAAATATCCGAATAAAGCTGCCGCCTTGTGTCTTCATCAAACTGATCCGCATTGGACAATAGATTGCTGGCATTACCAGAGATTGACGTCAGAGGAGTCCTCAGATCATGGGAAATAGCCCGCAGCAGATTCGCCCGCAGCTGCTCATTTCTGGCCATGACTGCCGCTTCCTCCTTCTCCCTGGCATTCCTGTCATTCTCAAGAGCCAACGCACATTCGCCAAGAACCGACAGCAGTGTATCTGTCTCAAAACTATCCATCGGCTGTTCCCTGACGGCAATTCCCACAACGCCGTATACATTACCATGGATACGAATTGCCAGGTAAAAATACCCTGCCTCAGAAAAAGTATTGGTCGTTGCCCCGGCATGCTTATTATTCTTAAATACCCACAATGCAACCGCCTTTTCTTCTTCGTCCAAAAAGCGTTCTATTCCTCCTCCGGGATTGACTGCATAATATTTCGGCTCAGATAATTCCCCTTTTTGTGCTGTATAGACGATCACATCTCTGTTGAGCAGCTTCACCAACTGCTGCGCTGTAATATTAATAATCTCATCAAAATCTCCCGCTTTTCCCAGCAGCTGATCTGTATCCAGCAAAACCTTCGTTCGGTACGCTGTACGTGCAGACTGGCGGGCATGATTCTTCAGTCGGGCAGTCAGTGTTCCCATAATCAGCGAGGCAAGAAACATAACAAGAAAGGTCACCGGATACCCCTGCTCATGCGCAATCAACGTATATCTTGGCTCTGTAAAGAAAAAATTAAATACAAATACACTGATCACCGATGAGATCAGACTATAAATCTGATTCTGTGTTATAAGTGAAATGACCAATACATTTAAAATATAAATCGTAATAATATTCGCTTCTGTAAATCCAAGACGCTGAAAAACCAAACCGAGGCATGTTGTTAACAGCAATGCTCCCACACATCTCAAAATATCCGTGATTGAAAAAACAAACAGACGCCTTCGCTGCTTTTTCTCCCGATAAATACTATTTCCCGCCTGATCCGGAATAATATGTATATCCAGATTCGGCGCATCGGTAATCAGTTTATCTGTCAAAACCTGATGCCCCGGCAGTCTTCGTCCCACAATGGAGCTTCTGCCGATAACGATCCTTGAAACACCTGAAAGTCTGGCAAACTCGGCAATCTGGAAAGAAATATCTTCCCCATAGACAGTCTCTATTCTTGCCCCCAACTGACGGGCCAGACGAATATTTGCCTCCAGCCGTTTTTTATTCTCTTCACTCATCACCGCAAAATCCGGCGTTTCTACAAACAGAGCAGTAAAATCTCCCCTGAAAGCCTGTGCCATCCTCGCCGCTGTCCGTATAATTCTTGCATTGGAAGGGGATGATGACAGACAGACCAGAATATGCTCATCCAGATGATAGCTTCCCGTCTCCTTCAGCCCGGCCTCCCCGGCCAGAAGATTGACCCTGTCAGCACATCTGCGCAGTGCAATCTCCCTGAAAGCTGTCAGTTCTCCTACAGAAAAAGGGCAATCATGCTTCTGCATCTGCATTCTCAATATCAGTTCTTCAGGTTCTACATCCACCAATTCCACCTGATCCGCATTATCAAAAACAGAATCAGGTATTCTTTCCCTGACAGCCATTCCGTTTACGGCCATAACCACATCATTCAGGCTCTCGATATGCTGAACATTGACCGTTGTATAAACATCGATCCCCGCCTGGAGCAGTTCTTCCACATCCTGATAACGCTGACGGTGCCGGCAGCCCGCCGCATTGGTATGGGCCAGTTCATCGACAAGGATCAGCTGCGGTTTCCGTTTCAATGCTCCATCAAGATCAAATTCCTTCTGTGTCAATCCATTATGTACAATATGTAAAAGCGGGATCTGTTCAAATCCCGCTGCCAGCACATTTGTCTGCGTCATACCGTGGGACTCCACAACTCCTACTGCAACATCCGTTCCCTTTTCCTGCATTGCCCGCGCAGCATATAACATGGCGGAGGTTTTCCCAACTCCCGACGCATATCCAAAAAATATCTTCAGCTGCCCACGCCTGTTTTCAGGATCTTTATAAGACTGATCTGGTTGTTGCTGCAGCATCATGATTTATCCACCCCATTTCAGGTTACAGTTCTCTCGTATTTTATCTTTATTTCTCCTAGAAATTGTATCACGAAAGTAATGATATTAACAGGTCTGTTCATTAACTTCCACCGGATAAAAAACTCCGACCAGAGATAATATTCTCCTCTGATCAGAGTATTATAAGGCTTTAAATATGAAAACATTTCTGTATATCCCTGTTCCGTCCCAGCACCAGCATCGTA
Source organism: Coprococcus sp. (assembly GCA_051877705.1). GTDB lineage: Bacteria > Bacillota > Clostridia > Lachnospirales > Lachnospiraceae > Coprococcus_A. Next base: position 1,815 of record JBJEJD010000165.1, on the reverse strand, counting down.
TCCTGACCAGAAATAACCGTATCCGGTAAAATATCCATGCTTAGTCTTCCCTCATGCTTCATGGCCATAATATTGATATGATGCCTTTTCCGCACATCCAGCTGAGCAACAGTATGTCCAACCCAGTTATCCGGTACAGAAATCTCAAAGATTGCATACTCACCATCCAATTCAATATAATCAAATATATGGTCGGAACTGTAGCGGATCGCCGTCCATGCTGCCAGCTGCTTCTCCGGATATACAATATCATCAGCACCATTCCTCAACAGGAACTTGGCATGAACATCATTAGATGCCCTGGACACAACCAGCGGTGCACCCAGTTCCTTCAGCAGAGATGTTGTCTCCAATGAATTCTGAAAATCATCACCTATTGTCACCAGACACAGATCAAAGTTTCTTACCCCCAGGGAAGACAAAAAAGCCTCCTCTGTACAGTCTCCAATCTGAGCATTGGTCACATAGGGCAGTACTTCATCCACGCGATTCTCCTGCTTATCAATGGCCATTACCTGATGTCCAAGTTCATGCAGCTTGATAGCCGCATGTTTGCCAAATCTTCCAAGTCCTATCAATAATACAGATTTCATATAATCCCTTCAACTCCCTATCCAATCGTAATTTTTTCCTGAGGAAACTTTGACGCATAGCTTTTCTTACCCGTTACAGCAGCAAAAATCAAGGTCAGACCACCAACACGTCCAAAAAACATCAATAATATAAGGATTCCGCGAGAAATGAGATTAAGCTCCGGTGTAATGCCAAGGGTCAGTCCCACAGTCCCGATCGCGGAAGCCGTTTCAAACAGACAGGTCAGCAGCGGCAATCCTTCCATACGGCAAATAATAATGCCGCCCGCCAGAAACAGAACCAGATACATCAATAAAATAGCAGACGCATTGCGGATGGCGTCTGCAGGAAGCCTGCGTCCAAAACAGTGTGCCTCATCCCTTTGATAAAAAACAGCAGCGGCAGAAGCAAGCAGCACAGCAATCGTCGTTGTCTTCATACCACCTGCTGTGGACCCCGGTGACCCACCGATCAACATCAGGAAAATGGTAATTAATGTACCTTCTTCACTCAGTGTTGTCAGATCTGCCGTATTGAACCCGGCTGTTCTCGGTGTCACTGCCTGGAACAGAGAACTCCAGAATCTCTCTTCCAGCGGCATTCCTGAAAATTCTCCATAATAAAAATAAACAGCCGGCACAACAATTAATATGGCTGTCACCAGAAAGACCACTTTGCTCTGCATGCGATATTGTCTGAACTGACGCTTTTTACTTCTGATATCATCCCATGTGGCAAAGCCAATACCACCGATTACGATCAACAGCATAATGGTCACGTTAATAATTGGATTGATTACAAAAGAAGTCAGTGAAGAATACTGGGACCGGATACCCATTAAATCAAACCCCGCATTACAAAAAGCAGATATAGAATGGAACAACGCATACCATATACCTTTCGGCCATCCAAACTCATGACAGAAAACCGGAGCCATTATAACAGTTCCTGCAAGTTCAATGGCAATCGTTGTTCTCACAATAAAACCAGTCAATCGTACGATACCTCCCACCTGTGGTGCAGAAATAGATTCCTGCATAAGGCTTCGCTGCATCAATCCAATTTTGCGTCCCGATATCATGGTAATAGCCACAGCCAGTGTTACAACACCCATACCGCCGATCTGGATCATAATCAAAATCACAAACTGACCAAAAAGAGACCAGTAGGTCGCCGTATCATGTACTACCAGTCCCGTTACACATACCGCCGATGTAGCTGTAAACAAAGCATCCTGTGCCG
>JBJEJD010000164.1:0-39173 GCA_051877705.1 Coprococcus sp. | reverse complement strand
ATGGATGTCGGACCGTCAGCACCGCCAATGATGGAGATAGCTGCTGCTGCCTCATCGCCGATACCAAGAAGTATGGCACCAATATATGCAAAAAACACACCAAACTGTGCTGCAGCACCAAGTATAAAACTGGCCGGATTTGCTATCAGCGGACCAAAATCCGTCATAGCTCCTACACCGAGGAATATCAGAGAAGGCCAGATTCCCCACTCATCGCCGAGATAAAAATAGTGCAGCAAACCTGCGGATGCACTGCCGTCAGCGGCTGCTTCCTCCAGAGTTTTCATAATATCCGGGTAAAGATTCACCAGCAGCATACCAAAAGAAATCGGTACCAGCAGCAACGGTTCATAACCCTTTCCAATGGCCAGATACAGGAATATGCAGGCCACCAGGACCATAACCAGATTGCCCCAGGTCAGATTAAAAAAGGCCGACTGATGAACAAGATTGCCCAGGGTTGTTAAAATATAATCCATATTGGAACCTCCCATGTAGACGAAAATGTTCTGCTGACGCCATTAATCCATGGTTGCAAGAACATCACCGGCTTCAACTGCATCGCCGGCTGCAACATCAACAGAAGCAAGAACACCATCCTGTGGTGCAACGATTTCATTCTCCATCTTCATGGCTTCAAGGACAAGGATAACCTCTCCTTTTTTCACAGAAGTACCTGCATTTTTCTTAACGGTAATAATCTTACCCGGCATTGGTGCAGACACTTTGACAGCACCGGCTTTTCCAGATACCGCTTTTTTCTTCGGCGCAGATGCAGGCTGCGCTGCTGCAGCAGGAGCTGCTTTTACAGGCGCAGATGCTGCGGACTGGCTTTCTCCAACCTCTTCAACGGACACTTCATAGCTAACACCATTTACTGTCACAATATAATTTTTCATAAACAATTCCTCCTACCAGCGGTTCATATTTTTTCTTCGTATTGAGCGGACAACAAGTTTGTCCGGAGATGTTGCAAGGGATGCGGCAAGCGCTGCCGTAATCACTGCTACCAGCGCCAGATCATCCGTCACATTCTCTTCTTCAGCCATATCTTTCTCCTCTTCAGCCTTCTGCTGAACCGGGAGCACTTCTTCATGACGGTCGCGATTTCTGATCCATGATTCCAATCGGGATATATATTTAAATCTGGAAATAATAAACGCAATGAATATGAGGATGATAAATACCGTTCCCATACCCATCAATGTATTCATACCGGCTTTGACAAGTTTGCTGCCCAATTGTGAATCACAGCCGGACAATGTCAGCACCGGCAGCAAAACAGCCAAAGAGGTCAATAACTTTTTCTTCATTCTATTCACCGCCTTTAATTACAGGGTGCCATGTTTCTTCGGCGGGCATACGCTTCTCTTTGTATAAAGCATCTCCAACGCAGCAATCAGATGCTGTCTCGTATCCTCCGGAGCAATAACTGCATCTACATATCCACGCCCTGCAGCCGCCTGTGGACTTGTCTGCAGCAACTCATAGGCTGCTGCCTTCTCAGCAATCAAAGACTGCGCATCTTCAGAGGCATTAATTGCATCGCTATAAATGATCTTGACTGCTTTCTCAGGAGCCATCATACCAATATGTGAGGATGGCCATGCAAATACCATATCTGCTCCAATATGTCCTGAATTCATGGTCAGATATGCACTGCCAAAAGCTTCTCCTGCAATCAGCGTAATCTTCGGTGAACTTGTATCAGCAAAAGTATGAATCAGTTTTGCCGCTGCTCTTGCTGTTCCTTTTTCAGAAGCTATTGTTGTCTCGAATCCTGTCGTATCGACAATTGTCAGAACCGGAATGGAGAATGCATCACAAAACCGGATAAATTCTGCTGCTTTTTCCATTCCCTCTGTTGTCAATACTTTCGGAAATTCAGACAGTGCATGACCTTCATCATCCATGAGAGCACTCCTGTTAGCCACAGCTCCTACTGTCAGACCATTCAATTTGATAAAAGCAGTCACCATCGCTTTTGCGAATTCGGATCTGACTTCAATATACTGACCGGCATCTGCCAGTTCACGCAGAACCTGAGCAGCATCTGCGGCAGCAGATAAATCTGAAGTCCTTCTATTGAGATCATCTGTACAGGTATCATACACAAGCACATCTTCATGATTGAACGGCAGCATCAGAATCAGACTGCGAAGCTGTTCAAGTAATGATATCTCTCCGTCACATACAAAATCAACTGTCCCCGCCTCACTGCTCTGGAAAAGGGCACCTGCACAGTTACATCGTTCGACAGAATTACCATCCAGTGTATTTGGTGCATTTACAAAAAGCGCCGCATTTTCAGCAAGCATGAAAGTAAAATCAGACATTGCAGTCAGCAAAGCAGTACCTCCGCCGCACTGACCAAACACAGCTGCATACTGAGGAATAACGCCTGATGCCAGGGTCTGTTTCATATAAAGTCTGCCCAGAGCATCCAGAGCATCTGTAGCTTCCTGCAGACGCAGTCCTGCACAATCATACATCCCAACAACCGGCGCACCTGTCTTCATGGCCAGGTCATAAACCTTCTCAATCTTCCGTGCATGCATCTCACCGATGGAACCTCCCATCACGGAAGCATCCTGACTGAACACATAGACAAGATTACTGTCTATAGTTCCATATCCTGTAATAACACCGTCCGCAGGTGTCTCCTGTTCCGGCATATTAAAATCCGTATTGCGCGCATGCACTGACGCACCAATCTCAACAAAGCTCTGTGCATCCAGCAGACATTCAATACGCTCTCTGGCAGACATTGCCTTCGAATGACCCATATTATGTCCTCCATTCTCTCTTAAACTTTTCATCATCCAGTTTGCTGTTATTCTATCAAATAAGATGTTTCAAAGCAAGCATATCCCAAACATTTCGACATAAAATTAACATTTTTAAAATTTAAATTTCGTTATAACTTTTATAATTTTTATATTTTTTTGGTAAAAATGTCTAATGATTCTTTAAAAAGGAAATATAACATTTCTGTTTCCAACATAAAATTGATAATTTCTTTTCAATCTGCTCATTTATTGGATTAATCTATTAAAAAAAGAAAGTGTATTCTCCTCCTCTATGGTTTGTGAAACTCTATAAGAGCCTTTTCCTACGGAATATCCATTCAGATAAAGGAAAATTTCACCCACTGTCTCTCCTTCTTTTACCGGTGCTGTCAGCTGACCCGGCAATACCACAGCTGCCTGAAGCTTCTCTCCCTCTCTCATAAGAATCCTGCATTCTGTATCACATGGCTCCAGACGGACACTGCCGAAACATCCGTTGACCACATGCAGCAGGCTGCTTTGTGTATAATCACAGATACGGACTGTCTGATAATCATAATTTTCATCTCCATAGGTCATCAGTGTTTTCACATCCTGCCATTTATAATTCTTATGGGGAGGCCATCCACTGCCCAAAAGAGAGGCAATCATACATTTATCCTCCATCTGGACAGCACAGACATAACAATAGCCGGCATCGCCTGTATAGCCTGTTTTTCCCGATATGGCACCTTCCATGATATCAAACAGCGCATTCTTATTCGTTAATGAAAAGCTTCTCCTTCCATCTGTGTCAGAAAAACTATAACTTCTTGTCTGAGTAATTTTCAGAAAATCCTGATTACCTATGGCATAACGCATAATAAGAGCCATATCTCTTGCCGTAGAAGAGTGAACACCTTTTCCATCACTGGCATCCAGACCGTTCGGTGTTATAAAATAAGTATTCGTGCAGCCAAGTGCCGACGCTTTTTCATTCATCATACCGGCAAAATTTTCCACCGACCCGGCAACTCCCTCTGCTATCATAACAGCCGCATCATTGAAAGATTCCAGCATCAGCGCATAGTAAAGGTCACCCATCCGATATTGCTCACCTTCTCTGACTCCCAGACGTACCTCCGGCATGGAAGCGGCATAGGCAGAAGCTGTCACCACACTATCTTCTTTTCCTTCTTCCAGAGCAATGATCAGAGTCATGATCTTTGTGGTGCTGGCCATAGGATAGGCTGTTTCTTCATCTTTTCCATACAAAACACGCCCGCTGTCAGCGTCCATCAGAACCGCTGCGCGGGCGTTAAGATTCAATTCTTCATCTGTTTCGGCGAAAACACTGCAGACCGGCACTCCTGTCAGCAATACCACACATACAATAAGCCTTAAAATTCTTCTCATAATCATCCTCATAATCAAGACAGATCATGATACAGTCTATGCAGCTTATTCTTCAGTTAATACCCATATCTGCCAACACTTTTTTCAAAGAAGCGGCAGATTCCTGGAGACTATAGGATTCCAGCTGATTTAAAGGAATCTCCACAATATTTTCAATTCCGTTCCGGCCAATGATCATGGGCAGTCCAATACACACATCATCGATCTCATAGGCTCCGCTGCAGTATCCTGATACAGTCAGCAGCGAATGTTCATCCCGGATAAGTGCTTCGGCAATCCGGCGGACCGCCAAAGCCACTGCATAAAAAGTAGCTCCCTTTCGATTAATAATCTCATAAGCACTGTTCTTCACATCTTTCACAATATCGTCCATCTGTTCCCGTGTAAAAACAATTCCAAGTTCATCACAAAAATCACGGATGGCGATTCCGGATACCGTTGCGGAGCTCCAGACAGCCACCTCACTGTCCCCATGCTCACCGATAATAAAAGCATGTACGTTCCTGTGGTCAATGCCAATATACTCACCCAGCTGATATTTAAAACGTGAAGAATCCAGCACTGTTCCGCTGCCGATGACCCTTTCCTTCGGGAAACCCGACAACCGGAGAGCTGCCGTTGTCAGTATGTCCACCGGATTAGCCACGATCAGCAGCAGACACTCTGTATTATAACGGACAATTTCAGGAATAATGGACTGGAAGATACGGACATTTTTCTCTGTCAGATCAATTCTTGATTCTCCCGGCATCTGATTGGCACCGGCCGTCACAACAACCAGATAGGCATCGCTGATATCCTCATAGGTTCCGGCATATATTTCCACCGGATGAATAAAGGGGACGCCATGGCCAATATCCATAGCTTCCCCTTCAGCCTTTTTCTGATTAATATCGATCAGTACCAGTTCATTGAACAGGCCGCTGCCCAGCAGCGTATAAGCCGTTGTAGCACCAACCGCACCACATCCGATAATCGCACATTTTTGTATATTCATCATTTTCTGCACTCCTTCATTAGAAACTGATATATACTTAATGTGCACCGGAACAGCTTTTTTATACTCAATTAAAATTCTGTTTTTGGATCTTTAAATTCCTTAAGACGCCGCTGATAGGCATCCATGATAACTGATTCAAAAGCCAGTTCCGCATTCTCCAGTTTCATGACATCCCGAAGCAGATAGCGTGTAAACACTGGATTCAGAATCAGCAACGGACCGATCACATAAGTAGCAAAAAGATTATGATCGTGAATACCTTCATTGGCCGTACCTTTATTCATGCCTGTACCTCTGTCCACATGGATAAAAGGATAAGCATCTGTATCACCATAGGCCATGGTAAACTGTGTCTTAAAGCCCACAATTTCAAACTCTTTATAATGTCCTCTTACAAGACAGTTGAAACGGTGCATCATATCCCGCTTAGCATAAAAAGGGTAAAGGGCAAGTGCCTGTACTCTTGATCCGTCTTCATTTTCGATATACTGCCCCAGAATCTCCATGGCATTATTGGTCAGGAGAATCGGTACATCCATTTCAATCAGTTCTTTAATGCGATCTCTGTACGGCATCAATTTACTGATAATTTTTTCCTGAGCACTTTCACTCATGGCTCCCATATAAATCAGATCAGGTGCTTCCTTAACAAAAAGAGGTTCGTCCGTATAGGATGTGTATACAAATTCAGCATCCGGCAGACATTTTTCGAGATAACGGATATTGCTGGAATCCGCAAAGATACCGCAAAATTCCGAAAACAAAACTTCTATTCGTATCATGCTTCCTTACCTCCCTTTTGCATACGTTCACTGAGCCGCTTCTTGATTGCTTTTGCATAATGAGTCGTGTAAATATCATGCAGGACATATACATGTTCCGCTTTTTCCAGATCCACATATTCTGCCGTGTCTGTATCCTTATCACAGCACACAATATTCTCTTCCGGAATTCCGGCCATCAGCAGACGCAGATGCATATCCTGACAGCGGAGACCTCCTACAACCACCTGAACAATATCCGGGTCATTGAGAAACTCAAAATCTGTATCAAAAAACCATGCAATATTCTCCGATGTATCCTGACGATCATAGAAATCATCAATAATCAGTACAACCGCTTTCCTGCCCGGTTCATGGCGTACAAAATCACATACTCTTGAGCAGGCGATGGGATTCTGTCCTTTTGCCACATCCAGGATGATCTTTCTTCCATCAATTTCCACACTGTCAAATCGTGTACCCGCAATCTTAATTTTCTCAAAGGACCGGCAGATAGCCTCGCCTGACAATCCAAATTCCTCAAGAGCCGCAACTGTTGTCACTGTATTATAAACATCTGTAATATTATCTCCAAGGAGTCTGATATCCAGGATTTCTTTCGGTGTACGAATACGCACTCTCCGTTTATCGTAATCAACAGATTCCACAGCATAATCCATATCCGGAGAACCAAAATCACAATTTGGACAAAACGCCCTCCCTATATGGTTGTAGCGCACATATTCATAATTCAGTCTGGCACCGCATTTCGGACAGGCCACCATATCATTGATAATATTGTTGGTCGGTGTCGTACGTCCATCATGACATTCTATACCAAAATAGACACGCTGATTATTCATGGCCAGATGGTTGCTGATCAGGTCTTCTCCATTCAGAATAAGCTTTGATTTTGCGGGAATCGTCTGATTGAGAATACCGGAAATAAATTCAGTATGAGCATTTCTTTTGTAGGAATCTCTGAAAAGATTGGTACAGACCAGAATATCCGGTTGAACATATGGAAATATTTTTGTTGTCATTCGTTCATCAATTTCAAGGACAGCATACTTTTTTTTCATATGTCCGCCTATGGTGGAATTTTTAATCAAAGCGGAGGCAATACCAGAATCAATATTGCCGCCGAAGCGATTATCTACAATATCATAACCGTTGTCCTGCATAACATCCGCAATCAGATTGGACACAGTCGTCTTGCCATTGGTACCTGTTATACCAATGATAAACTCCGGTTTATCGATCTGATCCAGAAAATCAGGACATATATTGATGGCCTTTCTTCCCGGCACATGAGTGGCATTCCTGCCGCACAGCTGCAATACTTTGATCAGCACCTTAATGCCCGCCAGTGTCACATAAAAACGCATTGTTTTTTTCTTTGAATTTTTCATAACAGTTCCTTCCTATATGTCAAGTTTCATTTGGACTTCTTCTTCAGCTTCTGTTTTCAGATTCTCCATATCTTCCGGAGATACCGATGGCAGATTCTCTGCAGATGTAACACCAAAAGTTCTTAGAAAATCTTCTGTCGTAGCAAACAGAATCGGCCTTCCCGGCGCATTCAGTCTCCCTGCTTCCGTAATCAGTCCATATTCCAGAAGTTTATTGATAGCATGACTGCAGCTGACACCGCGAATCTGTTCAATCTCAGCTCTTGTCACCGGCTGCTTATAGGCCACTATAGCCAGTGTCTCCAGCATAACATCCGTCAATACCTGCTTCTTCGGCTGATGTGTCAGCCGGATCACATAATCATACATCTCGGGACTGGTACACATCTGAAAAGAACCATCCAGTTCAATGATACGGACTCCTCTTTTTTCATCCCGATATCGATCCATCAGATGACGGGCAATTTTAATAACTGTCTCTTTATCATGGCCAATGGCCGCACCAATAGCTTCCGCACTGACGGCTTCTCCCATGGTAAAAAGGATGGCCTCAATGGCGGCCGCCGCTTCTTCGGGTTTTAAAATATCTTCCATTATCCTGTCACTCCTGTTGCTTCTCCAACTCCTGCTTCAGACAATTTCCTTTCAGAGATATAAATATCATCGAATAGACTCTCCTGGGTGATCGTGACGGATCCATCCTTCATCAGCTCAAGTATGGCCAGAAATGTCACGATAACTTCTTCCTTCGTAGACTGATCATTAAGAAGTCCGCGAAAACTTATGCGGGTATGTCCTGAGGAGATGATATTCCTTATATCGTTCATTTTATCAGACAGCTTTACCGGCTCCTGCTCAATACGTCCATATTGACTCCTGATAGGATCGATCTTGTCAAATTGTCTTTTCATTACTGACTGAAAAATAGCATGCAGTCTGGCAAGATTCATATCTCCAACAAGCTCATCCAGATCCACCGGAGGTTCCGTATAAACCATATCTGCAGGGATGGTCATAGGCTTGTACATGGACTGAGACGCAAGAAAAGCTCTGTCTTTCAGTTCCTGAGCAATATACTTGTAGGTCTTATATTCCAGAAGGCGATTAACCAGTTCCATTCTCGGATCCTCGCCGGAATCCTCCGCCTCCACCTTTTCCACCGGAAGAAGCATTTTAGACTTGATACGCAGCAATGTAGCAGCCATAACCAGAAAATCGCTGGTCACATCCATATCTTCAATCTGCATTTCCTTTATATAAGCCATATACTGATCTGTAATCAGAGCAATAGGAATATCATAAATATCAATTTTATTAATATCAATAAGATGCAGCAAAAGATCCAGCGGTCCTTCAAAGACCTTTAGCTTAAATGTAATCTCCATAATATGCCTTGAACCTTTCGTCTATCTATTTTGGCATTTTCCGACTATTCTGTCAATATATTTATACGATTTATTCTCTATGGTCTCCGAAGAGTTATACAGGATACTTCCGGCATATTAAACAGTCTGACAGGAATACTGTGCATGTGAAGCCCGCGGCTCAATATCATATGGCTTTCTCCCATGGTATATTCTCCGGCATAATATTGGGGAAAAAGCTGTATCTGCGGTGAAATAACACCACCAAAGAATGGCAGTATAACAACACCGCCATGTACGTGACCGGACAAAACGAGATCAGCTCCCCATCCGGCATAATTTTTAAAATACAGCGGATTATGGGCAATGAGAATATTATAACCGTCACTGCTGCATTTTCCAAGAGTCTCATCCAGATAGCGATCTGACATCTCTGTTTTTTTGAAACGTTTATAATAGACCCTGTCCATTTCCAATCCATATATGTTGATCCTGCTGCCATTCCGTTCCAGTGTTGTATGTGTATTGCAAAGCAGATGAAGATTCTTATGCTGTATACCCGATGACCATTTCTCATACATATTCCCGTAAGTCTCAGGATAAAGCCTGATCCGCTGCTCGTGATTGCCATTTCCGAAATAAACAGGCCAACGATCACAGATATCCTGTATAAACTGCAGAGCCACTGTCATATCTGCGCCGGGACTGGCATCGATCATATCCCCGGCAATCATCACAGCATCCGGTTTCAAGGCATCCATCTGCTTCAGAAGCTTTTGGTTGCCATGATCAAAATCGTAATTGTGGAGATCCGACAGCATGACAAAACGGAAGCCATCCAAAGCTTCCGGTATTCTATCGGATACAATCTCGTAGTATTCTGTTTTAAAATGCCGGCATTCATAACAGACACGCGCGGCTGCCGCCATAGATAAAGCCGCAGCCGGTATGATTAATTTCCATTTCAAATTCATCTTCCCACCGATTCCTTTATACTGTTAATAATCTGAACGCATCCTTCAGGCATGCAATATGTGCATGGTGTCCTCCGTTCATCCGCTCACCATCCAATGACCACACCAGTTCCTGATCCGATACTATCTCCAGTTTACTGGTCTGGAAAAACACGAACATGGATGGATCATATTTTGATGAGTTAAGGGAAGTCACAATAGTACTAAGATCCATCAGTGTTTTTGGCATTTTTATCATCATAACTTCAAAAAGGCCATCATTCAGATCAACTGTATCATCACTCATCTTCAGAATACCGCCAACACTTTTTGCATTGCTGACAGCCCCAAAAATAAACGAATCCTCATAAATCTGACCATCTGCTTCAATATGAATCGGATAGGATGTAAATGCCGGTATCTCCTTGATTCCTTCCAGAATATAAGCCAGATGTCCAAGGGCATTCTTATAATTTTGCGGTGTTGAGTAGGATGTTTCTGTAAACGCGCCAAAGGATGCAACATAGGAAAAATAATGATCATTAAAAATACCTGCATCCAGTGTGCGGGGTGTTCCTTCAATAACATTCAATATTGCAGCCTTAATATCTGTCGGAATTCTCAGACCGGACGCAAAATCATTGGTGGTACCGGCAGGGATATAGCCAAGCAAAGGTTTTTCCTTCCATTCCATAGATGCAGACAGGATCTCATTAAATGTCCCATCACCGCCACAGCAGATAACACGTTCAAACAGACTGTCCTTCTCCTTAAAAAGTCGTCTCGTTTCTTCTTTATTCTGAGTTGTATATATGACCGTTTCAAATCCGGCCTTTGTCAACGCATCAACAACATAAATCAATTCATACCTTATCTTCTGACGGCCAGCCATTGGATTGACCATCAGCAAAACCTGATGATTCATGCAATACCTCCGTTAAATTTTTTATCAGTATATCACATACTTCAGAATTATCCTATATTTATCCATTGAAGGACATAAAATTCTTATAAATTTTCAGTAAATAATCTTTAAATCCTGCTTCTTCCACACTTTCTGCAGTAATGATATCTACCTGTCCAATAGCATTACCATTCAGATAATATTCAATGCTTCCTGCTTTTGTACCTGCTTCAAAAGGCGCTGTTAATTCTTCTGCCAGTTCTATCTCTGAAGTAATGGCCGACAGATCCTCCCCGCTGAAATCAACATAGGTAAATTTTTCGTTATAATCCAGTTCGACATAATCATTGACACCTTTTTTGACAGGCAAAACCTCAAGTTTCGGAGGATTCTGATCTTCATAGTACTGGCAGTTGGCATATCCATAATTCAGCAGCTGCTGAGCTTCTGAAAACCGGATTTTATAATCCGGTGCATCCATAATGACAGCAATCAGATCAATATTGTCCTTCCTGGCCGTCGCACAAAAGCAGTAGCCGGCTTTGCTTGTGGAGCCGGTCTTCAGTCCTGTTACTTCGAAATTATTCGCCATTTTCAGAAGTTTATTCGTATTGGCCAGGCCGAACTCGCTGCTGCCTTTATTGGTAACATGGGTGATATTCTCCATCCAGATGGTAGAATATTGAGAAATCTGAGGATAATGAACAATCAGTTCCCGGGCCATCAACGCCACATCCTTCGCTGTTGTATAATGATCGTCAGAATCTGTCAGACCGCAGCAATCAACAAAGTGAGTTCCCTGCATTCCAAGTTCTGCCGCTTTTTCATTCATCATTTCAACAAAAGCATCTTCGCTGCCGGCAATAAATTCAGCCATGGCTACAGACGCATCATTGCCAGATGCAATAACAATACATTTGATCAGTGTTTCCACCGTCTGAACTTCTCCTTCTTCCAGGAACACCTGGGAACCGCCCATGGATTTCGCATGGGCACTGGTAACAACCTGATCATCCAGATTTATTTTGCCATCTTCCAAGGATTCATAGATCAGCACCAGTGTCATAATTTTTGTGATACTGGCCGGACACATCTGAACATCCGGATTTTTCTCATAAATAACCGTACCTGTCCGGGCTTCCATCAGCACAGCTGCCTCTGAAGTCAGTGTAAGCGGAACATTCTGTTCTTCTTCTGCATAAGATAAAACATCCGGATATCCGAGCATCACCAGAAGAGCCATCAAAAAAGCGATTAATTTCCTCATATTCTCACCACAATCCTTTTTACCATTTTACTCTCATCTTCTTTTTCTTATGCAGGTTTACATTCAATTAAAACTGTTTACTTTACAGTTTTTGTTTTTTTCGGTATAATTGTTTATACAATTATTAGATATGACCCCGACGGCGAGGTGCTCCTTACGGTATAACTCCCCGCTTCGGGAGAATACGAAGGAGAGAATCACTATGAGCTTTGTATTAACTAAAAAACTGCCGACACCAATGGAAATCAAAGAGTTATACCCTGTTTCCGATGAACTTGCCGCATTAAAGGCTGAAAAAGATCAGGAACTGATCGACATTATTACTGGTGCTTCGGACAAATTCATGGTCATCATCGGCCCTTGCTCCGCCGATAACGAAGAAGCTGTGTGTGACTATATCGGTCGTCTTGCAAGAGTACAGGAGGAGGTAAAAGACAAGCTGGTACTTGTTCCTCGTATTTATACCAACAAACCGCGTACCACCGGCGAAGGATATAAAGGTATGCTTCATCAGCCGGATCCTGAGCAGGCTCCGAACCTGTTAAATGGTCTGATTGCCATCCGTAAGATTCATATGCATGCTCTTGAGACATTTAAGATGCCTATTGCTGACGAGATGCTTTACCCTGAAAATTACAGATATTTATCCGATGTTCTTTCCTATGTTGCAGTTGGTGCCCGTTCTGTTGAGAATCAGCAGCATCGTCTTGTTGCCAGCGGTATTGATGTTCCGACAGGTATGAAGAATCCGACCAGCGGCGATTTATCTGTTATGCTGAATTCTGTCGTTGCCGCACAGCATGGGCATAATTTCCTTTACCGTGGCTGGGATGCAACAACTGATGGCAACCCATATGCCCATACGATCCTTCGCGGTGCCGTTAACAAGCATGGTCAGAACCAGCCGAATTATCATTATGAGGATCTTCAGCTTCTGAATGAAATGTATGCTGAGAAAAACCTGAAAAACCCTGCCTGCATTGTTGATGCCAATCATTCCAATTCCGGCAAAAAATACATGGAGCAGATCCGTATTGTCAAGGAAGTGCTGCATAGCCGCCAGCATTCTGATGATATCCGCAGACTTGTCAAAGGTGTCATGATTGAAAGCTATCTTATCGGCGGGAACCAGAAGATTGGCGCAAGCTGCCATGTTTATGGTCAGTCAATTACAGACCCGTGTCTTGGTTGGGAAGATTCACAGAGACTTCTGTATGAAATTGCCGAAAGAGTTTAGTAACTGAATATTTTTGATTTCAAAAGAAAAAGTACGAAAAATAGGGGCTGTTATTTCGATCAGCCCCTATTTTCCCGAAAAAAGATGTTTTATAAATACGTACATAACAATTACAAATGCTATAAGATAACCAAAGGCGCCCAGAGCTGGAATCCCCAGTATTTTTGGCTGCATATCGGTGGTACAGATGATACTTGAACTAATCAGCAGCGCTGTGACCCAAAGTCCCATGACAAGATTTCTTATGACATGCCTCAGAAGTTTTGCAAGGTCTGCTCCCGCATGGAGATCCAGATTGATTCTTGTCTGGCCTTTAAGCTGTCCCTGCAGCAAATCCGCCAGCATTGACGGAAGATCCACCGCTTTTCTTAAGGAACGATACAGACTTTTACCTCCGGACTTCAGTTCTTTCTTCCAGTTTTCATCTTTGATCATCCGCCCCCTGATCCTTGCTGCGGCAATCTCTATCATATTAATATCCGGACTGATGTCTGCCAATACTCCCTCCACATGCGTCAGCCCTCTGGCAAGCATGGTCAGCCCATGAGGCATGGTAATCTTATTCTCCTTCATCACTTCCATGAGGTCAAGCATCAATTCAGCAATATCAATACTGCCCATATCTGCCGTACCATACTTGGCCATAAGCGTACGAATATCTTCATACAGACGGCCTGTATCCGGTTTTCCTCTGAATTCCCCCAGTGTCAGAACCGCCTCCTGGATCATACCGATATCATTCAGAGCGACACCTTCAACAGCATGCTCAATTTGCTGTCGGTCATGCTCTGTCAGACGTCCCATCATTCCCATATCGATCCATACAATTTTACCATCCCGTATCCGAACATTACCTGGATGGGGATCAGCATGGAAAAATCCGTCTTCCATCACCTGCTTGATAAAGTTATCCACGAATTTGCTGCCGATCTCTTTCAGATCATAGCCCTCTTTCACCAGATTCTCTTTATCATCTATGGCCAGACCATCAATGTATTCCATGACAATAACATGAGGCGTCGTATATTCCCGATATAACACCGGCGTATCCACAAAAGCCACATCCCTGTTCTTCCTGTGGAACTCTTCCATATTGGCAGCTTCCGTGAGAAAGTTCATCTCCTCCTGAGTCACCTTCCACAACTCATCAATCACCATATCGAGATCAACCAGGTCTTTAATGGTGACGGGAGGCAGCAGCCTTACAGCTTTATGCATAAGTCCGATATCTCTGGCCATAGTGCGGTAGATACCCTTTCGCTGAACCTTAATGACCACTTGTTCTCCCGTCTTCATCTTTGCCCGATGCACCTGAGCAATAGAAGCAGAGCCCAGTGGTTTTTCTTCAATCGACGCAAACTCTTCCTGCCATGAACATCCAAATGCGTCCTCTATCACTTCTATGACCTGTTCAAAGGGCATGGGGGACACATCTGAGCAGAGTTTCATCAACTCATCGCAATACCTCTTCGGAAGAATATCTGAACGCAGAGACATAATCTGTCCAAGTTTAATATAAGTCGGCCCCAGATCTTCCAGAATCAGACGGAGCTTTTCCGGAGAAACCCCCCTGCTGATAGCATGCTTATGGAGAACGGCTGTAATCTCCTTCAACCGTTCTCCATATCCATTGGATCTGCTTTTTTCAGATTCACTGCTCATTATTCATCACTGGCCTCATTTTCTGTTTCAGCTGCCGGTGCTTCATCCTCTTTCTGTTCTTCCACTACAGATTTCTCCTCCATATCAGCAATCTGTGCTTTCAGCTGGGCCAGCTGCTCCGGCGTCATTCTGTCGAGAAGAGTCTGCAGTTCCTCCGGAGTGGAAGCCTTTACAGAAACATTCACATTTTCCTTCAATGTTTCTTTGATATTATGCTTCAGTTCCTGATTCAGAACCTTACCCTGCTCTACAGTGAGTTCACCCTTTTTTACCAGATCATCGAGAATCTCTTTGGATTTCTCCGCTGTCACTGCAGCAGTTCCGATACCTGCAAGTAAAAGTTTTCTGATGCCATCTCCCAGTTTTTCCATAACTCATATCTCCTTTGTTATATTATTTTTTAAATGAATCCCACGACCTGCAAGAGCTTTGGAATAAATATGATGCAACCAATGATAGCTGCCATAATAGCCGCTATAAGCACCGCTCCGGCTGCCGTATCCTTCGCTGTCTTTGCCAGAGGCTTTCTCTCTTCCGTCACCAGATCAACGACCGCTTCCACAGCTGTATTCACCAACTCCAAAGCTGTTACCAATCCAAACAGAATCAGACAGATACACCACTCTGTCACAGACAGATCCAATACCATCCCGGCGATAATTACCATTATCATGAAGATGCAATGTATCTTCATGTTTCTTTCCTTCCGTATACATGTAAATATTCCTTCAAAGGCATATCCGAAACTTTTGTATATTGGATCTTTTTTCTCTTGTTTCATTATGCCACCCGATTCTTTGTATATTTCTATTATAACAAATTTCAATGAAAAAAACCACAGTTATGCATGGTTTATGCCCTGCCGTTACGCAATCTGGCAAGTAATTCCGTAAAATATTCCGGCAGCGGCGATTCAAATTCCATATATTCCCCGGTAGACGGATGAATAAAACCGAGAATCTTTGCATGAAGTGCCTGACCCTGAAGCTTGAAACTATCCTTCACAGGTCCATAAATCGTATCTCCCAGGAGAGGATGTCCAATACTGGCCATATGCACACGTATCTGGTGAGTACGTCCGGTTTCCAGTCGGCACTCAATATAAGTATAACGCCCAAACCGCTCGAGCACACGATAATGTGTCACGGCAGGCCGGCCATTTTTCTGATTAACCCCCATCTTTTTACGATCCGTCGGCATTCGCCCAATAGGTGCATCAACAGTTCCCTCATCTTCAGTGAAATTATTATAAACGATAGCATGATATGCTCTCGTAATGCTGTGCACACTCAATTGATCTGCAATACTACGGTGCGATTTGTCATTTTTACATATGACCAGCACTCCCGTCGTATCTTTATCAATACGGTGTACAATACCCGGTCTCAAAACACCGTTAATAGTTGAAAGCTGATCACCACAATGATACATAACAGCATTGACGAGCGTTCCTGAATAATGCCCCGGTGCAGGATGCACGACCATATCCTTAGGCTTATTGATCAGCAGAATATCCTCATCTTCATAGAGAATGTCCAAGGGAATATTTTCAGGTTTCACATCCAGTCTCACGGGCTCAGGTAATGTTATTGTCACCACATCCCCTACACTGATACGATAATTTGCTTTTACCGGCTTCAAATTGACGATAACAGCTTTATCACTGATTATTTTCTGGATATAGGATCTGGAGTAACCATCCATCAGCATGGAAAGATATTTATCAATACGCAGATCTTCCCATGCATCATCCACTATAAAAGTCTTTTCTTCCATGGATTATCCCACCGATCTGTTTTTTAATATAAAATCGAAATCTTCATCTTTATAATAGAAAAAGACAAGTATGAGCAGTAAAAAAGCTGACACTGTCACATAAATATCCGCCACATTAAATATCGGAAAATCAATCAATTCAAAATAAAAGAAATCCACCACATAGCTTTGGCGGACACGATCAATAAAATTGCCGATGGCACCCGCATAGATGAGGATCCCTATACATTTCAATGGAAACATTTTTTTAGTATCAGGTATGCGTCTGTATATCAATGCCAGGACAACCAATACTATAACAGTAAAAATCACAAAAAATGTTTTCTGATTCTGCATCATGCCAAAGGCTGATCCTCTGTTTTCAAGATAAAAAAGCCTGAATACACCAGGAATCAGCTGAATACCATCCGTATGCATCAGATATTGAACAGCCAGAGCTTTCGTCCACTGATCAAAAAGTACAAGTACAACAACAACGGCCAGGGCTTTCATATATTTCATTTCTATACACCTGCCTGTCTTTCCTGCTGTACCATACAGGCAGCTGCTGCCAGCAGCTGTTCGTCCGTCACGCTTCGATCGATAACCGCCTGACCCGAAGGATTCAACAGAATGAATTTTACCTTTCCTTTATCCATCTTTTTATCAGACTTGGATACATCAACAATATCTTCCGGTAAAACACCTGATACAGTTACGGGCAGTCTGAAATCACAGATTGTCTGAACAATATCTTCAAATTCATCCGGAGTAATCATTCCCTTCTGCATAGACAGCCAGGCAGCTCCATGCATACCCACAGACACACATTCTCCGTGAAGCATTGTAAAATTCATCAGCTTTTCAACGGCATGACCAAGTGTATGTCCAAAATTCAGCAATGCCCTCTCTCCTGCTTCTTCAGGATCATTTTCCACCACCATCTGTTTTATCCGGCAGCTTCCCTCTATCATGTCTATTAAAATATCTGTATTCCTCTCCAGTATAGCTTCCTGATTGACTTTCAGCCATTGATAATAATCGATGTCTTTAATCAGTCCATGCTTGATAATCTCACCCAGACCCGATATATACTGTTTTTCTGTCAGAGATTTCAGTACAGCCACATTGGAATAAACCAGCTTCGGCTGATGAAAAGCTCCCACCATATTTTTATAGGCACTGAAATCAACACCCGTTTTGCCGCCAATGCTGCTGTCCACCTGTGCCAGCAGACTGGTTGGAATCTGAATAAACTGGATACCTCTGAGATAAGTAGCCGCTGTAAATCCTGTCAGATCTCCCACAACACCGCCTCCCAGAGCGACCAGCATATCACGGCGCTCAAATCTGGAAAGTATCAGATGTTCATAAAGCTTTTGTACTACCGACAGATTCTTGCTTTCTTCCCCTGCAGGTATGGTATAATCAGTCACCATGGCACAGTGATCTTTAAAAATATCTGTCACCTTTTTCAGATAATTCTCACCCACGTTAGTATCTGTCACAATGCAGACTTTACGGTCGCTAAGAGCCAGGCAGTCGAGTTCTGCCCCCAGATCATCAAAGCTGTCAGATAATACAATGGGATAGATAGGTACATTTTTATAATGAATCGTAAGTTTTCTCATATTCTCTCTCCAAAACAGTGTGATTTAAACAAAATGTCCGGGCAGTCTCCTTCAGTCTGCCCGGTCAATATCCACTTAAAATTTATATGATTTTAGTTACCCTCTTCATTATCGAACATAGCAGAAAAATCCTTGATCATGGAATCCTCCGTTGACAATGTCTCATCAAAATCTTCTTCCTGTTCTTCGGCAGATGGTGTATCAACTGCTGAATCAGCCGCTGCATACACAGGTTCCGCCTGAAGCTGGTCCACATGTTCCGATGCATCTTTTTCAAGGCCTGACAGTACATCCATTGTTGCCAGCTCAATATTAAATACTTCAGAATTCAGTACTTCAAGCTGAGCCGTTGCCAAAGCTTTATATTGTGCCCTGTAACGGTCATACTGCTGAAGCAGATCTGCTGTCTTCACATGAATCCGCTCAAGTTCCACCTTGGCATCTGCCACGATCGTCTGAGCCTTCAGAACAGCCTCCTGCTCAATAACAGTAGCATTCTTTTTGGCACCAACGATGGTCTCTTCAGCTGTAGTTTCAGCCAGAACAAGCGCTTTCTGGAGAGATTTCTCAATCTCTCTGTAATGATTCAGACTCTCATTGAGATTATTGATTTTCTCTTTTAATGAAAGGTTTTCTTTATAAAGTGCTTCATAATCAGATGTAAGACTTGAAAAGAAACTGTCCACATCCACCTTGGAATATCCCATGCCACTGTTTTTAAAGGTCTTTCCCTGAATTTCAATTGGTGTCAACATAGTAAGTAACCCTCCTTATCTATTTCTGCGATCCTGCTCTATTCATACTTAAAACTGCTAGTCATCTTCCTCAGTATACCCAAAAGCAGGAACATCTACGCCAGAAGATGCCATTTCCTGAAGGTCTCCTGTAATATCAATATCCTCCGGTGTCACAATAACAATAGAATCAGATATCTGCTTGGCACTGCCATTGATAGCATAACAGGCACCTGACACAAAATCAATGATTCTCTGAGCTTCCTGAGTTGTAACAGCATCAAAATTAATGATGGCAGCTCTTCCGGATAAAATAATGTCACTGATTTCCTGGCAGGTATTAAAGTCAATAGGTTTTGATACACACACTTCCATACCGCGGGATGATACTGAAGAACGCATCGGAACAATCTTGCTGCTGCGGCCATATGAAGATGCTTTTCTGGAAGTATAACTGCTCTGACTCTTTTTTCTTACCGGTGTCTCATCATCCAGATCATCAAAATCATTCAGATCATCATCCAGACTTGCTGATGACTTCTTAAACTTGGAAGCAGTTTTCTTTTTCTTTGGCGGCTCCTCTTCTATCTCATCAACATCTTCATCTATCTCATCATCATATTCATCGTAATCATCATATTCATTATCATTGAGCTTCATAAAATCCAGAATTTTGTTAAAGCCTTTACTCATTATACAATACGCTCCTCTTTTTTTTATACGGACAACAAGCGGAACAGAAAATTATATCTGATAATTCCGTTCCCCGAATATACCTGTACCTACACGGACCATCGTTGCTCCTTCTTCAATGGCAACTTCATAATCTCCGGTCATACCCATCGATAATTCGTCCATATCAACATTATCGATGTTTTTGCTTTTTATGTCAACAGATAATTGTCTTAATTTTTGGAAATATACACGATTTTCTTCAGGATTCTCTGTAAACGGCGCAATTGTCATCAAACCTTTTATTTTCAGATGCGGCATCAGGGCTGCTTTCTCTACCAGTTCGATTGCCGCTTCACAGGTTGTCCCGAATTTGGATTCCTCTTCTGCTACATTGACTTCTATCAATACATTGACTACCGTACCCGCCTTGGCAGCTTCATGTTCTATCTGCTCTGCAAGTCTCAGCGAATCCACAGAATGGATCATCGCAACCTTTCCCATGAGATATTTTACCTTATTTCTCTGCAAATGTCCAATCATATGCCAGTGAATATTCTTCGGAAGCACCTCATATTTATCTGCCAGTTCCTGTACTTTATTTTCACCATAATCAAGAATGCCTGTTGAAAGAACTTCTTCAATATCTGCAACCGGCTTTGTCTTGCTGACCGCGATCAGCTTAACCTCATCTCTGGATCTTCCGGCTCTTTCACAGGCTGCCTGTATATGCTTTTCTACTTCTTTAACATTTTCTATAAGCATGATAAAACCTCCTTTGTAAGCTAATTTAATAAATGATCTGATTTTCCCTGACACTGTCACCATCAAGAATGATATGATCGTAAAGAGTGACGCCATAGTTTGTCTCATTACTGATGATACAATAGTCGCCATACTCGTAAAGAATATCAATCAGGCGGAACATGGCATATCCTTTATTAATATTATAGACCCCTTTGAGCGCTGCTGTAGAGCTGACTGTATATGTCTTACCCGATGATGTCTGTCTGAGAACGGTACCTGCACTGACATCTTTGCAGTCGACATAGCAGAAATCATCGCTCTGACTATAGATGACAGGTTTGATAAATTCCGGTCCTTCAGCTGTATCTACCCAGAATCCCCTTTCAGAAGTTTCTTCTTTTGTTACGACATATTCAGCAGGGATCATATAAAAATCCTTCGTCGTAATGGCCGATTTTGGAATCTTCAGACCTTCATGGCTGTCCCAGACAATCTCAACATCTATATACCGGTCATTACAGTATCTGATCATATAGTTAGTCAGTCCAAGACTGACAAAAGTCGTTCCGTCATTTTCAAAAACATTGACATCCGCTGTTATGGTGATCTCATCTCTGCTAAGAATAATATCCACATAATCCAAATCTTTCAGCTTCTTCAGCTGTTCTTCTGTCGGATATATAATTATCTGCCAGTTATCATCATATATCATTTTATAGGCAGGAGACTGGCTTTCAACCCATGTACCTGCCGCCAGCTGGACTTTCTCGTAGTTACGGGAAGTAAATAATTCGACAGTCATATCCTCTGCAGAATAACCCTCCAGACGATCATACGCATAACTGATGATTCCGGCTTCCGCTGCTTTCATGATATCATAATTACTGCCTGCCGATGCAGTATTCATCGTATTGATATTATTACGGCTGACAATCCGGCTGACAATACTATTCAGCTGATAATCAAGATTATAAACATCACCATAATCATTCTCGCTGAAATTTTTTTTAAAAGTTGTTATCTGCTCCCTGATGCTGCTGTAATCACTGTCATTAAAAGTATATACTGTATTATTCTGTATATTATCATTGTTGGTATCCGTCTGTCTTCGATCTATCATACAGACATTACTGTTCTTTGCCGCCCTGTCTCCATCATTGATAAAATAATTGACATAGCCGCTTTTTACTGCACCGACAAGATTTTCATTTCTAATAATGAAACCTGTAAAACTGTCACTGTCTACAATCCTTCCCGGCTGTACTTCACAAAATGAAATATGGTTTTTCGTCAGATACATGATACCAATAGCCACCATATACAGGAAAATAATAATAAAAATAATAAGTCCAATATTAATTTTTAAATGTTTTTTGCCGCCTGAGCCGGCGTCTGCCTGATCTCTACTCATTCAAAAACTCCTTTGAGCGCCGAACCGTTCGTATAATTAAATTTTTTCCCCTGAAAGCTCTCGTACTGTCTCATATAATCTTCAAATTCATCTTTCAAACGCCACCAGCTTGTCTGCCAGTTGCAAAAAAGCGCATCTTTTTCAGGAATACGGCTAAAAAGTCTTTCCACGGCAATATCCGGGCTCAGATTTTCCAGCATCAGCCTGAGACGTTCAAAATATTCTTCCTTGCTGCAGATATCCAGCCTGTGATGTTCATAATCCTCTGCCATGGCTGTTCCTCTGGCAATATAAAGAGAATGTATTTTTACAATATCTGTATGCAGTACAGATACAATCCGGGCACTCTCAACAGCATCACGCAACGTATCTCCCGGAAGATTTGCAATTAAATGTGTGCAGGTCGTAAACTGGTACTGTCGGATGGCAAGCATGGCATCAATGTATTCCGCCAGGGAATGTCCCCTGTGTATATTATCCAAAGTATGATAATTGGCAGTCTGCAGTCCCAATTCAATATTAATCTGAATACCGCTTCTATCCCGAAGCTCTGCCATCCATTCAAGATATTCCTGCCGAATACAATCCGGGCGCGTGGAAACTGATATCTCTACAATATCCGGAAAAATGGAGGCTTCTGTCAGATATTCTTTAAAAACATCCATCGGCATAAATGTATTCGTATAATTCTGAAAATATGCAATATACTTGCGTGCCTTGTAGCGTCTGGATACAATATCCTTTGCATGCTGCATCTGCTCCGTGACAGATGCCTGATGATCCATAGCCTCAAAACCCGTTCCCAGCTCAGAACAGAAGCTGCAGCCGCCCTGACCATTCCTGCGATTCGGACAGGAAATGGGCAGACTTATTGGAAGTTTATAAACTTTCTCACCATACCGCTGTTTAAGCCAGAGAGAATAAGGATAAAACAATATTTCTTCCCCCTTGTTTTTTTCCTGCGTCTGTTTATTATAACTTTTTTTGACTTATATTGGAACCCTTTTTCTCAAAAATATCATGACGTATAATTATTTTTGTTCTGATAATAATAATCATACAGTGTATTGATCAGAAGGAGGTTTTATAATGGAACGAAACTGGCTGGATATCACAGCATTGATTCTAATCATTATAGGAGCTATAAACTGGGGATTGATTGGATTTTTCGAATTTGATCTCATAAGCTATTTTTTTGGTACACTATCAGCCATTACACGGATCATATTCGCTATTGTGGGCATTGCCGGTATTTATTCACTTGTTCTGTTTTGGAAGCTTAAATCAGACTAAAGGAATGCAGAAAAGCTGCTGTACAGCTACAGATAATCATCTCATTTATCCTGTAGTACAGCAGCTTTACAATCATTGGTAAAAATATATGGAATTATAAGGAAATAACAATATCTTTCTTAAATTCCTCTGGAATATTATCAGCATCTATGGAAATGCTGAGAGTAAAATCAACCTTGAATCTCTCTGAGATATCTGACAGCTTGGATAATACATAACCAACATACTCTTCAGATACACTTGCAATTGTCAGGAAGCTGTCAAGGAACAGTGTCTCCAGATCTCTGTCCTGTGAAATCAGGCCACAAACAAAGCCAAGAAAGGCATCGTATGTATCAATAGGGAAATCACCGACATTAATTAAACGAATACGGTTACTTAATTCATACATATGCTTGTTGTTCTTGTCAAGATACACAACGCTGCCGTTAGCAGACTTCACTGCCTCATTTGCCTTCTGAATCAAGAATTTTGTTTTTCCTTTGCCTTTTACACCTGATATAATCTGTATCATTGTAATCTCCTCCTAGTTTATATACGCAAATTATATTTAAAATTAAATATATTTGTTTTAATTATAGTATAAATTGCCCAAAAAGACAATGCTTATTTACGAATATCCGATAATAATTTTGACATGCTTGCATAAAGTGTATCTTTATCCGGACATCCCAGCAAGACAGAAATATATCCATCCCCCGCCTCATCTTCCACGTAAAGAATCAGACACAATCCGGCATTGTCCGTCGTCCCTGTCTTTCCTCCAATGACAGTGACCCCCTCCGGAGGTGTCTTGTTGCCAAGCAGATAATAATTGGTGGAATCGTAAGACTGCCGGCACTCTTCTCCATCACGGACAAAAACAGCTGTATAATGGGATTGACTGATGGCATCCCTGAATTCATCATACTTCAGACATTCATTAAAAATCAGATAAAGATCATAAGCCGTCGTATAATGATCAGGATCATCCAGTCCATTAGGTGTCACAAAATGAGTCTGTGTTGCACCAAGCTTCCTTGCTTCTTCATTCATCAGCTCACAAAAAGCCGGTATATCCCCGCCACTGACAGCAGAAGCAACAGCATTGGCTGCATCATTACCCGAATATACAAGCATTGAATACAGAAGTGTACGCAGGGTCATCTCATCCCCGGGCTTAAATCCACACATCTGTGCATCCCACACATCTACATTGACATCATCTGTCAGAATGACCTTCTGGTCAAGATCACCGCCGTATTTCAAAGCCACCAGAGCTGTCAGAATCTTCGTAATACTGGCCGGCGGCATCTGTGTATATATATTATACGCCGTCAAAACCGTATGATCAGTTGTGCCAGTCAGCAAAATCTCTGTGCCATTTATCTCAGAAAGAGTCTGAGCATTGACTCCCGTCTGACTGTCTTCCACGGATACCACACCAAGGTTCTCTGCGAATCCCTCCCATACATCTGTATTGAGCATGGAAACAACGTCAGAGGTCTTGCCGGCTGTC
Source organism: Coprococcus sp. (assembly GCA_051877705.1). Lineage (GTDB taxonomy): Bacteria > Bacillota > Clostridia > Lachnospirales > Lachnospiraceae > Coprococcus_A. Next base: position 14,688 of record JBJEJD010000164.1, on the reverse strand, counting down.
ACAACCGTATAAGGCTTCAGATAAGCTGTCTGACTGCCGCATCCGCATAAAACCATGACGGAAATACAGACAGCTGCTATGAATTTTTTCATGCAAATCTCCTGTTATTATTTATAGAATTCACGCCATTCCAGATCGCCTCTGTCCAGAGCTTTGATCAACAGCTCGGCTGTCGCAAGATTGGTTGCAATCGGAATATTGTGGGCATCACATAGACTGACAATAGCATGGGCATCCGGCTCATGGCGTTTTGGTGTATAAGGATCCCGGAGGAAAATCATCAGGTCAATATTATTGTGCTCAATCTGTGCACCCAACTGCTGCTCTCCACCCAGATGTCCGGCGAGGAATTTGTGAATATTCAGATTTGTCACTTCTTCAATCAATCGCCCCGTCGTGCCCGTTGCATATAATTCATTCTTGGATAAAATCCCCCTGTATGCAATACAGAAATTCTGCATCAGCATTTTCTTTGTATCATGGGCTACTAAACCAATGTTCATAATTAATTACCTCCTGTTCCGCTGTAAACCAACATTTAATACTAGACCAATACATAAAAAGTTACTCAGCAATGAGCTCAGACCATAACTGACAAATGGCAGGGGCAGTCCCGTATTTGGCAGTATACCCGTGGCAACACCCACATTGACAAAGGACTGAAAAGTAATAATACCGGCAACACCTGCCGCAATCAAACGCCCCCGCATATCTCTCGCATCCTTGGCAATATGCAGACATTCAAGAACAATGAGCAAAATCAGTCCCAGAACCACACAGCTTCCGATAAATCCCAGCTCTTCTCCTACCACCGCGAATATAAAATCGGTCTGTGGCTCTGATATGAAGTTACCACCCTTTACAGATGTAATCGTATTGTTGTTAAGGCCTTTCCCCGTAAGCATTCCTGACCCAATGGCCATTGTTGAATTATATTGCTGATTATAGGTTGTCAGTAGATAATCCGAAGGATTCAGGAAACTCATGATTCTGTCTACCTGATAATCCCGAAGTAATATCTGATTCGGCTGCTGCACATACCAGATCAATACACCCGCCAGAGGTATACATGTACCAAGAATGATGCCTATAATTTTATAGCTGATGCCCCCAACAAACATCAGTGTACAGAACAGAAAGGCAAAAACCAGTGTCGTTGACAGATCCGGTTCCATAACAATCAGAAACATCGGAACAGCATATAAAACACCGATTCTCAGAATGACGGAAATATTGTTGATCTTCTCCCTCTGTTCACTGATCAGATGTGAAAAGATTACCAGCATGATTACTTTACTGAGCTCCGATGGCTGCAATGTACCAAAAGGCCCCAGAGAGAACCAGCGTGTAGCACCATTCACATTAATACCGAAAAGCTTGACAGCCACTAACATCCCTATATTAATAGAATACAAAAACCATTCGAATTTTGCAATATAATTATAGTCAATAAGTGAAAAAATTATCATCACAACGGAGCCGCCAATAAATCCTATCAGCTGCTTGGCTGCAAATCCATCGGCCGCGCTGTTAATAACAAGTACGCCAATAATTCCCAGGACCCATACATAAATAACCAGACGGAAATCATACATATGAACATTATATTTATTTGTATGGTATTGAAATATTTTTCTTCTCTGTATCATTTTTCTCCTATATATACCGAATGACGGTTTATTTCCTTAAAAGGCGCATAAACAGTCAGAAGCGGCACCATGGCCCGATTCTGATTCTCCTTTTGTGTAATCTTGATATCAATATTCTGCGTATCAATTTCAATATATTTGCTCAGTACTGCTACCATATCCGTATAAATACTGTCTGTCAGATCTGCAGGACAATGGATACGATCCGACATAAGAAGCTGTTTCAGACGCCGACTGGCAACCTTGCCGGAAATTTTCTTTTTAAATGAAAACGGAAAACGCATTCTGATTCCTCCCTATCTGCGCGCCAGATAATCCGCAACACGGAAAAAGAAACTGCGCCTGTATGGATAACAGGCCAGAGGCACCTCTTCTCCCATAATACGTTTACATATGTTTTCATAAGCTTTTCCTGCCGGTGTACGCAAACCGGTCAGTGTGTCCCCCTGATTCGTGGCAATGACAACATTCTCATCATCAGGAATCACACCGATCAGATCCAATGATAAAATATCGATAATATCTTCAACACTCATCATTTCACCGCGTCTTACCATATCATATCGGATCCGGTTGATAATAAGATTCATATTCTGTATGTGAGAAGCTTCCAGCAATCCCGTGATGCGGTCCGCATCACGGATAGCGGATACCTCAGGTGTCGTGACGATCAATGCTCTGTCCGCACCTGCAATCGCATTGTAAAATCCTCTTTCTATTCCAGCCGGACAATCAATAAGAATATAATCATAATCGTCCCGCAGCTGGTCAATGAGCTTTTTCATCTGCTCCGGTGAAACACTGGTCTTGTCCCTCGTCTGAGCCGAAGGCAGCAGAAAAAGATTCGGATAGCGTTTATCACGAATTAATGCCTGTTTGATCCTGCAGCCTCCTTCAATAATATCCACCAGATGATAAATGATCCGGTTCTCCAGACCCATCACTACATCCAGATTACGCAGTCCGATATCCGTATCGATTAAGACCACTTTTTTATTGAATGCTGCAAGACCTGCACCTATATTGGCCGTTGACGTTGTTTTTCCAACGCCGCCTTTACCAGACGTGATAACAAATACCTCTCCCATATTCTACCTCCTGAAAACCGCATGATGCTTATTTAAAAATAATTAGATTTAGTCTTCAGTATATTAATCGGCCTGAATATCATTGTCAGGTATATTTGCTGTTCTTCTCGATCCATCTGTTTCTTCCGGCTGATTTTTCATCGGCACATTGAAATAATAACACATCAGGTCCGCGTAAAGGTCAAGCACCTTGGAAGAACCATGTCCATTTGGAATGACCAGTACAGCTGAAATTTCAGGATTTTCATAAGGGGCATATCCCATAAAAAGGCCATGATTTGGTAAAAGCTCCGATTCCTGGGCTGTACCGGATTTGCCGGCCAGTGTCACTCCCAGTCCGCCCATCTTTGTACGGTAGGAAGACTCATTACATACCTTATACATACCTCTGTGAACAATATCCCAGACATCCTGCGAAATATCGATGGTACTGGTAAGTACGGGTTCATTTTCCTCAATGATATTTCCTTCAGCATCCGTAACCTTGTCAAAAAGCGTAAGTTTATAAAGACTGCCTGAATTGGCAATGGCCGTCACGTAACGATTTATCTGCGCAGCCGTATAATTATTGGTTCCCTGTCCGATGGCCGAACGGACAATACTTTCATCAGAAACCGTAGGTTTCGTTTCAGGAAGTTCAATTCCCGTCATAGAGTCCAGTCCAAACATTGAAACATATTTTTTCAGAATCTCCAGACCCCGGCTGTCACTCAGAGGTTTTGTATTATTCTCTGATCCAAGTCTGTAACCTACTTCATAAAAGAAATAGTTACATGAATCCCTGATGGCATTTTCCACATTGATGGTTCCATGACCACCTGAATACCAGCAGTTGGCATGGGGTTCCACCTTCGTATATTCCACCCTGTCCGTGATCAGCGTATCTTCATCAATAACACCTTCCTCAAGTCCGGCAATGGCCACAATTGGCTTAAATGTGGAACCCGGCGCAATGGTCTGCTGGGTCGCACGGTTATAAAAAGGTGAAGAACCATTATTGATCAGTGATGAAAAATATGAGACATTATTGATCTGATTCGCATCATACCCTGGATAGGAAACCAGTGCTTTCACTTGTCCCGTATTTACATCTGTTACCACAAATGATCCTGAACACGGCGGTAATGCCAGCATATCCGGTGTAATTTCGAGATAATAGATTTTATTGTACATAAAACTATATGCCGATAATGAACCTGATTTTAAGGCTTCATAGTCACTATCCATCTCCAGTACACCCTGAGCATACAACAACAGACAGATTTCCCTGCCGCTGATATAATCATTTTCAAGCATATAATAGTAGGCCTTTTTCTCAAAGCCTTCGTACAGGGGCAGATTTTCAGAAATATAATCTATCAGCGCCGTATAGATTTCTTCAGTATCCAGATACTCACCGGACAGTTCAAGTGTACTGATATTCACAATATCCATGGTGACAGCATACTCGATCAAATGATTAAAACTAATCTCCCCTTTGCTCCAGCTTGACAGCGTCTGATCATTGTCATCCAGCATACCTGTATTCAGAATACCATCGTTTTGAAGCATTGAACAGGCCATTTTCAGATAGCTTCTGAACTCTTCATCCAGTTCTTTGAGAGGTGTTCCCATCTTCGCTTTCACGGTATCTATAATGGACGCCTCATAATCCTGATATTTCTTCCAGAAGCTCTTCTCCTCATCTGTGGCATTTTCGGCACTTAGATGAGAAAGACTGATGACATTATTGTCTATAAGTGCATAATAAAAATCTTTAATTGGAATCAATACCTCATCATCACTGGATGATACCGGTCCATCTGTCATATAAGCCAGTAAAATACCCGCTATTCTCTCCTCCAGCATATCATAGGCTGCTTTCTGCAGATCAGCATCGATGGACAGCCAGACATTATCTCCTGCTACCGGCTCCACTCTCTCCGCTACTTCCAGCACACCTCCCAGACTGTTAACATAAAGCTTCTGGGATCCTTTTGTTCCCTTTAGTGTTGATTCAAAATATGATTCAATACCAATCTTTCCAATCTGATCATTCTGAGAATAGCTGTCATTGCCTTCCTTCTGATATTCGGCCAGTTCCTCCTCGGAAATAGAACCGATATAGCCTGTAATATTCGAAAAATATTTGCTGTCTGCATAGACACGCGTATAATCCTGCTGAATCGTCACTCCCGGAAGAATATCTGCATTTTCTTTGATGGCAGCCACCAGTTCATCGTTAACTCCCGTAGCCACAGTTACAGATAAATATTTCTCATAACGTTTCATATATAAATCAAAACGAACGGACAGGATTTTCAGTGCTTCCTCCATGCTGTAGGATTCATTCAGATTAAACAGACTCCTGCTTCGCATATACTGGTAAACCTCATCTGCCGTTGCATTGATCTGGGCATCCGTCAGTTTCTCAGAACTGTAAACATCCTTCTTAAATCTGAGAATCGTATTCTCACCCGCAGTAAAAACCAGTTTACCGCTGTCGTCAACCTCGATCGGAATATCATAGATCATCTCATTGCCTGTTGATTCAATAAAACTGATCAACTCGGCAATCATGGTATTTTTCGTCTGATTATCTGTCAGAAGCGTACTGTCCTCAATAATGACGGAATAGGAAAGTTTATTGTAAGCCAGAGGCGTACCGTTGCAGTCGTAAATCGTTCCCCGCGGACTCTGGATCTCAGTATCTTTCTGAATACGATAAGTAAATGTATTCAGATAATCTTCGCCATTGACAATCTGCAGTTCAAACAGCCTGTGAACAAGAACAGCGATCATGATGGTTGCTACTACACCAAAAATAAATATTCTTGTTTTTATCAAATTCAGGAAATCCTCAAGCCAGTTTTTAAGCAATTAAGTTCTCACTTCCTTTTTTCTGCTGGTGCTCGGAAATCATCAATATCAACCTGTACAGGAAAATAGCAATGATAACCGTATAAACAATTTCCGGTAAAATAATCCTTCGGATATAAAACAGTATATTCAGCCGACCTCTGATCATAAATCCAAAAACATACATGTAAAATCCATAAAGCAGATCTGCGGCCGCAATCATCAATATCGGGAATGTAATATCTTCTTTATAGAAAATACGATTGCCGATTCCGGTCAGATATCCGCATATCAGATATCCAAGAGCATACATACCAATGTATGGGCCAAATACGAGATCCAAAAGCAGTCCTGAAAAGAAACCTGCAAGACATCCTTCCATACTGCCATTAATAATGGCAATGGAGGCCGTCAGAATAATCATGAGGTTAGGGACAACATCAGCCAGTTTCAGATGATTAAAAAAAGAACATTGCAAAAGGAAGAAAACAAGTATCAATGCCCCATAGGTAAGTACCTTTTTCATCATCCTGCCTCCTATTCATCCTGACCGTCAACAACGGTTTCCACACTCGTCTCTGTCTCAGCCCCTGTTTCAGTGACTGGCGTACTGCCGTTTTCATTACCAGATAAATCCATATCTTTTTTCAGCTGCATGATAACAAGGACATTGGACAAATGCTGAAAATCGACGACAGGCGTCAGCTTTGCATTATAGGTCAGTTCTGAATCATCCATCATCACATCGCTGATATAGCCGATTAAAAGTCCAGGAAGGTATTTATCACTGATATAAGATGTAACCACCTCATCACCATCTACCACCGTTGACTCCTTTGAAATCAGTTCCACATTCAGAAGACCACTGTCAATAAGTGTAAGATCTCCATTCACGATACAAATATCACGGTTTTTACTTATCATTCCGCTGACATTGCTTGTATCATCGATAATACTTCTGACAACAGAAGAATTCGCATTCACCTGAGTCACAATACCTACCAGTCCGTTTCCGGCAATTACATTCATATCCTTCTTGATTCCGTCGGCACTGCCTTTATTGATCGTAAAATTGCTGTACCAGTTACCCGGATCTTTAGCAATGATTCTGGCTCCCGTAGTCTCATAGGTAGGATATTTTTCCGAAAGGGCTAAAAGATCCAGCAAATCTTCATAATCAGACAGATTATTCTCCATGGCCGTCAGTTTTGACTTAAGATTATCTACCTCATTAAGCAGTGCCTCATTCTCCGCTTCCAGAGTATTGGCTGCCTGTCTCTTTTCAGCAAGATTCGAGGTAAAATCTCCGATACTATTGATTCCCTCCTGCATCGGAGCCATAAAAGAACTGACAATGATACCTGCTGTCGGCACGGATCCACCGCTAAAGATGCTCAATCCCATACAAACCAGGCAAAAAAGCACCAGAAGCACCAATATATATTTAGGCTTTATTCGGTTTTTTCTGTTGTTCTTCATATTCATTCCTCTATTCAAAAGCTGTATCTCTTAAGGAGAAAGTCATATTTTTGTAATCAGACATATGATCCATAATCACACCGAGACCTTTTGCAGTACTTTCAAAAGGTTTACCTGAAAAAATAACCTTAACCTGCAAAGATGCCGCAAACAATCTGTCAAGCTCGGGAATAAGTGTTGTACCTCCCGTAAAATAAATTCCACTTTCAAGAATATCCGATGCAAGTTCAGGAGGAATCTTCTCCATCATATTTCGAATGGTATTCACTACCTGGAACAGATAATTTTTCATAGCATCAAAAACCAGATGGTCCGATATGTCCGCATGGGACGGCAATCCACTGACAACATCTCTTCCATAGGCCTGTCTTGTAAGTCCCTGGCCCGGAATGGCATGTCCCAGCTCCACCTTCAGATACTCTGCTGTCTTATCTCCTATAGCCAGGTGATGCCTCTGCTTCACCAGCTGACAGATCTTATCATTGATCGTATTGCCGCCCATCTTCAGAAGTTTACTTACAACTATTCCGCCCATGGTCATAACGGTAATCTCTGTGGTTCCGGCCCCCATATCAACGATCATGGATCCTCTGGCTCCATTAATAGGGATATTTTCACCGAGAGCTGCGGCCAGCGGCTTTTCCACAACAAAAATATTATGGGTATTATAAACCGAATGGGCAATAAGGTCAAAATAAGCCCTTTTCTCCACCTCTGTAATATCTGACGGTACGGCCAGGAAGAAACTGTTATTCCTAATAAATCCTGAAGAACAGTTACATTTTTTAAGCAGCGCCTCCGCCACTTTATTCATATTGTTAATATCAGCAATGACGCCATCTCTGACCGGATTGGAAATCACAATGGAAGCAGGGGTACGCTCATACATTTCAAATGCATCATTCCCCACTGCGGCAACTTCCTTCTTCCGCTGGATTGCGATCATGTTCTTTTCAAAAATAACAAGACCCTGTCCCCCCTGAAAGATTCTTATATTCATCGTTCCAAGGTCAAGGCCGTATTTTTTTCCTGCCAATAGTATATCCCCTTTCATCGTCAAAGGTGCCAGTTACTGCACAGACTGGTATAATGTCCCCTGCCAATAATGATATGATCCACCAATCGTATGCCCACAATCTCTCCGGCTGCCCGCACCCTTTCTGTAGCAGCCAGATCTTCTCTGCTCGGTGTGTCATCCCCGCTTGGATGATTATGTACCAGTACAATACCGACAGCATTCTCCTGCAGTGCATGAATAAATATCTCTCTTGGAACAATCAGAGAAGCGTTGACGGTTCCTTTCGTAAGAAGGCATTCACTGATCATCCGCTGTTTCGTATCCAGCATCATCACATGAACTTCCTCCTGTTTAAGACAGCTCATATAAGCCATGTAATAATCAGCAATGGCCTGGGGTGTACGAAAAACAAAGCCTTTTTTAAACTCTGTCCTGGTCAGCCTCCTGGCCAGTTCGCAGACAGCCATCAGCTGAATAGATTTAACACGGCCGATTCCCCGCAATTGTCTGAAATCACTTTTCCCAAGATACAGAAGCCCCTCCAGACCCGGATGAGCCGGATTCAAATTCAACAATTCACAGGCCACATCCATGGCCTTTTCTCCTTTTGTGCCTGATTTAATAATAATTGCCAGAAGCTCTGCGTCCGACAGACTTTCTGCGCCCCTCTTCTCGCATTTTTCATAAGGCCGCTCTGTTTCCGGCAGATCTTTCATTGTCAGATGTTTTCTCTCATCACCCATACTGCTGCTCCCTTCATCATTAATCAGGCAATCGGAGCATCAGCGCAAATATTATACCATAAAATCAGATGACTGTATACACTAACATAACTGTACAATACAGCCGGCCTCTTTCATTTTCTGCAAAGACATCATAATACCAAATTTACCGTGATGCCATGTCAGACCTCCCTGGAAATAAACGGCATAAGGCGGTTTGATCGGACCATCTGCACTCAGTTCAATGGATGAACCTGAGATAAATGCACCTGCTGCCATGATAACATCACAGTCATACCCCGGCATAGCCCATGGTTCCGGCGTCACATAGCTGTCCACCGGAGCCGCAGCCTGGATTCCTTTACAGAAAGCAATGACGCCTTCTGCAGAACCAAGTACAACGGCCTGGATAATATCATGCCTCGATTCCTGACTGTCAGGAACGACCTTAAATCCCAGTTTTTCATAAATATTAGCCGCAAAAATTGCAGATTTCAAAGCGCCTGCCGTTACCTGCGGTGCAAGGAAAAGTCCCTGATACAGAGAACGGTTCACACCGAGATTGGCGCCCACTTCCCTGCCTAGCCCCGGCGCTGTCAGACGATAAGCTGCCCTTTCCACACAGTCCTTTCTTCCCACGATATAACCGCCGCTTGGAGCCAGTCCGCCGCCCGGATTCTTGATCAGTGAACCAACGCACATATCCGCTCCCACATCCGATGGTTCAATTGTCTCCACAAATTCACCATAGCAATTATCAACCATACAGATAACATCCGGCTTGATCTTCTTGATAAATGTAATCAGTTCACCAATCTGCTGAACAGAAAATGTCGGCCTTGGAAGATAACCTTTGGATCGCTGAATGGTCACCAGCTTTGTCTTTTCATTAATTGCTTTTGCAATATTCGGATAGTCAAAACTTCCATCTTCCAGAAGTTCCACCTGTCGGTAGGTCACACCATATTCTGCCAGGGAACCTATCTCCGGACGGATACCGATAACACCCTCCAGTGTATCGTAAGGCTTGCCCACAGGAGATAAAAGCTCATCGCCCGGCCGGAGATTACCTGCCAGAGCAATCGTCAGAGCATGGGTACCACAGGTAATATGAGGACGTACCAGTGCATCTTCTGTATGGAAAATATCAGCATAGACCTTCTCCAGCGTGTCCCTGCCGTCATCATCATAGCCGTAACCAGTAGATGCAGCGAAATGGCGTTCACTGACTCTGTTCTTCTGCATGGCGCCCAAAACCTTCATTTGATTATATTCAGCGACTTTATCAATTCTGTCGAAACGTTCCTTCAGTGATGCCTCGATCCGGCTGCAGAAATTATATACATCTTCATCCAGATGCAGGCCACTGTACATTTCTTTTAACTCATTATCTATTGTATCTGATGTCATTATTTTCTCCTTTATCAAAACACAGCAGCAACCGCTGTCTCTTTTATTATATGATAGATCATGACGGGATTATGCCTTTTTGACGAAGGATATGTATCATATCCGCAAGTATATCGTCTCTGGAAGCATAAAGTGACTGATTGATCCACAATACATCCCGTTCTCTTTTGAACCATGTCAATTGTCGTTTGGCAAAATGCCTGGTATCCCGTTTCAGAACATAAACCGCCTCTTCCAGGGTCATCTCCTGATCCAGGTAAGCCAGGATCTCTTTATAGCCCAGTCCCTGCATGGACACAAGCTCTCTCGTATAACCTCTGTCACGCAGGCCGCGGACCTCGTCAACAAGCCCCTGCTCCAGCATCTCATCCACTCTCCGGTCGATTCGCTGATACAGAAGCTCTCTGGGCCTGTTCAACACAAAATAAGCAAAATTATAAGGGGACTGCTTCATGGATTCCTGCGCATTGTGTTCAGAAATCTTCTGTCCCGTCTGATGATAATATTCAAGGGCCCTGATAACCTTTTTTGTATTATGGCAGTGAATTTTTTCCGCCGCCTCCGGGTCCACCTCCTGCAGCATAGCATAAAGTCTGTCACCGCCGCCGGCAGCAGCCATGGTCTCCAGGGCATGCCGGAAGGATGTATCATCATCATTCTCCTTAAAATCAATATCATTCAATACAGCCTGTATATAAAATCCTGTACCGCCCACAATAATCGGAATATGTCCATTCTGCCGGATGCGGGTCATGGCTTCCCGTGCCATCTGCTGAAATATTACAACATTAAATGGCTCATCCGGTTCCAGTGCATCCACCAGATAATGGGTTACCCCTTCCATTTCCTCCGGCCGGATCTTGGCTGTCCCGATATCCATATATTTATAAACCTGCATGGAATCCGCCGAAATAATCTCCCCTCCGATGGCTTTTGCCAGCTGAATGGATAAGTCGGTTTTTCCCGCCGCCGTCGGTCCCGTCAATACGATCAATGGCTCTTTCATAAATGATCTCCCGTTTACTGAATTCGTTTGAACTTTTTCTCAAGCTCATATTTTGAAATAGAAATAATTGTCGGCCGTCCATGAGGACATGTATACGGATTCTTTGCCTGCAGCAGCTGTTCGATCAAGGCATCCGCTTCTTCAAAGGACAGTTTATTGTTCCCCTTGACAGCTGCCTTACAGGCCATGGTTGCAATATGATCCGTTATAGCCGTACCGTCCAGTCTCCGGGTCTCTGCCGACAGACTGTCCAGTATTTCTATGAATATATCTTTTGCATCCATTCCAAAAAGCTGCAGCGGCACACCACAAACAGCATATTCTCTTCCACCAAACGCTTCAACTTCAAAACCAAGCTCAGAAAAATAGTCTGCATATTGCTTATAAATATTTTCTTCCTGCATGGAAAGCGTGAGGATGACCGGCGGAGACAGCATCTGCTTCTGCAATGTTTTTTTTGAAAAATCCTTCATCAGTCTTTCATAAAGAACCTTCTCATGGGCTGCATGCTGATCAATAATGAAAAGCTTCCCGTCATACTCAATCATCCAGTAGGTATCAAAAACCTGCCCGATCATGCGGTGTCTGATCCTGGACTTCTCATCCAGAAGGCGTTCACCCTCCCCAAAAAGCTCCAGCTGCCTGACATCTTTTACCTTCTGAGGCTCTTTATGCGGCCTCACATCATCTTCCGGCTGTTGATACTGTTCTTCCTGCCGGCTCCTGTCCATCTTAACCACAGTATCCTGTATATCTGTCGGGCTTGTGGTTTTCCCGCCATTTCCCGCCTTCTTCACCGGACTTGTGGTTTTTCCGTATGTCTCCACTGAACTCACCGGGCTTATAATGTTTTTTTCAGATATGTCCCGCCTGTCATAATGATAACTGCCCTGTTCACGTACTCTGTCAGAACTGCTGCTTCTGCTATTACTGCCCATGGATGCAAGACGCTGCAGTTCAAAAGGTTCCGGCACATCATCCTTTGCCGCTTTATCCTGTTTCGGCCGGCTGCTGTCCAGAGAAACCGACGGAATCAGCTCCCTGTGTTCCAGTACCGACCGTACCAGATCATAAGTCTGTTGATAGACTGCCTCATTCTGATTAAACCTGAGCTCCATCTTCCTTGGATGGACATTCACATCAATCAGAGCCGGATCGATCTGAAAGTGCAATACCGTAAAAGGATATTTATGGATCATGACAAAGGTTTTGTAAGCATCCTCAATAGCCTTCGTAATAATATTACTCTTGATATACCGGCCATTGATAAAATAATTCTCCCATGTTCGATTGCCTCTGGACAGGATGGGCTTGCCGATGTAGCCCGACACCTGAAAAAGCTCTGTATCGGCCTTTACTTCCATCAGCTGCCCCGTCACATCCCGACCGTAGATCTGATAAATAATATCTTTCAGATTGGCATTACCGGAAGTGTGCAGCTTATTCTGATCATTAATGATCAATTTAAATGAAATATCAGGATGAGACAGAGCAAGATGCCCAACCAGATCGCTGATATATCCCGCCTCCGTAACCGGTGTTTTTAAAAACTTCCGTCTGGCCGGCGTATTATAAAACAAATTACGGACAATAATCGTCGTTCCATCAGGACAGCCGATATCATCACAACTCTTACATATACCACCATCGGCGCAATAACGTACCCCAAGCAGTTCCCTGTGGACTTTGGTAATGAGTTCCACCTGGGCCACGGAGGCAATACTGGACAAAGCTTCACCCCTGAAGCCAAGAGAACCAACAGTCATCAGATCCATCGCCGTCTCGATTTTACTCGTGGCATGCCGCAAAAAGGCTGTCTCAATGTCATCTCTGTCAATACCGCTTCCATTGTCTGTCACACGGATGAAAGAAATGCCGCCCTCTTTGATTTCAATAGTAATGGCAGAAGCCTTTGCATCTATGGCATTTTCCACCAGCTCCTTCACGACAGAAGAAGGACGCTCCACAACTTCGCCGGCAGCTATTTTATTGATCGTATCACTGTCCAGTAAGTGAATTGACTTCATCCCATGACTCCTTTCAAGTTTACCATTCTTTTGTGATAATTCTATGTTATTTAATTCGTATTTTTCAGTTTTTTCTGTAATTCATACAGCATGTTCAGAGCCTGGATCGGTGTCATATTAGACACATCCAGTGCTGCCAGTTCCTTCAGGACAGGATGATTGTCCGGATAAAGATCAAACAGACTGATCTGCTTGTCCTCTGCCGTATCCCCTTTTTCCTTTATCTGCTGTCTTTCCTTCACTGATGTCCTTACCTGAAGGTTGCGGGCCTTTTCCGTCACATCAGTCTCAGAAAGCCAGCTGGCAATTTCTTTCGCTCTGCTTATAACAGAATCCGGTACGCCCGCAAGTCTTGCCACCTGGATGCCGTAACTCTTATCCGCGCCGCCGCGAATAATTTTTCTCAGGAAAATAATATCATCTCCCTGTTCCCGGACGGCAATGCAGTAATTATTCACGCTGTCAAGCTTTCCTTCCAATTCAGTCAGTTCATGATAATGGGTGGCAAAAAGGGTCTTGGCCCCCAAAAGCTTAGGATTGCTGATATGTTCTACCACCGCCCAGGCAATACTCAATCCGTCAAAGGTACTGGTACCTCTGCCGATCTCATCCAGAATCAGCAGACTTTTGCTGGTGGCATTACGCAGTATGTTGGCCACCTCCGTCATCTCAACCATAAATGTACTCTGTCCGCTGGCCAGATCATCCGAAGCCCCCACACGGGTAAATATCCTGTCCACAATGCCGATATTGGCAGATTTTGCAGGTACAAAGCTGCCGATCTGCGCCATAAGAACGATCAGCGCTGACTGACGCATATAGGTGGATTTACCGGCCATATTCGGCCCCGTAATAATGGAAATACGATGGTTTTTATTATCAAGATAGGTATCATTGTCGATAAACATCTGATTATTGTTCATCTTTTCCACGACAGGATGCCGTCCGCCCTGAATATCAATGATTCCTTTCGTATTGATGGAAGGACGCACATAACCATTGCTCTGGGCCACATGGGCCAGTGAAACCAGCACATCCAGATGAGCGATGGCCTTGGCCGTCTCCTGAATCCGGACGATCTGGGCCCCGATCTGATCTCTGACATCGCAGTACAGCTCATATTCCAATGCAGCCAGCTTGTCCTCCGCGCCCAGTATCATATCCTCCAGTTCTTTCAGCTCCGGCGTAATATAGCGCTCCGCGTTGGCCAGTGTCTGTTTGCGGCTCCAGTCCTCCGGTACCAGATCCTTATAAGAATTGGTTACCTCCAGATAATACCCAAACACTTTATTAAAACGAATTCTCAGATTCTTAATTCCCGTCTTCTCTCTTTCACGGCCCTCCAGATCTGCCAGCCATTGCTTGCCCTCGGTACCCGAAAGACGGAATTTATCTACATCCTCATTGTATCCTTTCTTGATGATGCCGCCTTCACGGATCATAATCGGCGG
>JBJEJD010000163.1:0-2354 GCA_051877705.1 Coprococcus sp. | reverse complement strand
TTTGTTAAAAAAAGCATAGTATGGGTGTCGAAAAAAGTCAAAAAATTACTACCATAAAAGTAAGTGAAAATAGCCTCCGGCACTTGACAGGGCAAGGCATTTCGGGGTATACTGTTGAAACATGGGTTGACCATGTGCTGAGACATGTTATAAAACTTCCGTGCAGCCGGGGAGATAGCGGTGCCCTGTACCTGCAATCCGCTACAGCAGGGGTGATGTTTCAGCCGAGGGTCTTTGATCTGTAGAGCAGCCCGCTGTAAGTAGCGTTGACGTCCGGGTCTCGCGCAACAGGAACCAGTGAACCGTGTCAGGTCAGGAATGGAGCAGCACTAAGCTGGACCTTCTGTGTGCCGTGAGGGTGCCTGGGCCGAGCCAACTGCAGCGGTAACGTTTATGGGTCGGATTCGAAGCGAAACGCACGGATTTAAAAATATAAGTGAATATTATTTAGCAGATAAGAGATTGCCGGTGCAGAATATGTGCCGGCAATCTCTGTCTATACGACAGCTGTATGACAGATAATGTGTATACAACAGGCGTGAATGTGGATAAATCAACCGGATATTAAAAAAATTGTGGATCAATCCACAAATCTGTAAGTCTGATTCGTAACTATTATGAAGGCGCAGATGAGGGCGCGATTATTTCCGGAAACAACAGAAAGAGAGGTGTATGTATGCGCAATCACGAATTTGATCAATGCATGCGCCGTATTCAAAAGGGCGATAAGACCGGTCTTAAGGATATTTATGAGGGATATATTTCCTATATATATGCCGTCATATTGGGTATTGTCAGGAACAGGGAGAATGCGGAGGATTTGACAGCAGAATTTTTTGTCCGGCTTTGGAGCACAGCGGACAGCTATAGGCCGGGTGGAGGCCATAAGGCGTGGATGACGACCATAGCGAGAAATATGGCCATTGATTTTATGAGAAAGTCAGGCCGGGAACAGCTGGTGGAGGAAGTTGCTGACGAGGCAGAGTTGTCAGCTCAGAATTCTATGGAGAATGAGGTTATCGGCAGGATGAATTTCAGGGAGACCGTAGAGAAGCTGACGGATACAGAACGACAGATCGTGACCATGAAGTTGGCGGGAGATATGACCTTTAAAGAGATAGCGGGTATTCTCGGTATGCCGATGGGCACTGTTACATGGAAATACCAGAATAGTATGGAGAAGTTAAGGAGGGCCGGCGTATGACAGATCGCGAGATTGAAAAGGCATACAGAAAAATGATGGAATCAGAAGCACCGGACCTGTGGGAGCGGATAGAGCAGAAGCTTCCGGAAAAAACAGTTCTGACAGATAGGGAGGAAGGTATGAAACAGTCATTTTGGAGTAAGATACGACAGTTTTTATTTGGAGGAGGTACTTTCAGGACAGCTGTGACGGTATGTCTGATGTGTGTTATTGTTTTCGGGGCGGTGAATGCCACAGGATTTGGCCGAATGGGCTCGGCATCATCGAGCAAGTCGACAGATATGGCAGCAGCGGCCGGAGATATGAATGGATACACATCAGGTGGTACGGCAGAGTATGGCACCGTACAGTATTCAGCGGAAAATAAAATGGAGATTACGGAAGAAGCGGCTCCTGCTGAGGCTGAGATGGATGGAGATGCCTCAGTGACTGCCGAGACAGGTGCAGCGGCAGAAAATGGTGCAGATGAGCAGAATCAATCGGAGCGCAAGCTGATCAGGAATATCTATCTGGATGTGGAGACGCTGGAATTTGATCAGCTGGTGGATGAACTGCAGAAGCAGACAGAGGCTTTGGGCGGTTATGTGGAGAGTTCCTCCGTCAGCGGCAACAGTTATTATTATAACAGTTCACGTTATGCGGACATGACGCTTCGGATCCCAAAGACAAAAACCGATCAATTTCTGGCGCAGGTCGGTGACATGGCCAATATCGTCAGCCGTTCAGAGAATGTGGAAGATATTACCCTCACTTATGTGGATGTGGAGAGCCATGTGAAAGCACTCAGGACGGAGGAAGAACAGCTGCTGAAGATTCTGGAACAGGCAGAGACGGTGGAGGATATCATGACGATCCAGTCCAGATTGTCGGAGGTGCGCTATCAACTGGAATCCTATACATCACGGCTGAAGACCTATGACAATCAGGTGGATTATGATACCATCACCATCTATATCAGCGAGGTTAAGGAAGTAACGCCTACAGAAGAGCTGACCATCTGGCAGCAGATGGAGAAGGGATTCGCGAATAGTCTAAAGGCTATCGGTGAAGGCTTCCGGGATTTCTGCATCTGGTTTGTGGCACATATTCCGTACTTTGTCATTCTCTTTGTCGTTGTACTGGTTGTGACAGCTGTGATTAAAAAGATACG
>JBJEJD010000162.1:0-9796 GCA_051877705.1 Coprococcus sp. | reverse complement strand
ACTTTAAATGTCACAGATGAAGAGCAGGCCATCGCTATCTGTGATAACTGGAGAGACCATCATGGCAATGTTTATGACTATCTGATCCACACATTGATGATACGCCATTAAAGCGCAGACATGACTGCCGTATAGTCTCTGGTATTGACATCAACCAAAAGAGGCTTCCGCAAAAGCTGTATCTTTATATTATTACAGCTGTGAAAGCCTCTTTGTTTAATTTATTTCAATTCGCCGTATTTCGAGGGCTGATTCTCCCATCAATTCTATAAAGAACGATAAAGATCCTCATATTTTCTTGCAGAAGCATCCCATGAAAAATCTGCTGCCATGGCACGGTCAACGATCTTATTCCATTCCAGACGACGTTCATAATAAACCGATTTTGCATATTCTATAACATGCAGCATCTCATGCGCGTTGTAATTGGCAAAACTGAAACCATTACCACTGCCTACATATTCATTGTAAGGTTCTACAGTCTCCTTCAGACCGCCTGTTTCTCTGACAATCGGAAGTGTTCCATAACGGAGACTCATCAGCTGGCTCAAGCCACACGGTTCAAACAAAGATGGCATCAGAAATGCATCGCAGGCTGCATAAATTCTGTGAGAACGGGTATTATCGTAACAAATGCTGGCCGATACCCGTTCCGGATATTTCCACTCATAATAGCGGAACATATTCTCATAACGTGGATCGCCTGTTCCCAGAATAACAAACTGAACATCCTCTGAACAGATCTGTTCCATAACACAATCGATCAGATCCAGACCCTTCTGATCTGTCAATCTTGAAACAAGACCGATCATGAACTTGTTGCCATCAACAGCAAGCCCCAGCTCCTCCTGCAGAGCAAGCTTATTGTAAATCTTCTCTGTTCTGAAATTATATGGTGTATAATTGTGAACAAGGAGTTCATCCGTCTCAGGATTATACTCATCATAATCAATACCATTCACAATACCGGAAAGATTATTGGATCGTGCACGCATCAGGCCATCCAGACCCTCGCCGTAAAATGGATACTTGATCTCATTGGCATAAACTTCACTGACAGTTGTAATCCAGTCCGCATAAACCAAACCGCCCTTCAGATAGTTACCTGAATGATAGGCTTCCAGTTTATCAGATGTAAACAGATATCCCGGAAGTCCGGTAATCCGCATCATATCATCAATATTCCATGTTCCCTGGAACTTCAGATTATGGATGGTCATAACAGCCTTCATATTCTGATAAAAATCGCTGTATGATGAGCTGTCCCAGAATTCATTCTTCAGATATACAGGCATCAGACCTGTCTGCCAGTCATGACAGTGAATGATATCCGGACGGAAATCAATAACACACAACATAGTCAGGGCCGCTTTGCTGAAATATGCAAACTTCTCCAGATCCCAAAGACCATCCTCATAAATCTTATCACCGGAGAAATAGTATTCATTGTCAATAAAATAGAATGTCACACCATCAAGTACCATTCTGAAAACACCGGCATAGATCATTCTGCCAGCCAGATTCACATAGAAATTTGTCATATATTCCATCTGAGACTGAAAGCGCTCCGGTATCACTCTGTATTTAGGCATAACCACTCTAACATCAAATTCTTCTTTATTAAAAGATTTCGGTAAAGTTCCGGCTACATCAGCCAAACCGCCGGTCTTAATAAATGGTACTGCTTCGGATGCTGCAAACAAAATCTTCTTCATGAGTTCCAAATCCCCCTGTTTATTGTATATTTTGTTTTTAAAATAATTTTGTTTATTTCATTATACAATAAAATACCATATATTAAAAGCAGAAAATCCTCAAATCCTGTAATTCTTCAGGTGCGATTTTTATATTCAAGCCGAATCTTGTCAGCAATCAGCGCAATAAACTCGCTGTTAGTCGGTTTCCCTTTACCCGTATGGATCGTATAACCGAACAAATCATCAATCGTATCCATCTTGCCTCTGCTCCATGCCACCTCAATCGCATGCCGGATAGCACGTTCCACTCTGCTCGGTGTCGTCTTATTCATTTTTGCGATGGTTGGATACAGTACTTTTGTAATAGAATTGATAACCTCTCTATTATCCACTGACATAATAATGGCATCTCTCAGGTACTGATATCCTTTAATATGAGCAGGAACACCAATTTCATGTATGATATTTGTTACATCTGTTTCCAGATTTTTCTCTCTGTACTCCGATGCATATTCCATATTTCTGTTTTTCACCGGGTGCAGAGGCTGAATCATCTGACCTTCCGTCACCTGATGAATTCTTTTCAAAATCATATCATTTTCAAAAGGTTTCATTATATAATACACAGCGCCCAGGCTAAAGGCATTTTCCGTTATATTCTCCTGGCCAATGGCAGATATGACTATAAAGGCAGGCCTTTTTTTCAAAGAAGTATCCCTGTTTACCTGCTGCATAACCTCCAGCCCGTCAAGTTTTGGCATGATCAGATCCAGCAGGACAACATCCGGTTCCTGATTTCTAATAATATCCAGGGCCTGAACACCATCATCCCCTTTACCGATTACTTCAATATTTTTATCTGTTTTGAGTATTGTATCCAGCAAACTGACCATTCTCTCATTATCGTCAACAATCGCCACGTTAATTTTCGCCATAATACGCCCTCCAGTCTCACCATCTAATTATTAACCAAAGTTTAAGTGTATTATATTATCAAAAAAACAATGTCTCAATTATTACCAATCGCAAAAACAGGAGAAATGTGACAGCAATTTAAAAACTTTTTGATTTGAAAAAGATATAATGTCAGAAAATAGCGTAATTTGTCTTGTTGTTTTTTCAAAAACATGATACACTCTTTGTTGGAAAATATTAGAAAAAGAGGTCTTTTTATGATAAAAAAAGCAAATACCCGCAGTAATGTTAATCTGACCAGCGGTTCTATTCCCGGCGGTATTCTTGCCTTTGCCGTACCGGTATTCCTTGGTCAGCTGCTTCAGCAATTCTATAATATGGTCGATGCATGGGTTATCGGCAATTTCGCAGATAATGATGCTTTCGCAGCTGTCAGTTCCACCGGAACAACTGTATTTCTGATTATCGGTTTCTTTTCCGGTATCTCTATCGGCGGCAGCGTGATCATTTCCAGATATTATGGTGCAAAGGACGAAGAAAATGTTTCCAGAACCATTCACAATAATTTTCTCATGGCCATTATCGCTTCTGTCCTTGCTACAATCATCGGACTGACCATCGCTCCCCATATGCTGGCATGGATGGGCACACCTGATTCTGTCATGGATGATGCCCTGCTCTATCTGCAGATTTATTTTGGCGGCATATCAACAGTCATCATGTACAACATCTGTATGTCCATTATGCGTGCTTTGGGAGACAGTCTGCATCCATTATATTACCTGCTGTTCTCCTCTATTGTCAATATTGCACTGGATCTGCTGTTTGTGGCTCATCCGGCATTCCGGTGGGGCGTTGCAGGTGCAGCCATCGCCACGGTTATATCCCAGGGACTGAGCGTTATTCTCTGTCTGACCAGGATGTGCCGAATCAAAGACTATACGCGTCTGGATCTCAGAAAGCTGAAATACCATTCATATATTATGAAACAGGTTCTCCAGCAGGGACTTCCATCTGGCATACAAAACGCAGTCATCACTGTTGGCAATCTTGTCATACAGAAAAATATCAACTCCTTTGGTGCCTTCGCCATGTCCGGTCAAGGCGCCTATTCAAAAATAGAAGGTTTCGTGTTTCTGCCCATTATGAGTATGTCCATGGCATTGCCTACCTTCATCAGCCAGAATCTTGGTGCAAAAGAATACAGCCGGGCCAGAAAAGGAGCTGCCTTCGGCATTCTCTTTGGTATTATAACAGCCGAAATAACTGGTATTCTCATCTATTTTTTTGCTGAAAATGCCATCCGTATATTTGTCGACACACCGGAAGCCATTCAGTTCGGCACCATACATGCACGGACTACCAGCTTGTTTTACTGCCTTCTGGCCTTCTCACACTGTGCTGCCGGCGTCATGAGAGGCTGTGGCCGTTCTGTCATTCCTATGGCCGGAATGCTGTTATTCTGGTGCGGCTTGAGAATTATCTATGTCACAACAGCACTAAACTTCTTCCCTGTCTATCGGACCATTGCATGGGCCTATCCCCTGACATGGTCCTGCACGACAGTTTTGTTCCTGATCTTTCTGATCAGATCAGACTGGCTGCATGATCCGGCGGCCAGATAAATTATTGTCTCCTGTAACACAGGTTTCCGCCAAAATATGTTTCTTCTATCTGAACCTCTGACAGCTGTTTTTCCGGTATCTCAAAGATATTTTCTGACAGAACAACAAAATCTGCCAGCATGCCGGGAAGCAGCTGTCCTTTTTCCTGTTCAGCAAACTCTGCATACGCACTGCCCCGCGTGTAAAGAGCAACTGCCTGAGATACAGTCAGCTTCTCATCAGGATGCCATCCTCCTTCCGGCTCACCATTCTTATCTTTTCTCGTTACAGCGCAGTAAATGCCCCATAATGGATCCATGGACTCCACCGGTGAATCTGATCCTCCTCCCATCGGTATCTGTTTTTCGGCCATTGTACGCCACATATAACCCCATTTTCCCCTGTCCTCACCAAGGCGTGCTGCAACAAGGGAATAGTCCGAAGCTGTAAACGGAGGCTGAATGTCCGCACCGATATCTGCCGCCTTCATCCGATCTAAAATATTTTTGTTCACAAACTGACAATGCACGATTCTGTGCCTCATCTTCTTATCCGGGAAGCATTTCTGTGCCTCCTCCACAGCGTTCACAGCCTGTTCCACAGCTCCGTCACCTATGGCATGGAAAGCGATCTGCATACCCGATGAATGGGCAAGACATACCACTTCATTTAATGCCTCCTGCGTATAAACAGCGACCCCTGCATTCCCGGCATCATCCGCATATTCCTCTGCCATATAGGCGGTCCGGGCTCCCAGTGAACCATCCGTCAGCAGCTTAATATTTCCGATCTTAAAATATTCATCTCCATCACCGGTACGAAATCCCATTCTCAGAAATTCTTTAAGCTGTGGTACTCTCGGCTGCTGTATTTCCTCATAGATTCGCAGCGTCATTTCATGTTTCCCTATCAATTTTTTATAAAGCGCAATGACGCAATCCAGACTCGTACTCTCCAGATCATCTGTCTGAACCGAAGTAATACCATAACTGTTCGCCTGAGCCATGATCTTTTTCAAACCGCTAATCAATGTCTCCTCCGATGGCAACGGTATCATCCTGCGCATCTTATCAAGCGCCGCTTCACGCAAAATACCGTTTAAATCTCCCTGTTCATCTTTATCCAGTACTCCGCCAGTCACCACCGTACGCGCATCATACCCGGCAATATCCAGTGCCGCCTGATTGACAGCTCCCACATGGCCGCATATCCGGTCCAGAAATACGGGATGTTCTGTGGATATGGCCTCAGTCGTTTTTTTATCCGGAAGAACCGGATCATCAAAGATATTCTGATCAAAGCCGTATCCTACGATCCAGTCATTCTCCTTCAAAGGCATCTCGCGGATATATTTTCTGCCCCTCTCAATGATCTCTTCACAGGACCTTGCACCGCAGAGATTCAGACGCACCAGATTCAAACCGGTAGCAAGAATATGGCAATGACTGTCATTAAAGGCCGGGATGACACAGCGTCCTTTTAAATCTATACATTCCGTATCTGGATCAGATAGTTTCAGGATATCCCCATCGCTTCCTTTTTGTACAATTCGCTCTTCTTCAACCAGCATCGCCTCCACAATCTTTATCTCACCGGCTGATTCAGGCAGATACCAGGGTTCCTGTCCTTCAACCTGCATCGTATATATTTTCCCATTATAAAAAATACGTCTACCCATTTTTCTATTGCATTTTCTCCCATTTGACTGTCTGAAACCGTTTCCATGTATACATCGTACAAATCAGTGCCATTATTTCCAGAATAATAAATAAAACAGCGCCGAAAGCCTTTCCCTCTGTACCATAAAGGATAACATAAACAACTTCTCCCAGTATGGAAGCAATTGTAAACACCGCTGTCAGCAGAATCCGAAATGGCAGCTTTTCCACAGTTTCATCATATACATATCCCCGCATCGGACTTTTCTCACCACACATCTGCCACAAAAGAATCCAGAGGCTGAGTGAAACCACCAGTCCCACCAGATAGGCGATCATAAGGAATGGCCAGTGATTGACCCCCGGAGAAGGAATACAGCCTGCCAGAAGAATGAATATAAAAATAAGCGGTCCCATCAGCCGAAGCTGTAAAAGGAGTCTGCGTCCTTCCGCTTCACTGATATTCCATTGATAACGGACACCCTGATATTCATATTCGCCATTTTCATTAATCCTGTAATCATCCACATATGTTTTACGCCTTCCGCGATACCTTTTTTTCTGAGTCATCGTATTCTCTCCGTTCATCATCATATTTCAAAATTCCACAGGTCTCTCTCTCAATTTCACAATTATTCATAATTATAGTCTTTATTGCAGGTTTCCGCAAGCGCATATCTGAATATAACATGTCAGTAAAGAAATTATTGGTAACCGTTCAGCCTTCTGGTTTGTTGAGACCTGTTTTGATAAACAACATGCCGAAAACAGGTTCTTCAAAAATAGATCTTATAGGCTGAGCAAATACATTTACTGAAAAAATTGCCCTTGATTTTAAAAGGCAATATATGTAAAATCTTTGTGTATATACTTTTTTGACAAATCAATACTTCAGAAGGGACGGCTTATTAACATGATCGGTTTGGGAACTATTGTAAATACAGCAGCTGTTATCGCCGGCGGTGCCTGCGGACTGCTGCTGAAAAAAGGTATAAATGAACGTATACAGGAAACATTAATAAAGGCTCTCGGAACCGCAACTGTCTTTATCGGCATCAGCGGCGCCATGGCAGGGATGCTGGCCCTGAATGACGGCAATTTTGAAACGACCGGTACCATGCTCATGATTTTTTCGCTGGCTATTGGGGCTATTCTGGGCGAATTGTTACGAATTGAAGACCGTATGGAGAGCCTTGGAGAAAGGCTTCGCCGTTTTTTCCATGTTCATGAAGGCCAGGGATTTGTGGATGGCTTTCTCACCAATGCACTGGTCATCTGCATCGGTGCCATGGCCATTGTCGGTGCCATTCAGGACGGTATGCTTGGAGATCCTTCCATGCTTTATGCCAAAGCTATCCTGGATGCCATGATTTCCATGGTATTCGCCTCGACCCTCGGCATCGGTGTCCTATTTGCCGCCATCCCTCTTTTCTTCTACCAGGGTGGAATTACTCTCCTAGCAGGACTGATTGCACCATTTATGACAGACGGTCTCATCGCTGATCTGTCCTATATCGGTTCCATCCTGATCTTTCTTGTGGGAATCAATCTGCTCTTTGGCAAACAGATCCGGGTAGGCAATCTGATCCCCTCGTTACTGATTCCTGTGGTCTATACAATGGTCAGTAATTTATTTTTTTAAAATTTTAGTGTTTTTACACGTTGACAAGATAAAATCATTATTATATAATGTCATCTATCAAAAGACCATATGGATAAAGGCGAAGACGAAGAGAAGTAGCGCAGCTTATCGCTTCCAGTGAGTGGAGACAGTGAGAACCCACAGAATGAATCGGCGTGAATAACACTTTACCAGCCGCAATCTGAACATCGGGAATTGCCCCGGTCAGTAGGTGCGCCGTCAGCCGCACGTCAGTCGGCAAAGAGGTTATTGCCTCTGATCGAGAGACTGCTATTGCAGTAATTCAGGTGGTACCGCGGACAATTTGTTCGTCCTGAACTAATTTAGTTCAGGGCGTTTTTTTGTGCAACAATATACTGTTATATTTCTGTTACACAAAGAATGCCTGAACATACGCTTATGGACAGATTTTTTTCTGGCAGAAAGGAGACAGTTATGACAACTTCTAACATTTATCGCAACCGTGTATTAAACGAAATCAGTGAAAGTGATGTGGGACAGACTCTGAGAGTCGCAGGATGGGTTGAAAATATCCGCGACCATGGCGGCGTATCCTTTATTGACCTGAGAGATATGTATGGTGTACTGCAGGTTGTCCTGCGCGACACGACTCTGCTGAACGGCATTACAAAAGAAAATTGTATATCCGTTGAAGGTGTTGTTGACCACCGCGATGAAGAAACTTACAATCCCAAGATTCCTACAGGCACCATCGAACTGGAAGCCCATACCATTGACGTTCTTGGTAAAGTCTACAGACAGCTTCCATTCGAAATCATGACATCCAAAGAAATCCGTGAAGATGTCCGTTTAAAATACCGCTATCTTGATCTTCGCAACCAGAAGGTTAAAGATAACATTATCTTCCGTTCTCAGGTCATCAGCTTTCTTCGCCAGAAGATGACTGAGATGGGATTCCTGGAGATCCAGACACCGATTCTCTGCGCTTCATCCCCTGAAGGCGCCAGGGACTATATCGTTCCATCGAGAAAATTCAAGGGCCGTTTCTATGCTTTGCCGCAGGCACCTCAGCAATATAAACAGCTGCTGATGGTATCCGGCTTTGATAAATATTTCCAGATTGCACCATGCTTTCGAGATGAGGATGCCCGCGCAGACCGTTCGCCGGGTGAATTCTACCAGCTGGACTTTGAAATGAGCTTTGCCACTCAGGAAGAAGTCTTCCGTGTGGGCGAAAAAGTTCTGACCGCTACATTTGAAAAATTTGCACCGGAAGGAGCCTCGGTTACCACCGCTCCTTACCCTGTCATCAGCTACAAAGACGCCATGCTCCAGTTCGGCACAGATAAACCGGACCTCCGTAATCCGCTGCGTATCATCGATGTAACAGAATTCTTCCAGAGATGTACATTCAAGCCATTCCTGAAAAGAACCGTCCGTGCCATCAAGGTACACGCTGAGATGTCCAAAGGTTTTCATGAGAAGCTGCTGAAATTTGCCACATCCATCGGTATGGGCGGCCTGGGCTATCTTGAAGTCATGGAAGATCTCAGCTACAAGGGACCAATTGACAAGTTCATTCCTGATGATATGAAGAAGGAATTTGCAGACCTGGCAGGACTGACTGTAGGTGACACCATTTTCTTCATCGCTGACAAGGAAGAAAGGGCCAACCTCTTTGCCGGCCAGCTGCGCAATGAGATTGGTGCCCGCCTTGGTCTCATCGAGGAGAATGCTTTCCGCTTCTGCTTCGTCAACGACTTCCCGATGTACGAGTACAATAAGGACGAGAAAAAGATGGACTTCACACACAATCCATTCTCTATGCCGCAGGGCGGGCTGGAAGCATTGAACACTATGAATCCGGAAGATATTCTGGCTTACCAGTATGATATCGTCTGCAACGGTGTAGAACTTTCCTCCGGTGCTGTCAGAAATCATGATCTGGACATCATGGTAAAGGCCTTTGAAATCGCCGGATATACGGAAGAAGATCTGAAGACCAAATTCGGAGCTCTCTACAATGCCTTTCAGTTTGGCGCTCCGCCGCACGCAGGCATGGCCCCTGGCATCGACCGCATGATCATGCTCCTGAGAAATGAAGAAAATATCCGTGAAGTCATCGCCTTCCCAATGAACGGCAATGCGCAGGATCTCATGTGCGGTGCTCCGGGTATCGTCACCGAAACACAGCTCCGTGAGGCCCATATCAAGATCCGTGAATAAACCAGATAACTGCTTTTGAATAGCTCCATCATAAAATACCCCTGAAAACATGCTCATCGCAAATCGTTTTCCGGGGTATTTTATGATGGAGCT
>JBJEJD010000161.1:14288-39804 GCA_051877705.1 Coprococcus sp. | reverse complement strand
AGAGGATTTTTCTTGATATTGCTTTGATTACGTGGTAAACTACAAGAGTTATAGTGCGAGAGTTTGATGCCTGGCACGGGCATAAAGATTTTCCAGGAGGAATGAAGATGGGTAAGATTATTTTGACCGGAGACAGACCGACAGGCCGTCTGCATGTGGGCCATTATGTAGGATCCCTGAAGAGGCGTGTGGAGCTGCAGAATTCCGGTGAATACGATAAAATTTTTATTATGATTGCCGATGCACAGGCTTTGACTGATAATGCTGACAATCCTGAGAAGGTACGTCAGAATGTGATCGAGGTGGCGCTGGATTATATGGCCTGTGGGCTGGATCCGGCAAAATCCACACTGTTTGTGCAGTCTCAGATTGCTGAATTATGTGAATTATCTTTTTATTATATGAATCTTGTAACGGTATCCAGACTGCAGCGGAATCCTACGGTGAAGTCCGAGATTCAGATGCGCAATTTTGAGACCAGTATTCCTGTTGGATTCTTTACTTATCCGATCAGTCAGGCTGCAGATATTACTGCATTTAAGGCGACAACGGTGCCGGTAGGTGAAGATCAGAGCCCGATGATCGAGCAGACAAGGGAGATCGTCCATAAGTTCAATTCTGTTTATGGAGAGACTTTGGTGGAACCTCAGATTCTGCTTCCGGACAATGCGGCCTGTCTGCGTCTGCCGGGTATTGACGGCAAGGCGAAGATGAGCAAGTCTCTGGGCAACTGCATTTATCTTTCGGAGGATCCGAAGGATATCAAGAAGAAGGTCATGAGCATGTTTACGGATCCGAATCATATCAGAATTGAAGATCCGGGTTCGCTGGAGGGCAACACAGTATTTACTTACCTGGATGCTTTCTGTACGGATGCCCATTTTGAAGAATATCTGCCGGAGTACAAGAATCTGGATGAGTTGAAAGCCCATTATCAAAGAGGTGGTCTTGGTGATGTCAAGGTGAAGAAGTTCCTGAATAATGTTCTTCAGGAAGAACTGGAGCCGATCAGAAAGCGTCGTGAGGAGCTTCAGAAGGATATTCCATATGTCTATGAGGTACTGAAAAAGGGCAGTGATGTGGCCCGAGAGACAGCTGCACAGACCCTTCATGATGTGCGCGATGCCATGAAGATCAACTATTTTGATGATATGGATCTGATCAGGTCACAGGCAGAAAGATATAAATAGCCTGATTATAATAAGGCCGATAGGGTTTAATAGGATAGTATTATTAAATCTTGTCGGCTTATATTTTATTCTTTTTTAAATTCCATGATATCCTCAACATTACAATCCAGTATTTGACAAAAAGTATCAATTGTATGCGTACTGACACTTTCATTGTGACGAAGTCTTGTAATCTGGGCGGGACTTATACGGTAATGCTTAATAAGAGCATATTGAGAAACACCCTTATTTTTCATTGTAATCCACAATTTGTCATAAATAATCATAGGGCTGCTCATATCCTTTTTTATTGCATAATAGCCGAAAATGGTCTATAATCATATTAACCAAAATCGGTCAATCTATCGTATGTTAGATAGTAAATATTATACAGACGAAAGAGGAAATATTATGGAAAAGGCGAAACATTTGGGACTGAGAATTGATTCTGAGACTCACCGTAAGCTGAAATGGCTGTCTGATTTTGAAGGTTGCTCCATTAATGGGGAAGTGCTCAACCTAATCAGGCGGGCGGTCCTGGAAATGGAAAAAGAATGTGGGCCCCTTGATGAAGAAGATGATTAGAAGATACAATAAAATATATTTAAGGGATCAGAGTCTGCCGGTTGGAGTTTGGCAGGCTCTTTAAATTTATTAATAAAAGCTTGTGTTTATGGCTTAGTGTTGGAGAGATTATTTTTTCTGTATTGGGAAGGACTCATTTTCATATTTTTTTTGAAATATGCGGAAAAATGCTGTGCAGATGAATAGCCGCAAAATGATGCGATCTGCGATAGGGACAAATTGCTGTATTTCAGCAGATGGCATGCCTTTTCCAGTCGGATCTTCTGGATATAAGTCTGAATTGAGACACCCATAATCTCTTTAAACGAGCGGTAAAGATATGTGCGGTCAAGTCCTATATGATGTGCAATATCCTGTACAGTGATATCATTGGAAAAGTTGTCTCTTATATAAGAAACCGCCTGTTCAGCGTAAAACTCCTTGCGGCTCATGGTCATGGAGGGCTCTTTTGAATTGATCAGCATTGCCAGAATCTGGTACAGCTGACCGAGGGCATAGTAGTTGCTGGATAATTGGCGTGGAGAGCCATCGATTAAAGGGGCGATGAGATCAGTCAGCTGCTGGATGTTCTCGAAATGAATGACGGGTACATTGTCATTGATGATGCAAAATGATAGTAATCGGGGCAATTCTGCGCCTGTGAAACCTATCCAGTAATATACCCAGGGTTCCTTTAAATCTGCCTGATACAAAATCGGCACATCAGGCAGCAAAAGGAAACAGTCTTCCTGGCCTAAATGGTAGGTATGATTATTGATCGTATAAGTTCCTTTGCCGGAAGTGATACAGTGAAGGACATAATGATCAAGGGTCTTTTGAGTGGAAAAATGTCCGGGTAAAGATTTTTCATAGCCGCACTGAAGAACAGACAGGGCTTCATGGGTTGGGAATTTCGGTGTGTAATAGGTCATTTTTTTTCTGTTGATATTCATAGAAATTCTCCTTAAAAACTTTAATTAAGACAACATATATATAAATTAAAAGTCACAATAATAAAAGGAAATAAATATAGAATATGTCATAATAATACCATGATTTGAAAAAATGTGCACATTTTTTTGAACGAATCATTTAATGCAAAACGTATTTTGAGAAAAAGTGATGAAAAAAGCAGGGGAAGATGGTACTGATATATGACAAAAATACCAGAATAATCCGGGAAGAATCCCTATAAAGAATAGGAACATCATTTTTACAACAATATACGTGTAACAGGGAAAAATGTATTTGGCTGGATTTATATAACTGGCAGTGAAACTTCGTAAATATTTGAGTAAATCAGCCACTAAGGAGGAAACATGAAAAAAAGAGTTATAGCATTATTTATGTGTGTTGCAATGACTGTGTCATTATTTGCCGGATGTTCAAAACCGGCTGCTGAGAGCAAAGCAGAAACAGATGCAGCTGTCAATGCAGGTTCAGAGGAGACTGCAGGTGGTGATACCACGAGTGGAGACCTCAGCGGCCAGAGTATTGAAGTTGCAACTTATTTATCAGGTGAAACACTGGAAGCGTATAAGACGATTATCAAAGGCTTTGAAGAAGAAACAGGGGTGACTGTTGTACTTAACGAGTATGGCAATGACTATGAAAGCACTATGAAGACAAGAATGGCTGCAAAAAGTCTGCCGGATATCTTTGAAACTCATGGATGGTCTCTGATCAGATATAAGGAATACCTGATGGATTTGAGCACTCAGCCTTGGGCAGATCAGTTAAGTGAAGCTGCTATGGGTGTTATCCGTGATGATGACGGATCTTTCTACACATTGATGACAACAGGAAGCTGCCTTGGTATAGCTGTTAATATGGATGTCTGTGAGGCGGCAGGTGTTGATCCTTGGTCAATTGTAACATGGGATGATTTTAATGCAGCATGTGAAACACTTAAAAATGCCGGCTATGTACCGATCGCAAACTATTTCTCAAGTGCAGGTGCTCTGGCAAACCATGCAGGCACATTCCTCAATTACGAGAATGAATTGTACGATTGTTCTGAAGAAATGTTGAATGGCACATGGGATTGGGAAGAATACGGTGTTGTCCTCGATGAGATCAAATACTGGTTCGACAATGGTTTCTTATATGAAGACTGCGCAACATTTGCACAGAGTGATGCTATTGAGCGTACAGCACGCGGCGAATGTGCCTTTGTTGTTGGTATCGGTACTTCATTCCAGACAGCAGTTGTTGCATTAAATCCGGATGTAAATATGGGTATGCTTCCTGTATTTG
Organism: Coprococcus sp.; assembly: GCA_051877705.1. Taxonomy (GTDB): domain Bacteria; phylum Bacillota; class Clostridia; order Lachnospirales; family Lachnospiraceae; genus Coprococcus_A. The sequence goes on along the minus strand of JBJEJD010000161.1, from coordinate 35,815 downwards.
CAAGTACAGAAAATGGTGCAAGATTCTGTGGTATCGGTGAAGGCGCATCCTTCGGTATCTGGAAAGACACAGAAAAGCTTGAAGCATGTGAAGCTTTCCTTGCTTACATTGTAGAGAATGCAGACCTCCTGAATGCGGCGGCAGGTGAGATCAGTACACTTCCAAATCAGGTTACAAAGTCATACGGTATGCAGATGATGGAAACAATGGAAGAGCATGTACCGGATGTATTTTATGATAACCTTTGGGATCGTAAATATATGCCATCAGGTATGTGGAGTATTTTTGGCACGGCAGCAGGTATGTTCTGTGAAGATCAGTCTGATGCAAGCAAAGCTGAAGTTATTGAATATCTCCGTGACAACTACAAAGAATTATATGAAGCAGCACAGGAAGAATAATATATTTTGTTAACAAATAGCAGAGGATACTGAGTTGGTTTGGTATCCTCTTTTGGAGTTTTATATGTTTGGAAGTAAAATTATTGATTTTTTAAATATTATAGCTGATTGGATTCTGCTGAGCTTACTTTTTTTTATCGGAGGCCTGTTCATTGTTACCATTCCGACATCTTTTGCTGCTATATGCCATGTAATGTCAAAGGTGATAATTGGAGGAAGAGGCGCAGTAATATCTGAATTTATAAAAGCTTATGTGCATCATCTGAAAAAGACCATCATTATGTCTTTGATATATATTTTTATGGTGCTGATATTGATAGCGCCGTTATATTATTTATATCCGATGTGTTCAGGCATGTTTATGTTCCAAACGTATGAAATAAGTGTATTCTTTTTGTGTATGCTGAGTATTGTAGTTGGCTTGCGTGTTCTGACACTGATGGCAGTAAAAGACATGCCATGGCGTAAAAGCCTGGCTGTAGCATGCGGCTTTTTGAAAAAGCCGTTACAGAATATGGTTCTGTTGCTTTTTACTTTGCTGCTGCTGTTCATGGATATATTTTATCCGCCGTTATTATGCATTACACCATCGGTGCTGGCGTGGGTGACTATAAAAACAAGTTCGCTGGCCGTTAGCGAATGACTGTAACAAGGAGTTAGCAGATATGGAAAAGAAAAAAAAGATTAAATTACTGTGCCTGAGTATTCCGGCACTGTTGTTGATTGTTATGTTTTTGTTTCTTCCCCTGGCCAATGCTCTGAGAATTTCGTTATTTAAGTGGAATGGATATTCTCAAAATATGAAATTTATTGGACTTAAGAATTATCTGGATATTCTGACAGACAATGTATTCTGGAGATCGACGGGCAATACATTTATATATGCATTCGGAAGTACGATCTTACAGAATATTCTGGGTCTGGCAACAGCAATTCTGGTTAATAAAAAATTTAAAGGAAGAAATATTGTCCGTTTGATCTTATATATGCCTATTATGGTTTCCGGTGTTATTATGGGTGCAATGATGTCATATATTTTCGATTATAATAACGGTGTTTTAAATAATATTTTAAATTTGTTTGGTGTTGAAAGCATTTATTGGATGGGGTCAGGTCCGTTGGCTGTTATTATCATCACCCTGGTCAATAGCTGGCAGGCTATGGGATATTGTATGTTGATCTATCTGGCCGGCCTTCAAAATATACCAAATATGTACAGAGAGGCAGCCAGACTGGATGGCGCCAATAAAAGACAGGAGTTTTTCCAGGTTGTCCTGCCGTTGTTGATTCCTTCGATTACGATTGCGGTCGTTACCAACCTGATCGGCGGCTTTAAATTGTACGATGTTATCGTAACATTGACCGGCGGCGGTCCTAACAGAAAGACACTTTCCCTGTCGTATTACCTGTCACTGCTTTACTTTACCGATGAGAAGGCAGGATATGCAGCTGCTGTAGGTGTTGTTCTGATTTTGATTATTTTTGTTGTTACTATTCCGATTAACAGATATTTGAGAAGCAGGGAGGTTGAGTACTGATGCGTCATACTAAAAAGAAAAACTCTACTGTTAAATATTACGTAGTATCTGCAATTTTAGTACTTGTATACTTGCTGCCTCTCTATGTGATGCTGAATCAGTCTTTCCGCTTTTATACAGACCTGTCTCCGAGACTTTATTTTCCGGCAGAGTGGACGCTGAGCAATTATATAGAGTCCTTTGCAAGCTCAGAACTATTCAATGCTTTTAAAAATTCTCTTATTTATGTAGCAGAGGTCAGTGCACTGGAGATCATATTGGGCGGTTTGGCTGCTTATGGTCTGGCCAGAGCCGGAGGAAGGATTTCCAATGGTCTCCGTACACTGAATATTGCGATCATGATGCTGCCGCCTCTGTCTTTATTGGTTGGTACTTATTCACTCATGGTAAATCTTAATATGATCAATAAGATATGGGCGCTTTCTCTGCAGACAGCTGCAATGGGTATGGCAAGCACGATGTTCTTTTATACATCATTTATTATTTCAATTCCAAAAGAACTGGATGAATCTGCAGCGCTGGATGGTGCGGGGGTGTTGAGAACATATTTTCAGATTATCTTTCCACAGCTGAAAGCTATTACGATTACAAGACTGGTAATGGTAGTTGTCGGTACATGGAACAATTATTCAATGCCAACCTATTTGCTGACAAATGTAAGTAAGGCTACAGTTATTCTTGTTGTCAGAAAGGCTTTTTCTGTGGCTGCAGGTGCAGTGCAGAATGTCCCTCTGGCATGTGCAAAATGTGTTATTGGTTTAATACCGGTTATTGCCGTTTATCTGTTGCTCCAGCGGTTTATTATTGAGGGACAGCTTGACAGTGTAAATAAATAATCGGAAGAGAAGAAGCTTTATGAGGATTGGTATATCATTAAATTCAAATAATTTTTCCAGGTCTTTTTGTGAGGAAATGTTAGAAAACGGTATTGAATTCGCAGAGATCAGTATGTGTTGGGACAATACGGTTCTGGATGCTGAGAAAATGGCTGAGGATGTATTAAAAACGGGAATAAAAATATGGTCTATACATATACCCTTTGGACCGATACCGGAGTGGGATCCTTCAAATTGGATAGAAGATGAGCGAAATGGAACTGTAAAAAGAATTTTGCCCTATTTTGAGCTTGCAAAAAAAACAGGTGCCTGCAGACTGGTATTACACACGAGCTTTGAGCCTGTGGAGAATGATGAGCGGTCAAAAAGAATAGATGCTTTTAAGCGCACATTGGATGAACTGGAGAAGCAAAGTGTGGAAACAGGAGTGCTTTTATGCGTGGAGAATCTGCCGAGAACATGTATGGGAAATACGGGACAGGAAATGCTGCAGTTACTGGAAGATCATCCAAATTGTTATATATGCTGTGATACCAATCATATGCTGCAGGAGACTACAGAAGCGTTTATTGAAAAATGTCTTGAGAAAATAAAAACACTGCATATCAGCGATTATGATGGTGTTGATGAACGCCACTGGCTTCCTGGCGAGGGTATTATCTGCTGGAAGAAAGTGGCTGAATTGCTCCGGAATTATGATGGTGTATATATGATGGAACTGAAAGGACATAAAGACGGATCGATATATACACCGGAAGAAGCGGCAAAAGCTTTAAAGAATGTATTGATGATGAAATAATAAGGCTGTAAATGGGGTTGGCAAAATGAAGATAAAGTATTATGGTTCAGCAGCGTCAGAGGCGTGGCCTGCAATGTTTTGCTCGTGTGAAGCATGCAGAACGGCGGCTGAATTAGGCGGAAAAAATATCCGTACAAGACATCAGGTCCAGATTGATGAGTCACTGTTAATTGATTTCCCGCCGGATACCAATTATCATATCATTCAATATGGCCTTGATTTAAAAAAAATAAGGACGCTTCTGATTACCCATAGTCATCCGGATCATTTTTATCCATTTGATCTGGTGAACAGGACCAGCCAATACACAAATGGAGTAATTACTCCGGAGATGCTGCATATTTATGGGAATTCCACAGTGAATCATATTTTTTCTTCGGTGATGGAAGAGTATCAGGATGTTGATTCAGTTATGACATTTCATGAGTTGAAACCTCTGGATATATTTGTTTCTGAGGATAATTATTATATCAGAGCATTGCCTGCGGATCATAAAGAAGATGAGCAATCTTTAATCTATATGATTGGAAATGGGGAGAAAAAAATGCTCTTTGCCCATGACACCGGGATTTTTCCGGAAGAGACATGGGCATGTCTGAAGGGGAAGTATTTTCACTGTATCAGCCTTGACTGCACAGGTGTGACGAGGGATTGGCGGTCCGGTCATATGGGTTTTGAGGCGGTAAAGTTTACCTGTGACAGAATGCGGGAAATGGGCTGCATCGATGATAAAACGGTGATTATTCTGAGCCATTTTGCTCATTGTGGGGATATGACGCATGAAAAAATTGAAAAGATAGCAGGAGATATTGGTTGCATCGCAGCATATGATGGATTTGAATGCACTTTTTGACAAAAGAAATAGAGCAGCTGTGTAAGTTGGGGGGTGATGCCTGCCGGACTGTTTATTTGCAGTCCGGCAGGCATTTTTGGACGGTAGATTGCTAATCCTTCACTTCCGTTTTAGTGACTTCTGGTGAGACATCATTCTTCTGTTGACAGGTGCAGTCGGAAGGATTTGACGGACGATTATAAGGCCTGTTTGACGGACGGCTGTAATTCATGTTTTGAGAATAGCTTCCTCTGCTATTGCCTGACATACGGCTGCGGTTGTAATTGTTCTGCTGTCGGTTCCGATTGTTATTGACCGTCATGCGGCTTTGGCTATAATCATTTATTCTGCGTTCATTTCGGTCACATTTATCATCAGACATCATGGATTCCCGGTGGTCACAGCTATCATCAGGCATCATGGACTCACGACGGTCACAGCTGTCATCTGGCATCATACGTTCGCGGTTGTCACAATTGTTATCGGTCTTCATGCGCTCATGTTGTTCGCAATCGTTTTCTTTCAAACGATGTTTAGTTCTACATTCATCGTCTTTTCTCATGCAGCCGCAGTCCTGTTCAGGCTCTTCTTTTGGTTTCACGCACTGGCAGCGCTCGTTGATCTGCGGACAGCTGCAGTTGTCGGCGGTTGTACCGCATACGGAATAAGCGTCCGGTGTGCAGGAAGGTATCCTTGCCAGTGATGCATTGTCCATTCTGCGGTTTCGCAGTTCTGGAATTGGATTTTCCCTGACTTCAAAACGATAATCACGTCCTCTATGGCGGATGCGGGCTTCGATGACAGCGTGGCTGGCTACTTCGCACAGTGGTTCGTTAACCACATTTTGATAATAGAAGAAAGGATCATTTTCAGGCAGACAGCCGAGGGGTACGACATCCTCTTCCTTCTGGGTATTGCCTGTCGTTGTGGAGATGACATTACGGATATATTCAATATTCGGACCAAGTACGAGAATTTCAGGGAATTCTCCGCAGCCTCCAATAACCTGCTGCCAGTCCCTGCCCTCATATTTTTCCAGTAGTTCTTTGGCTTTGTGAAGATGTGCAATTTCCTGAACCAGGCATTCTTCCCATATTTTTCTAATGCAGAGATCACATTCTGTCATCATACAGGAATAGTACAGATAACATTCTGTATATTCGTGCATGAGAAGGTCTTCGAGCCATGTGGCTGACGGATCTTTCAGACTTTCATACTGAGTGACATGGGCTTCCTCAATCATTCCGATTTCCTGATAAAGTCTGCGGCCAAGGTCGGATTTGGAGTAAAATGGAGCCACATTCATGTAATAATTCATTGTTTGCTGCTCTGCAGCTGTAATGATACCGATATTCAGTCTGGTCTGGAGGCTCGCAGTCTCATTGTTGATATATCGGAAAATACTGTCTTTTGGATAGCGGTGCTCGGCAATGGTCGGTCTTGCCGGTGTCATTTCCGTGTAACGGCCCACCAGTTTTTCCGGACAGGTGCCATACTCCAGATCCAGCAGATTGGCATAGCGATACAGATGGTCAAAATCTTCCAGCAGAGCGAAATCCAGTGCGTTTTTTACATTACAGTCATCCTCGTGTCTGGCCAGGAAAGCAGTCAGGTCGACGGCCAGCTGTTCGTAAGTGATGGTATGTTCCAGTATGGTTTCATTCTTTGGTTTCAGGATACTGATCCTTTTCTGCTGCTGTTGTTCGATACGGCGAAGCATGGCCAGTTCGCGCCGCAGATCATTGTCTGTACAGTGTCGGCTGAATTGATGGGTGAACCACTGGGCTTCAAATTCTGTGCCGTTCATCAGAACGATTCTTACCTTCGTATAGGGATGGACTGTATTCAGGTTATAGGGTGTCGGATACAATGATTGCCAGTCCATAAAAGTCTGGTCTATTGGCAAAGGCTTTTCTTCAAAAGGATTAAAACTCATAATATTAATTCCTTAGATGTTTTAAGTTAAAATATGCAGAATCAATTCAGTCGTGAACAGAATCAAGCAAATAAGGTTGACTTTGTGCACACTTTGTTTTATAATTCATATAATTCAAGTAGGAATTAGTAATAGCTTTTGCTGTTTTTAGAATAAAATTTTGATTAGACAGGAGGAGGTCATGGATGATACGTCAGACGATTCAGGATGTAGTTTCAAGTATTACGGAAACCTGTATGGAGGAAGATGTATATGTGACTGATGAAGAGGGCATGCATTTGCCTAACAGAGGAGTTATCATCGGTATTATTAAAGATCTGAGACGGGTGGTATTCCCGGGATATTTTGGGGATGAAAATATTACTAGTGCGATGCCGGGGTATTTTCTTGGCAATATGATGACGCATATTTATGAAGCTTTGAAAGTGCAGACAGAAATTGCTTTTCTTTATGAGGACAGGGGTAAAACGGACAGAGCTGCAATCTCCAGAAGGGCTCAGGAAGTCAGCGAACGATTTATCAGCCGTTTGCCTTATATCCAGAAAATGCTTCTGATGGATGTCCAGGCAGGTTTTGACGGGGATCCGGCGGCCAAGAGTAAGGAGGATATCATTTTCTCTTATCCGGGATTGTTTGCCATATATGTTTATCGTATTGCTCATGAGCTTTATGTACAGGATGTACCGTTTATTCCGCGTATTATGACGGAATATGCCCATGGTAAGACGGGTATTGATATAAATTCCGGCGCAGAGATTGGCAGGTATTTCTTTATTGATCATGGAACAGGTATTGTTATCGGTGAGACAACAGAAATCGGTGATTATGTGAAACTGTATCAGGGTGTGACACTGGGTGCGCTGTCTACGAGAAAAGGACAGCAGCTGTCAGGTGTGAAGAGGCATCCGACCATTGGTGATCATGTGACGATTTATGCCAATTCAACAATTCTGGGAGGCGAGACGGTGATCGGATGTCATTCGGTAATCGGTGGTAACTCCTTTATTACAGAAAGTGTGCCTGCCCATACGAGAGTCAGCATAAAGAGTCCTGAACTGACTTTTAAGGGCGGCGATGATGAAGAGAAAAACAGTCTCTGGGATGATGATCTTTGATCACCAGAGTCGTTTGATAATGATAAAGGGAAAGGGTGAATGAATAATGAGGATATCGACAAGAGGCAGGTATGCACTGCAGATGATGCTGGATATAGCGACGAATGATCACGGTGAACCGGTTCGTATCAAAGATATTGCTGCCAGACAGGAAATATCGGTGAAGTATCTTGAACAGATCGTTTCCATTTTGACGAAGGCGGGCTATGTGAAAAGTATCAGAGGGCCTCAGGGCGGTTACCGTCTGGCCAGACAGCCAAAAGACTATACGGTTGGGATGATTCTGAGACTGACAGAAGGTGATTTGTCACCCGCAGCCTGTGCAGACAAAGATTATGACTGCCCTAAGATGATGGATTGTGTGTCTGTGCGAATTTGGAGAGAGCTGGATGAGGCCATTAATCAGGTGATTGATAAGTATACACTGGCGGACATGCTGGACTGGCAGGAAGCCAGAGGCAATGATTATGTAATTTAAAGTATGATGGGGGAAGGAAATGTATGGAGGAGCAATTGAGGGATTTACGTTCGACACGTAATCCAAAAGCACGTATAAAAATTCTTGAGGGACATTTTGCAACATCCAATTCTCATATTAATGTTTACATTGATATGTCAACAGTCAAATGCCGCCATAACAATGCAAGAGAGACGGCAAAGGTCCTGGCAGGATATTTCCTGAACAATACAGTGGTGGATACGATTGTATGTCTTGACGGAACAGAAGTTATCGGCGCATATCTGGCGGAGCTTCTGGCTGATAAAGCTATTATGTCCCTGAATACCGGCAAAAATATCTCTGTTATAACGCCTGGAACCAATTCCTATGGACAGTTTATTTTTATGGATAATACCCAGCGTATGATACGGAACATGCAGGTGCTTGTGCTGTCAGCATCGGTGACGACAGGACGTACCATTGAACATGCGATTCAGGCTGTCAGTTATTATGGGGGAACGGTCAGGGGAGTCGGTGCTATCTTCAGCAATGTAGATAAGACGCGTGATGGTATGGAGATTTTTTCCATCTTCCACAGTGAAGACCTGCCTGATTATAAAGCTTATAAAGCGTCCGAGTGTCCGCTTTGCAGACAGAAATATCCAATTGATGCTATTGTAAATAGTCTTGGATATTCAAAACTGTAAGAAAGGTCTGGTCAAACATACAGATTTATGGTAGATTAGAAGGGGAACGGAGGACACCGGTATATTATGAAAGATTTAAAGAGAATATTATTAAAATTAAGTGGCGAAGCTCTGGCTGGCGGTAAGGGTTTTGGCTTTGATGAAGCAACCTGTCTTGAAGTTGCCGGTCAGGTGAAGCAGATTACAGACAGAGGAACACAGGTGGCCATTGTTATAGGCGGCGGCAATTTCTGGCGTGGCCGTAACAGCAGTAAGATCATTGAGCGGACGAAGTCGGATCAGATCGGCATGTTGGGTACTATCATGAACTGTGTTTATGTATCGGAGATTTTCAGAACGCTGGGCATGAAGACGGAAGTATACACGCCATTTTTATGCGGATCATTTACAAAGCTTTTTTCAAAAGATTCGGCAGTGGCTGATCTGGATGCAGGCAAGGTCGTATTTTTTGCCGGAGGAACAGGTCATCCTTATTTTTCCACAGATACAGGAACGACACTGCGCGCCATTGAGATTGAGGCAGATGCCATTTTACTGGCGAAAGCGGTAGATGGTGTCTATGACAGTGACCCGAAGACGAATCCGGATGCGAAAAAGTTTGATACAGTCAGCATCCAGCAGGTTGTGGATGACAGGCTGCAGGTTGTGGACCTGACGGCGACCATCATGTGCATGGAGAATAAGATGCCGATGGTTGTATTTGGCCTGAATGAGCCGGACAGTATCGTGAAGACTTTGTATGGAGATTTTACAGGTACTTATGTGACTGTAGACTGATGAAGATAAAATACCAGGAGGATATATATTTATGAGTAATGAGAAATTACAGCCATATGAAACGAAGATGGAGAAATCATTGAGCGCTCTGGATCGTGAGTATACGACGATCCGTGCCGGCCGTGCCAATCCCCACATTCTTGATAAGCTGAGAGTGGATTATTATGGTACACCGACACCTCTGCAGCAGGTGGGCAATATCACAGTTCCAGAGGCTAGAATTCTTATGATCCAGCCTTGGGAGAGCAAGATGATCAAAGCTATTGAGAAGGCAATTCTGGCATCGGATATCGGTATCACCCCATCCAATGACGGCAAAGCTATCCGTCTTGTATTTCCTGAATTGACAGAGGAACGCCGTAAAGAGCTGGCGAAGGATGTGAAGAAGAAGGGGGATGCTGCGAAGGTAGCTATCCGTAATATCCGTCGTGACGGCAATGATGCATTCAAGAAGAGTAATAAAGCCAAGGAGATTTCCGAGGATGAATATTCAGAACTTGAAGATAAGCTTCAGAAGCTGACGGACAAGTATATTGCCAAGGTTGATAAGGCCATTGAAGCCAAGACAAAAGAAATTATGACAGTATAGTCTGTCATGTTATATGGGAGATGAATTGGGGCTGCTGCAGAATCTATAGATGCATAGAGGATGCAACAGCCTCCATCGTACATAAAGGAATACTGGTACATCTGTGTGAAAGGTGGTTTTTATGGAAAAAATAATAGACGGCGAGAAGCTGAATGTGCCGGAGCATGTGGCCATTATCCTGGATGGTAACGGACGTTGGGCGAAGAAGCGTTTTATGCCGAGAAATTATGGACATATGCAGGGGGCAAAGACTGTCGAGGATATGTGTGAGGTTATCTGGAACCTGGGTGTAAAATATTTTACGGTATATGCTTTTTCAACGGAAAACTGGAAACGTCCACAATCGGAAGTAGATGCTTTGATGAAGCTTCTGAGGAATTATCTCGTCGATTGTCTGGAACGGACTGCGAAGAACAATATGCGTGTGCGCGTGATCGGAGATAAGACCGGGCTGAGTCCTGATATTGCGGCTGCCATTGAGGAACTTGAGGCAGCTTCTTCTGTGAATACAGGACTTAATTTTACGATTGCTATCAACTATGGAAGCCGTGACGAGATGATCAGAGCCATGAAAAAGATGCTGGCTGACGGCCATACAGATCCGGAAGAACTGACAGAAGAACTTTTTGCTGCTTATCTGGATACGGCAGGAATGCCTGATCCAGATCTGGTTATTCGTACCAGCGGAGAGCAGCGTGTCTCCAATTTTCTGCTTTGGCAGCTGGCTTATTCAGAGTTTTATTTTACGCCTGTTCTCTGGCCGGATTATAATCGCGAAACAATGATCGAGGCACTTCGGGCCTATTCAAAACGTGACAGAAGGTTTGGTGGTGTTTAAGTGTTTGTTACGAGACTTATAAGTGGAATTATTGTGCTGGCGATAGCTGTTGCGGCGATGCTTCTGGGCGGCAATATACTGTTTGCTTTTGTGGTGCTGATTTCCATGATCGGCATGGTGGAACTGTACCGTGCTTCGGGAATTGAGAAGGAAGGTCCGGGAATTGCAGGTTATGTAGGAGCATTGATCTATGAGGTTTTTCTCTGGATGGGAATAGAAAATGGCGGTATGATGGCTGTGGCCGCGGGAACTCTGCTGATTATGGCAGTCTATGTATTTACCTTTCCAAAGTATAAAGCAGATCAGATCTTTTGCGCTGTTTCGGGAATTGTCTATGTAACGGTGCTCATGTCCTTCATTTATCAGGTGAGAATACTGGAGGACGGTCTGTATATCATTCCACTGATCTTTATTTGTGCATGGGGCAATGATACATGTGCTTATTGTGTGGGTATGCTCATTGGCAGGCATAAGATGTCGCCGAAGCTGAGTCCTAAGAAGAGTGTGGAAGGATTTATCGGAGGTATAGCCGGGGCAGTAATACTTGGCTGCATTTACGGGGCTGTATTTGGCTATTGTCTGCCATCCCTTTCTGTTCCTGTGAGGGATTGCGGTATCATATCCGGTGTGGGAGCTCTCATAGCGGTTGTGGGCGATCTGGCGGCATCAGCCATCAAGCGGGATAAGGGAATCAAGGATTATGGACGTCTCATTCCGGGCCACGGCGGTATTCTGGACCGATTTGACAGCATATTATTTACGGCACCGGTTGTATATATACTGGCAGTATTTTTAGGTGCATAACAGAAAGAGGAGATATTTTGAAGGTTATTTCTATACTGGGCTCAACAGGGTCCATAGGAACACAGACATTGGATGTGGTTTCACAGCACATGGAGGAACTCGAAGTGGCTGCTCTGGCAGCGGGTTCCAACATTGTCCTGTTGGAGCAGCAGATCAGGCAGTATAAACCACGTCTGGCGGCAGTCTGGGATGAACAGAAGGCAGCTGAACTTAAACGGGCTGTGGCTGATCTGGATGTAAGGATCGTTTCGGGCATGGAAGGCATGATTGAGGCGGTAACACTTACGGAAGTGGATATTGTTGTGACAGCTATAGTTGGAATGATTGGCATACGTCCGACTATGGAAGCCATCAAAGCGGGCAAAGATATTGCGTTGGCCAACAAGGAGACGCTTGTAACGGCAGGACATCTGATCATGCAGCTGGCCAGGGATTATCATGTGAGAATCCTTCCGGTGGATAGTGAGCATTCAGCTATTTTTCAGTCGTTGAAGGGAGAGTCTTCCTCTCAGATACGGAGAATATTATTGACAGCTTCGGGAGGGCCATTCAGGGGAAGATCGCTGAAAGAACTTGAAAAAGTTCAGGTGGAGGATGCATTGAAGCATCCAAACTGGGTCATGGGGCATAAGATTACCATTGATTCGGCCACCATGGTGAATAAAGGACTGGAGGTTATTGAGGCCAAATGGCTGTTTGGTGTGGGTCTGGATCAGATTCAGGTAGTTGTTCATCCTCAGAGTGTGATTCACTCGGCGGTGGAATTTGAAGACAGGGCAGTTATTGCACAGCTTGGTACACCGGACATGAGACTGCCGATTCAATATGCCCTTTTTTATCCGGAGAGGCGGACTCTGCATTCAGAACCTCTGGATCTTTTTAAACTTGGAAGTATTTCTTTTGAAGAACCGGATCTTAAGACTTTCAGGGGACTGGCACTGGCCTATGAGGCTGCCCGTACCGGCGGCAGTATGCCAACAGTCATGAATGCGGCCAATGAACGGGCAGTTGCCCTGTTCCTCGGCAGGAAGATCCGTTTTCTGGATATTCCGGAAATTATGGGAGAATGTATGGCAGCTCATAAGGTGATTGCTCATCCTTCTCTGGAAGATATACTGGATACAGAGCAGTGGACTTATCAATATATAGAAAGCAGGTGGTAGCTTGAAACTCATCGTGGCACTTCTTGTGTTTGGCATCATTGTCATGTTCCACGAGTTCGGGCATTTTATTGTAGCGAAGAAAAATGGTATTGTAGTTGAAGAGTTTGCCATCGGTATGGGGCCGAAGCTTTTTGGCATACACAGGGGAGAAACAGAATATACAATCAGACTTTTTCCCATAGGCGGAGCATGTATGATGCTGGGTGAAGATACGGCGGAAGAGGTGCTGGAAGGATCTTTTAATTCAAAATCGGTCTGGTCAAGAATAGCTGTTGTAGTGGCAGGTCCTTTTTTCAATTTTATTATGGCCTTCTTTTGTGCTATGCTTGTCATTGGAATGGCGGGGTATACTTCTGGTGAGATTCTGCAGGTCAATGAAGGTTCTCCTGCCATGGAAGCAGGGCTGGAGGCAGGGGATCTGATCACCAAAGTGGATAAGACAGCTGTTCATACATTTACAGATTTCAGAATGTATATTTCCCTTAATCAGGGGCGTTCCTGTGAAGTAACCTATAAAAGGGATGGAGAGACCTATAAGACAACGGTGACACCGCATCTGGATGAGGACGGTGTATACCGCATCGGCATTGTAGGCGGCGTACAGGAAAAGCCGGGACCGGCAGGTCTGCTGGTCAGCAGTTTTTATGAAGTAAAGTCCAATATTAATCTTGTCATTAAGAGTCTGGAAATGATCATACAGGGACAGGTGACCAAGGATGACGTGGCCGGGCCTGTGGGAATGTTCCAGATTATCGGAGACAGCTATGAATCAGCGGCAAAATATGGATTGACAACGGTCATACTGACCATCGCCAATATGATTCTGTTGTTAAGTGCCAACCTGGGTGTCATGAACCTGCTTCCAATACCGGCACTGGACGGTGGACGTCTTGTATTCCTCGTGGTGGAAGCCATCCGAGGCAAACCCGTACCAAGGGACAAAGAAGGCTTCGTCCATATGATCGGCTTTATTTTACTGATGATCCTGATGGTTTTGATCATGTTTAACGACATATCACGAATATTTGGTTTTTAGGCCTGGGTTGTTTAATAGGAGAGATTTTATGACAGACAGAACAAAAGCAAAGGTGATCCGCATTGGAGATCGTTGTATCGGCGGCGATTATCCCATTGCGATTCAATCTATGTGCAATACAAAAACAGAGGATGTGAAAGCCACTGTTTCCCAGATACTTGCTTTGGAGGCAGCAGGCTGTGAGATCATCCGTGTGGCTGTGCCGACTATGGAGGCGGCAGAAGCCATCACAGAGATAAAGAAGCAGATCCATATTCCGCTGGTGGCGGATATCCATTTTGATTATCGGCTGGCTATTGCTGCTATTGAGCACGGAGTGGATAAGATACGCATCAATCCTGGCAATATCGGCAGTGTGGATCGGGTGAAAGCGGTAGTTGATAAGGCCAGGGAATATCATGTTCCAATCCGGGTGGGTGTCAACAGCGGTTCCCTTGAGAAGCATATTATCGAGAAATATGGCGGTCATGTGACAGCGGAAGGTATTGTGGAAAGTGCGCTGGATAAGGTGCGGCTCATTGAAGATCTGGGTTATGACCAGATGGTGATCAGTATCAAATCTTCTGATGTTATGATGTGTGTAAAAGCTCATGAACTGATCGCAGAGAGAACAGATTATCCGCTTCATGTGGGGATTACTGAATCGGGGACGCTGATTTCAGGCAATATTAAATCGGCGGTGGGCCTTGGCATCATGCTGAATGAAGGCATCGGCCATACCATTCGTGTTTCTCTTACAGGAGATCCGCTGGAGGAGATTAAATCTGCGAAACTGATTCTGAAGGCACTGGGACTTCGTCGGGGCGGTATAGAGGTCGTTTCCTGTCCGACCTGCGGAAGAACTCAGATCGATCTCATTGGTTTGGCTAATAAAGTGGAAAATCTGGTGCAAAATTATGATCTGGATATTAAAGTGGCTGTTATGGGCTGTGCAGTTAATGGACCAGGAGAAGCCAGAGAAGCGGATATAGGCATAGCAGGCGGCATCGGTGAAGGTCTTCTTATCAAGAAAGGACAGATTGTCAAAAAGATGCCGGAAGACCAGCTGCTGACTGTGCTTAAAGATGAACTGGATCATTGGAAGAATCATTGAATGAAAAGGAAGATAGTGTGAAAAAATTTTCAGATATTTTACCTGATTTGAAGCTCAGCCATGAACTGGCTGAGCTATTTGAAACTGTGGACTGCGAAAAGGTGGCAGCCAGCAGAGACCATACAAAGATTAAAATTTACATACACAGTGAACGTCTTATTTCTCACAGTATGATAAAAAAGACGGAACAGGCCATTGAGCAGCAGATGTTCAAAGGGCAGGTGTCTGTACGGCTTGTTGAGCACTATCATCTGTCCAGACAGTATACTCCAAAACGTCTCCTGGAAGCCTATACGGGAAGT
Source organism: Coprococcus sp. (assembly GCA_051877705.1). GTDB lineage: Bacteria > Bacillota > Clostridia > Lachnospirales > Lachnospiraceae > Coprococcus_A. The sequence continues at coordinate 20,610 of JBJEJD010000161.1, read as the reverse complement.
TTGATTGAAGAACTGGAAGAAGAGGGTGAAGTGACAGCCAATCTCTTCAGAAAGGCTGAAAAGACGTTCCTGGAGCCCCTTGTGCTGGAATTAAAGGTGGAAGAGAACTGTATTGCCGCTGTCAAAATGGAGTATCTCAAACAAAAGCTGGAGCATATTTTTGCGGAACGTTTTGACATGCCTCTTAAAATTGTTCTTGGATGGCTTCCTAAGAAAAAGAGCAAATATGCGATCTATGCTGATACGGCATTAAAGGAAGAGGTTGCCCAGATTGTTGAGACTTATGAACAAACGAAGGAAGAGCAGAAGGAAAAAGAGGCGGCTGCTTCTCAGGATACAAAAAAGGAAAAACCTGTTTTTAAGAAAAATTATGCAAAGCAGCGTCTTCCAGAAGATAAAGATATCTTTTATGGCAGGAATTTTGACGGCGAGGAGACAGCTATCGCAGATATCGTCGGTGAGATGGGAGAGGTGGTTGTACGCGGTCAGATTACAGAAATGGAGACCCGTGAGATCCGCAATGAAAAGACCATTGTCATGTTTTCTATAACGGATTTTACGGATACGATCCGTGCCAAGGTATTTACAAAGAATGAGCGCTTGCCGGAACTTCTGGATAAACTGAAAACAGGGGCTTTTATCAAATTAAAGGCTGTTGCGCTCATGGATCAGTTTGAACACGATATTGCGCTTGGCTCTGTTTCGGGTATCAGGACCATTCCGGATTTTACAGTGAAGCGTATGGATCACAGTCCTGTCAAGAGAGTGGAACTGCACTGCCATACGACGATGAGTGATATGGATGGTGTAACAGATGTTAAAAAGCTGATTAAAACAGCCATGAGCTGGGGACATCAGGCTATGGCCATCACTGACCATGGCGTGGTACAGGCTTTTCCTGATGCTAATCACTGTGTTGAGAAGACAGATTTTAAGGTCATTTACGGAATGGAAGGCTATCTTGTGGATGATGTCAAACAGATCGTGACGGATTCCCGGGGACAGAGCCTGGATACAAAGTTTGTTGTTTTTGATATTGAGACAACGGGGTTCAGTGCCCGTAATGATAAGATCATTGAGATTGGCGCTGTCAAGGTGGAAAATGGTGCCATTACAGATAAGTTCAGTGAATTTATCAATCCGGAGCGGCCGATTCCTTTTGAGATAGAAAAACTGACAGGTATTAATGACAGTATGGTGGAGAATGCGGACAATGTGTCAGTCATTTTGCCGCGATTTATGGATTTTTGTGAAGGCTGTGTGCTGGTAGCCCACAATGCGGATTTTGATACAGGATTTATCCGGCATAATTGTAAAGTGCTTGGGCTGAATTTTGACTATACATATGTGGATACACTGGCCATAGCCAGAAGTTTCCTTGAAGGGCTGAAGAATTACAAGCTGGATACGGTTGTGGAGGCCATGGGATGTACCCTGGAAAATCATCATCGTGCTGTAGATGACGCAGGGGCGACGGCAGATGTATTTGTTCGTTTTCTGGAAAGGTTTCGTAAACGGGGCATTTTGAATCTGGATGAACTGAATAGCTACAGTGCCATGTCGGTGGATGCCATCAAGAAGTTAAAGACCTATCATATTATTCTGCTCGCCAAGAACGAGATAGGACGTATTAATCTCTATAGGCTCGTATCCATGTCTCATCTGGATTATTATGCGAGAAGACCGAGAATACCGAAAAGTGTACTGATGAAGTACAGGGAAGGACTTATCATCGGTTCCGCCTGTGAGGCTGGGGAACTTTTCAGGGCGGTTGTGGAGCAGCGTTCTGATGAGGAGATTGCCAGAATTGTAGAATTTTATGATTATCTGGAGATCCAGCCCATCGGTAATAATGAGTTTATGATCCGTGATGAGAAGATGCCGAATGTCAATACCAATGAAGATCTGAAGAATCTGAACAGAAAGATCGTGGAACTGGGGGAAAAGTTTGATAAGCCTGTCTGCGCTACCTGTGATGTGCATTTCATGAATCCGGAGGATGAGGTGTACCGGCGAATCATTATGGCCAATAAAGGTTTTTCTGATGCCGATCTGCAGGCACCGCTTTATCTTCGGACAACAGAGGAGATGCTGGCGGAATTCCAGTATCTGGGAGCTGAGAAGGCGGAAGAAGTGGTGGTCACCAATACGAATCTTATTGCTGATATGATCGACAGGATATCGCCGGTCCGTCCGGATAAATGTCCGCCGGTTATTGAGGATTCTGATAAGATCCTTCGTAATATCTGTTATAACCGTGCCCATGAACTTTACGGTGATGATCTGCCGCCGATTGTGGTTGAACGTCTGGAGAGAGAATTGAATTCCATTATCGGCAACGGATTTGCCGTTATGTATATTATTGCCCAGAAGCTGGTATGGAAGTCTGTGGCGGATGGCTATCTGGTAGGTTCCCGTGGTTCCGTTGGTTCATCCTTTGTGGCTTATATGGCAGGAATTACGGAGGTTAATTCACTGCAGGCCCATTATCTCTGTCCGAACTGTCATTATGTGGATTTTGATTCGGATTATGTGAAAAGCTTTTCGGGACGTTCCGGATGTGATATGGAGGATAAGATCTGTCCCGTATGCGGGCAGCCTCTTTTAAAAGAAGGACACGACATTCCTTTTGAGACATTCCTGGGATTTAAAGGAAATAAGGAGCCTGATATTGACCTGAACTTCTCAGGTGATTATCAGAGTAAAGCCCATGCCTATACGGAGGTTATTTTCGGTAAGGGTAAGACCTTCCGCGCAGGTACTGTCGGTACGCTGGCTGATAAAACAGCCTACGGCTATGCCATGCATTATTATGAAGAGCATGAGCAGCATAAGCGTTCCTGTGAGCTGACCCGTATTGCCAATGGATGTGTGGGTGTGCGGAGAACGACAGGGCAGCATCCGGGAGGTATTATTGTTGTGCCCCACGGTGAGGAAATTTATTCTTTTACGCCGGTGCAGCATCCCGCCAACGATCAGACGACGAAGATCGTTACAACTCATTTTGATTATCACTCTATTGACCATAATCTGTTGAAACTGGATATTCTCGGACACGATGATCCGACCATGATACGTATGCTGGAAGATATAACCGGCGTGGACGCCACGAAGATACGTCTGGATGATCCGGAGGTATTATCGTTGTTTCATGGTCTGGAGGCGCTCCATATTAAACCGGAGGATATTGGCGGAACAGATCTTGGTTCCCTGGGAATTCCTGAGTTTGGAACGGATTTTGTTATGCAGATGCTTCGTGATACGAAACCAAAGGCTTTTTCTGATCTGGTCCGTATATCCGGTCTGTCCCACGGTACGGACGTATGGCTTGGCAATGCCCAGACACTGATTCAGGAAGGGAAAGCAGAGATTTCCACGGCTATCTGTACCCGAGATGATATCATGATTTATCTGATCGATAAGGGGGTTGAGTCCGAGCAATCGTTCAAGATTATGGAAAGCGTTCGTAAGGGCAAAGGTCTGACCCCGGATTATGAAAAGGTCATGCGTGAGCATGATGTGCCGGAATGGTATCTCTGGTCCTGCAAAAAGATCAAATATATGTTCCCAAAGGCCCATGCGGTGGCCTATGTTATGATGGGAATCCGTATTGCCTGGTTTAAAATTCATGAGCCCCTGGCTTATTATGCTGCCTTTTTTACGATCAGAGCAACAGCTTTTGATTACGGATTGATGTGTCAGGGCAAGCAGGCCATTGATGCCCATATCAGGAGTTACAAGGCGAATCCCAATTTGTCCAAGAAAGATCAGGATACTTTGCGTGATATGAAGATTGTACAGGAATTTTATGCCAGAGGTTTTGAATTTCTGAAGATTGATCTGTACAAATCCGATGCCATAAAGTTTCAGGTGGTGGATGGAAAACTGCTGCCGCCGTTTTCTGTAATTGAGGGTATGGGCGGTATTGCTGCGGAGGCGCTGGCGGTGGCAGCAAAGGGCGAACCGTTCCTGTCAAAAGATGATATCAGGCAGAGGGCAAAGGTGAGTGCCACTGTTCTTGATACCATGGGAGAACTGGGACTTCTGGGAGATTTGCCGGAAAGTAACCAGCTGTCTATTTTTGATTTGAATTTGTTATAAAGCCTATGAAAAAACAGGAGGCATCAATTGAGGAGAGATAAGAAGTATAAGAAGAAACAGGCCGCTTCAAAGGAATGGAAAAAAGAGCTGGCCGATCAGATAAAACATCCGGTTAAGCTGGAGAAACCAATTGTGAACAGGAATTCTGTTCTGATGACGACCGTGATAGTGATAATAATGACGGCCATAACGATCTACTCATGGAGGACTGCGGATGAAGGCCGGGAGTGGTTCTGGCTGTCGGCGGTATTTATTATTGCAGCAGTGCTGGTGAATCTTTTCAGGTTCCATTTTTCCATATTGTTGGAGGCCTTGTTGTCCGCGTTTGCACCGGCTGCGGTTTTTATGCTGGTGGAGAGTTATACTCATTTGTTAAGCCAGATGTGGGAAGGGCCTGTTCAGTTGAATTTAATCATATATTATCTGTTCTTTGGATTCATGATGCTTATACTTGGGAGACCGGGATGGGCTATTATTGCAGGCTCTGCTCTGCTGGCAGCAGCGGGACTGGCCAATTATTTTGTTATTCTGTTCAGGTCTTCACCAATATTGCCCTGGGATCTGTATTCCATTGGAGTGGCTGCATCGGTGGCAGATAATTTTGAGTATACGCTGACTGTCAGAGCCTGTAATGTTATCCTGTTGTTTATTCTTCTGTGGATGTTGTGCGCAAAGATGCGGATTAAAATGCCGGACATAAAATTCAGGCTGGCTGGAGCGGTTGTTTTTCTGGCAGCTATGCTCGTCTTTGGGGGATATGTTCAGACAGATGCGGCCGCTGCTGCCTTTAAAATGGATACTACCCTTTTTACGCCGAACGTTCTGTATAGGAATAACGGGCTTGTACTGAGCTTTATGGTCAATATGCGGTATCTGAAGGTGGAGAAGCCTTCAGATTATTCTCAGGATACGCTGGATGTTATTCAGGAAGAACTGAAGGAAGACGGACATTGGGAAAATGTGTCAGTGGAAGCAGGGGAACCTGAAGAGATGCCCAATATTATCGTTATTATGAATGAGGCTTTTTCAGATCTGAGGGTATTGGGGGATTATGAAACAAATACAGAAGTGATGCCATTTATAGATGCTTTGTCAGAAAATACACAAAAGGGATGGGTATATGCTTCAGTTAAGGGAGGAAACACCGCTAATACGGAGTTTGAATTTCTGACTGGCTTATCCATGTATTATCTGCCGACAGGGAGCATCCCATATCAGCAATATATACGCAGTGATATACCTGCTCTGAGCAGTCAGCTGAAAAGTCTTGGTTATACTTCTGTAGCGCTGCATCCGTATTATGCCAGCGGATGGAATCGTGAAAAGATCTACCAGTACATGGGCTTTGATGAAATGTATTTTAAAAGTGATTTTAACAATCCGGAAACTCTTCGGACCTATGTAAGTGATCTTACGACATATGAGAAGATTATTGAGCGTTATGAAGAAAAAAATGAAGATGAGAGAATGTTTTTCTTTGATGTAACGATGCAGAATCATGGAAGCTATACGAGAAGCTATGATAATTTTACTCCTGATGTCTCTGTCGTAGGTGGCAGTGGTTATTATCTGGCTGCAACGGAACAGTATCTGTCTTTGATCAAGCGTTCTGATGAGGCATTTGAACAGCTGGTGGGATATTTTTCGTCTCAGGAGGAGCCGACGATTATTCTTATGTTCGGTGATCATCAACCGGCCGATTATGTGGTCAGTGCCATTGATGATGGTAAAACAGAAGGGGAATGGTATGACTTCACCGAATCGGAGGAGCTGGAGGACTGGAGTGATCCAACAGGTATAACAGGAACTGACCGAAAGGAACGTTATAAGGTGCCATATATCATGTGGGCTAATTATGATATTCAGGAGAGTGAAGGCGAAGAGACGAGTGCCAATTATCTGGCGCTGCGTCTTTTGAAGGCAGCGGGGCTGCCGCTGACAGATTTTCAGAAATATCTGGACGAGCTTGAGGAAACCATCCCCGTTTTGTCTGCAAAAGCTGTTCATTTATTAATGCCGGAAGAAGGCGGGCTGGATAATGGGGTGCTGAAAGAACTGTGGAATAAGTATAATATTTTGCAGTACAATGACCTGTTTGACGGAAAGCACAGGCTTCAGAATTTTTTCGGGTATTAAATTGTTCCGTAAAAATATTCAGCTATATATCAATTCCTGTTAAAAAGTCTTCGCGTAAGCAAGCTTCCGCTATACTTTTTACAGG
>JBJEJD010000161.1:11596-14188 GCA_051877705.1 Coprococcus sp. | reverse complement strand
AAAAGTCTTCGCGTAAGCAAGCTTCCGCTATACTTTTTACAGGAATTGCTGCATAAAAATATTCAGCTATGCAGGTCCGGAACGGTGCTTTGCACCTTTTACCGCTGCATACGCAGCTATTCCGGACTTTCGCGCTAAGCGCTATATACCAATTCCTGTTAAAAAGTCTTCGCGTAAGCAAGCTTCCGCTATACTTTTTACAGGAATTGCTGCATAGCTGAATATTTATCGAAAATTTACACTTGATTAATTCAGAAACTGGTGGTACAATGTACAGGATAGTATATTAACTTTTACAAAGAGTGGGCGTGAGTCCACTCTTTGTACGTGTTAAGGGAATCTTAATCCGGGAAGGAAGTGAGTTATATGGCAAAGAAAGATTATGAAAGCAGGACAGAAGCTTTGATAATGCCGATTATTGAAAGGTATAAATTTGAACTTGTAGATGTGGAATGGGTAAAGGAAGGGGCCAACTGGTATCTGCGGGCTTATATTGATAAGGAGAACGGTATTACAGTGGATGACTGTGAGCTGGTCAGCCGGGCGCTCAGTGATCTTCTGGATGAAGAGGACTTTATTTCGGAGAATTATATTCTGGAAGTCAGTTCACCGGGACTTGACCGTCCGCTTAAGAAAGAGAAAGATTTTGCCAGAAGCATCGGTAAGGATGTGGAAATAAAATTGTTTAAGGCTATCAATAAAGAAAAAGAATTTGTCGGTATTTTGAAAGCCTATGATGAAGAAACGGTAACACTGGAAATGGAAGATGAATCTGAAATGTGCATCAAGCGGTCTGAGATCGCGCGCATCCGTCTGGCATTCTTCTTCTGACAGAAGGTTTTAAACATAGAGGAGGAATTAGAAAAAAATGAATGAAGGTCTCGAATTAATTAAAGCATTAGGCGATATAGAGAAGGAAAAAGGCATCAGTAAGGAGATCCTGCTGGAGGCAATAGAGAATTCTCTTGTAGCTGCCTGCAAAAATGAATATGGCAAAGCTGATAACATCCGTGTTGTCATGAACCGTGAGACAGGAGATATCAAGGTATATGCCGATAAAACAGTTGTTGAAGAGGTCGAAGATCCGGAACTGGAAATCAGCATTGCCGATGCCAAGCTGAAGAATGGCACCTATGAACTGGGAGATACCGTTCAGGTGGAAGTTGTTCCGAGAAATTTCGGAAGAATTGCAGCGCAGAAGGCAAAGCAGGTGGTTGTACAGAAAATCAGAGAGGAAGAACGCAAATCCCTTTATAATGAATATTACGGTCGTGAGAAAGATATTGTGACAGGTATCGTTCAGCGTTATAATGGCCGGAATATCAGCGTGAATCTGGGTAAGGTAGATGCGGTTCTGACTGAGAATGAGCAGGTCAAGGGCGAGGTGTTCCGACCGACTGACCGTATCAAACTGTATATAGTAGAAGTTAAGAATACAACTAAAGGACCGAAGGTGACAGTGTCACGTACCCATCCGGAACTGGTAAAACGTCTTTTTGAGGCTGAGGTGACGGAAGTAAGAGATGGTACAGTTGAGATCAGGAGTATTGCGAGAGAGGCCGGATCCAGAACAAAAATTGCTGTCAGCTCCAATAATCCGAATGTGGATCCTGTAGGTGCCTGTGTCGGTATGAACGGTGCACGTGTCAATGCCATTGTAGATGAGCTCCGTGGTGAGAAGATCGATATTATTAACTGGAGTGATGATCCGGCGGTTCTTATTGAAAATGCCCTCAGCCCGGCGAAAGTTGTGTCTGTTGATGTAGATCCTGAGGAGAAGAGCGCATCTGTTATTGTACCGGATTATCAGCTGTCACTGGCCATCGGCAAGGAGGGACAGAATGCAAGACTGGCAGCAAGACTGACCGGTTATAAGATTGACATCAAGAGTGAATCTCAGGCGTATGGGTACTAAAAGGTGACAGCCATGAAGAAGATTCCTATGAGACAGTGCATTGGCTGTCAGGAAATGAAGAGTAAAAAAGAGATGATTCGTGTCATCAGGACACCGGAGGATCAGGTCTGTATTGATGCCACAGGTCGGAAGAATGGACGGGGCGCTTATATCTGTCCGAAGAATGAATGCCTGACAAAAGCTATTAAGAGCAGGGGACTGGAGCGTTCATTGAAGATGCAGATACCGAAGGAGGTCTACGGACAGCTGGAAGAGGAGATGAAGAATATTGACAGATAAAGTTTTATCCATGATCGGACTGGCTACGAAGGCAGGAAAGGTTGCCAGCGGTGAATTTGCCGTAGAATCAGCGATCAGAAAGGGCAAGGCGGTACTTGTCATTATCGCATCGGATGCATCTGATAATACGAAGAAATCTTTTAAAGATATGGGCGCGTACCGTCATGTGCCGGTTTATATCTATGGTACGAAGGAGAGTCTTGGTCTGTGTACAGGACGGGGCTACCGGGCATCACTGGCTGTGCTGGACGCGGGGTTCGGAAAGTCCATTATGAAACTTATTGATACAGGAATCAGTCAGTGATTCCACCATTTTAACGGAGGTAGCCTATGTCAAAAATCAGAGTACATGAATTGGCAAAGGAATTAAATAAAAGCAGCAAAGATATTATTTATGC
>JBJEJD010000161.1:11022-11496 GCA_051877705.1 Coprococcus sp. | reverse complement strand
GAGTACATGAATTGGCAAAGGAATTAAATAAAAGCAGCAAAGATATTATTTATGCCTTAAAAGGGCACGGTGTTGATGTGGAGAGCCATATGAGCACAATTTCATCTGATAGTGCTGATAAGATCAGAAAGTTTTTCACTCAGCCGGCGCCAAAGCCTGTCCAGAAACAGGAGAACAAACCGGCTCAGGAAGCCAGACCTGCAGCTAATCGTCGTCCAAATCAGGGTGGTCGGATTGAAGGTATGGACAGCCGCGGTAATTACAGTACACCGTCAAGGGACAGTATGGCTCAGGATGGCAGCCGCACTCCAAGAAATCAGGGCAGCAGAAATGTTGGACGTGATGGCAGTAATCAGGGCAATAGAAGCTTTAACCGCGACAGAGTTAACCAGAATGGCGAGAGAAGCTTTAACCGTGACAGAAATAACCAGAACGGCGAGAGAAGCTTTAATCGTGACAGAAATAACCAGAACG
>JBJEJD010000161.1:0-10922 GCA_051877705.1 Coprococcus sp. | reverse complement strand
GCGAGAGAAGCTTTAACCGTGACAGAAATAACCAGAACGGTGAGAGAAGCTTTAACCGTGACAGAAATAACCAGAACGGCGAGAGAAGCTTTAACCGTGACAGAAATAACCAGAACGGTGAGAGAAGCTTTAATCGCGATGGCAATAATCAGGGCGGCAGAAGTCAGGGCAGCAGAAACAGCGGCCGTGACAGCAAGTTCAATCTGGACAGTGCCATCAATAAAGAAGTTGTCATGACAAAGGATACGACCAGAGAGAATCGCAGAAATTATAAGGACAACAAAGATCGTGATAACCGTCGTGAGGACAGAGATTTCGATGAGAGAAATACATCTAAGAATGGCAAAAACGGCAATAATAAAAATAATCGGACTACAATGCGCAAGAAACCGGTCAATACTCAGCCAAAGCCTGAGCCGGTTGTTGAGAAGGTAACAAGCATTGTACTGCCGGAAAGTATTACGCTTAAGGAACTGGGAGATAAAATGAAGGTGCCGGCAGCTCAGATTATCAAGAAGCTGTTCCTTGCCGGTAAGATGCTGAATCTGAATTCAGAGATTTCATATGAAGAAGCTGAAGAAATCGCATTGGATTATGATATTCTCTGTGAGCACGAGGTTGTTGTGGATGTCATTGAGGAAATGCTGAAGGAAGATGAAGAGAGTGAGGACGATATGGTAACACGTCCGCCTGTAGTCTGTGTCATGGGCCATGTTGACCATGGTAAGACCTCCATTCTGGACGCAATCCGTAAAACCAGCGTAACTGCAGGAGAAGCAGGTGGTATTACACAGCATATCGGTGCTTATGTAGTGGATGTAGATGGTCAGAAGATTACTTTCCTGGATACACCGGGGCATGAGGCATTTACAGCCATGCGACTTAGAGGTGCCCAGTCAACAGATATCGCTATTCTTGTTGTTGCGGCCGATGATGGTGTTATGCCGCAGACTATAGAGGCTATTAATCATGCCAAGGCAGCTGAGATTGATATTATCGTAGCCATTAATAAGATTGACAAACCAAGTGCCAACATCGATCGTGTAAAACAGGAACTGACTGAGTATGGCCTTGTGGCCGAGGATTGGGGCGGTCAGACCATTATGGTACCGGTATCTGCCCATACAGGGGAAGGCCTTCAGGATCTTCTTGATATGATTCTGCTGGATGCTGAAGTGAAAGAATTGAAAGCAAATCCAAACAGAAGGGGCAGAGGTCTGATTCTCGAGGCACAGCTTGATAAAGGACGTGGCCCTGTTGCTACAGTTCTTGTTCAGAAGGGAACATTAAATGTGGGCGATAATGTTACTGTAGGTACTGCTTATGGTAAGATCCGTGCCATGGTAGATGATAAAGGACGCCGTGTGAAAAAGGCCGGCCCATCCACACCAGTGGAGATTCTTGGCCTGAATGAGGTTCCTCAGGCAGGTGAAGTATTCCTTGCAACAGAAACTGAAAAAGAAGCCCGTGCCATGGCTGAAACATTTATAGCTACCAAGCGTGAGAAGATGCTGGCAGATACAAAGTCAAAGTTATCTCTTGATAGTCTGTTCGATCAGATTCAGGAAGGTCAGATCAAGGAGCTCAATATTGTTGTTAAAGCCGATGTTCAGGGTTCTGTAGAGGCTGTAAAGCAAAGCCTGGCAAAACTTTCCAATGATGAAGTAGCTGTTAAGGTTATCCACGGCGGTGTAGGTGCCATTAATGAATCCGACGTGACGCTGGCATCTGCATCCAATGCCATTATTATTGGCTTCAATGTTCGTCCGGACAATCAGGCAAAAATGGTTGCTGAACAGGAGAAGGTCGATCTGCGTCTGTACAGAGTCATATATAATGCCATTGAGGATATCGAAGCTGCCATGAAGGGTATGCTTGAACCGACATTTGAAGAGAAAATCATTGGTCATGCTGAAGTGCGTCAGACCTATAAAGTATCCGGTGTGGGAACGATTATCGGCGGTTATGTGCAGGATGGTAAGATCGTCCGTAACTGCAAAGTCCGTCTGCTCCGTGATAATGTGGTCATCCATGAAGGTGTTCTGGCATCTTTGAAGCGATTTAAGGATGATGTTAAGGAGGTCAATGCCGGTTACGAATGTGGTATGTCCTTCGAGAAATATAACGATATCAAGGAAGGCGACCAGATTGAGGCATTTGTTATGGAAGAGGTTCCGAGATAGGAGTTTGTATGAGAAAAAACAGCATTAAAAATACACGTATCAATGGTGAGGTCCAGAAGGAACTGAGCCGCATCATTTCGCGGGAGATCAAAGATCCTCGGATCAGTCCGATGACCAGTGTCGTGGCTGTGGAAGTGGCACCGGATCTGAAACAGTGCAAAGCGTATATCAGTGTTCTGGGCGATAAGGATGCCCAGGACGCTACGATGGCAGGTCTTAAAAGTGCACTGGGATTCATTCGCCGTGAACTGGCGAGAAACGTGAATCTGAGAAATACGCCGGAGCTTCATTTTGTAATTGATCAGTCCATTGAATACGGTGTGAACATGTCAAAGCTTATTGATGAAGTGGTTCAGAACGATTCAGGGAAGGAAACCGAAGGGGAAGATGACAATGAATAATATATTGTCCTGTCTTGAACGGGCTCGAACAGTTATGATCGCCGGTCATACAAGACCGGATGGAGATTGCGTAGGGGCCTGCATGGGGCTCTGGCATTATATTCATGACAATTATCCACATATCAGGGCGGATGTACGGCTGGAGCCTGTTTCCGACAGTTATAAGGTCGTTTCATGTACGGAACTGATCATTAATACCTATGATGATGATACAGTCTATGATCTGTTTATTGCCCTGGATGCCAGTGATATGGGGCGTCTGGCAGGTGCCGTCAAATATTTTGAGACAGCCGGTCACCGTATCTGCATCGATCATCATATTAGTAATCCGTCATATGCCGATGAAAACCATATACTGCCGGATGCCAGCTCTACCTGTGAAGTATTGGCAGATCTCATGGATATGGAAAAAATCTCCCGTGAAGCTGCTACGGCATTGTATATGGGTATCATCTGTGATACGGGTGTTTTCAAATATAGCAATACCAGCCATCACACCATGGATGTGGCAGGAAAACTGATGGAGAAGGGGATCCCTTATTCTGATCTGATCGACGGTGTATTTTACAGAAAGACTTTTATGCAGAATCAGTTACTGGGACACTGTCTTACTGATGCAAAGCTGACTCTTGGCGGAAAGGTCATTGTCAGTGTTGTGGACCGTACGGTTCTTGACAGCTTTCATGCAGCACATGCCGACCTGGAAGGAGTCATCGATCAGCTGCGTGTTACAGAGGGTATTGAAGTGGCTGTTCTGGCATCGGAGACAGATCAGGTTGGATACAAATTCAGCCTGCGTTCCAATCATTATGTGGATGTCAGCAGCATTGCGGCTGAATTTGGCGGAGGCGGACATGTGCGGGCAGCTGGTTTTTCGGCAGCCGGCGATCCATGGGAGAATTACCGGAAGGTTGAAAATATGATAAAGGAGCAGCTTGAGGCATGTACGATGGAATGATCAATGTCCGTAAGGAAAAAGGGTACACATCTCATGATGTGGTAGCCCGCCTGCGGGGAATTCTGCATCAGAAAAAGATTGGACATACAGGTACCCTGGATCCTGATGCTGCGGGCGTTTTGCCAGTCTGCCTTGGAAAGGGAACAAAGCTCTGTGATATGATAACAGACAGAGAAAAGACTTACAGAGCTGTCATGCTCCTTGGAAGAACGACAGATACGCAGGATATTTCAGGCCGGACGCTGTCAGAATCTGAGGTTCATGTAACGGAAGAGGAGGTTCGGAGAGCCTCAGAAAGCTTTATTGGTGATTATATGCAGGTGCCGCCCATGTACTCAGCCATCAAAATAAACGGCAAAAAACTTTATGAGCTGGCCAGATCCGGTAAAGAGGTAGAGCGTAAGCCGAGGCGTGTTAAGATACATAGTCTCGAAATACAGTCTGTACAGCTGCCTTATGTCACAATGGAAATCTGCTGCTCAAAAGGAACCTATATCAGGACATTGTGTCAGGATATAGGTGAGATGCTTGGATGCGGAGCCTGTATGGCAGAATTGACCCGGACAAAGGTGGGACGTTTCGATATCATGGAAGCGTGGACGCTGGATGAGATTGAAAGCATGGCTGTTCAGGGTGAAGATATTGTAAGGCAGCATATGGTGTCCGTTGAAGATATGCTGGCGGATTATGAAACAGTTCGGACAATGGATATTACTGCTGATAAAATGCTCCTGAATGGCAACCGGCTTTCGGCTGATCAGCTGAAAGCTCCGGATCTGGCTGATGGACAGCTGGTGCGTGTATATAGCAGTACGGGTACTTTTATTGCTGTTTATCAATTTGATGAAAAGACCAGAAGTCTTAAAAATATAAAAATGTTTGTATAGAGGTGACACCGGTCATGATATATTATAGAGGAACAAAAGACATCAGGCTGAATCATACTGTTGTGGCACTGGGCAAATTTGATGGCCTTCACAGGGGACATCAATTGCTGATAGAGAAGCTGAAAAAGTATGGCAAAAAGGGATATCAGACCGTGGTATTTACTTTTGACTTTCATCCTGTGAGCCTTCTGTCCGGCAAAATACAGCCTCTGATCTATACGAAAGAGGAACGGCAGAAGATCGTGGAAGAATTTGGTATAGATGTGCTCATTGAATATCCTTTTACTCAGGAGACAGCCCATATGCTGCCGGAGGACTTTGTAAAAAATGTGCTTGTCAGCTGCATCGGTGCGGAGGTCATTGTCGTAGGTGACGATTTCCACTTTGGATATCAGAGAAGCGGGGATGTGGCCTTTTTGAAGGCTCATGAAAAGCAGTATGGCTATGTAGTTGACAATTGTGAGAAACTTTGTGTGAATGGAGAAGAAATCAGCTCCACAATGATCAGACATTATATCAGTCAGGGTAATATGGAGATGGTGACAGAGCTTCTTGGCCGTCCTTACCATATTACCGGGGAAGTAATTCCGGGAAAAGCCAATGGACGGACGGTGGGAATGCCGACTGCCAATCTGGCGCCGGAAGCCGGAAAGCTGCTGCCGCCGGAGGGAGTTTATGCATCCACAATACGTATCGGGAGTCAGGAAAAGCAATATTATGCTTTGACCAATATTGGACGTAATCCTACGGTTGGGGATCATAATGATTTGAGAGTAGAGACGCATGTTATTGACTTTTCGGGAGATCTGTACGGAGAAAAGATAGCTGTCAGCCTGTACTGGCATGTGCGGGATGAGCATAAATTCAAGAGCCTTGTTGAAGTTAAGGCCCAGGTTGAAAAAGACCGGGAGAGGGCGATGCTGTATTTTAAAGATCATGGCATCATGGCCTGATCAGTGGTAAACAATAAAAATGTTAAAAAGATTCAAAGAGCACGGTATGTTATGTGATTTTTGAATCTTTTTTTAACAAATTTATACGAACAAATTTTCGGAACATATGTTTACATGATAAACATATTATGATATACTGACTACATAGATGAGAACATATGTTTTTGAAGGGGTGAGATCGTGGAGACCTTGTGGAATGCTGATCTGAATGAAAAGCTGCACATACTGGCAGATGCGGCAAAATATGATGTGGCATGTACTTCTTCAGGTGTGAACAGGAAAAACGGGAAACAGGGTACGGGGAATACGCTGTCCTGTGGAATTTGTCATAGCTTTGCAGCGGATGGCCGCTGCATCTCTCTGTTAAAGATACTGTTGACCAATGATTGCTGCTACGATTGTGTATATTGCGTGAACAGGAAGACCAATGATGTGCCACGGGCAACCTTTACACCGGAAGAGGTATGTACGCTCACAATGGGATTTTACAGGAGGAACTATATAGAAGGGCTTTTTCTCAGCTCTGCTGTTTATCGAAATCCCTCCTATACTATGGAACTGATTTATGAGACTGTGAGGCGACTGAGGAAGATCTATGGTTTCAGAGGATATATTCATGTAAAAGCCATACCGGGAGCCGACGCAGAGCTTATTGAAAAAACGGGATTTCTTGTGGACAGGATGAGCTGTAATCTGGAATTGCCTACATCAGAGGGACTTCGGAAGCTGGCACCTAATAAGCCAAGAGCACAGCTGGTAAAGCCCATGAGGCAGATCCAGAATGGTATATTCCGGTCGAAGCAGGAGGTGGCGGTTTACCGCCATGCACCTCGGTTTGTACCGGCGGGGCAGAGTACCCAGATGATTGTGGGAGCAACAGGAGAGTCTGATTATCAGATTATGAGTGTGTCTGAAGCTTTGTATGATAAATTTCAGATGAAGAGGGTCTTTTACTCTGCATATGTGGGTATTAATGAGGACAGTCGTTTGCCTTCGGTCAGAACAGCACCGCCTCTTCTGCGGGAGCATCGCCTGTATCAGGCAGACTGGCTGCTGAGATTTTATGGATTTAAGGCTGCGGAGCTTCTCAGCGAGCGGCATCCTAATTTCAATATCCTCCTTGATCCGAAATGTGACTGGGCAGTAAGACATCTGGAGTATTTTCCTGTAGAAGTGATGACAGCAGATTATTACAGTCTTCTGCGGGTGCCGGGGCTGGGGGTGAACAGTGCAAAAAGAATCTGCAGATCGAGGCGCTTCGGACGATTGCAGTTTGATGATTTGAAGAAGATGGGTGTGGTATTGAAAAGAGCCATGTATTTTATAACCTGTCAGGGGAAGACTTATATGCCTTTTAAAATGCAGGAGAGTTTTATTACCACGAATCTGCTTGGACTGAAAGAGCATCTTCCGTCAGATGTTGTACGTTCTGGTGAGACTTACAGGCAGCTGAACCTTTTTGATGATTTCCATCTAAGTGCGCCGCTGGAAGAGACGGATCGCTATCAGGTTTTGACAGGGCAGATTTAGAAGGATATTATGTTGAGAAATAAATATATTGGATTACTGTGGAGGGAAGCTCAGAATGGATACGGATAAACGAATGCGGATTCTCGTATGTGAAGACAGTGTAGAAGGAATTTTGACGGCAGTGCATGAAGCATTTATCAGTCGCTACGGTCATGCTTATCAGAGGATAGTTATCGGACCGGCAGTAAATATGGATCTTTTTTCGGATATATATACGATTGAGCCAGATATGGATAAAGCTTCACGGGTTGTTGAAGCTATTGTACGCAGTATTTCAGATTATGCGTGGCAGATGGTATGGCAGGCTGCTGAGGCAGACAGTGAAGATAAGGGGGATGTTATATATCGCTTTTTGATTCTGGGCTTTGCCAATGGCAGCAGGATTCTGAATGCCATGACCAGACCGGAAGTGATGCGGCTGCACCAGCTTTCCAGAGCTGTATCCAGAGAAACACAACGTTTATATGGGTTTTTGAGATTTCAGGAACTGGAGAACCATATTCTTTATGGAAAACTTCTATCAAAACATCATGTGGGTACATTCCTTGCCAATCACTTTACTGACCGTCTGCCACAGGAGCATTGGATCATTCATGATCCGGATCGGGATGAAGTCTGGGTACATCAGGCTGGCAATGACTGGATCTATATCAGTCATCCCGACTTTAAAGTGGATCCTGAGGCAATGTTATCAGCAGCTGAGTATGATTTTAAAGCCTGGTGGGAGACGTTCAGGGAGAGTATAGCAATACGTGAGCGGATAAATCCGAGGCTTCAGATGCAGATGATGCCGAAACGCTACTGGAAATATATGCCTGAAATGCAGAAGAGGTAACTGCTGTATGAAGCATCCTGAGAGGAGGTTTACAAAACTAAGAAGATAAAGTATAATTATTTTTGATTTATTAAAGATATTTTTGCAGCAGGGAGGCATTTTGGCATGAAGAGGATTATTCTGGCATCGGCATCACCAAGGAGAAGGGACCTGATGGAACAGGCAGGTTTTACTTTTGATGTTTGTGTCAGTACAAAAGAGGAAAAAAAGGAATCATGGAGTCCTGAGGAGACAGTGAAACGTCTTTCGGAGCAGAAAGCGCTGGATGTGTCAGAACAATATGATGAAGATTGTATAGTTATTGGCGCAGATACGGTTGTGGCCTGTGAACATGAGATTCTCGGTAAGCCAACGGATGAAGAGGATGCTTTTCGGATGCTCTTTATGCTGCAGGGGAGGACTCACCAGGTCTATACGGGAGTTACCATTATTGAAGGACCAAAGGGAAACAGGACAGTGAAAGTTTTTGCAGAGAAGACAGACGTGACGATGTATCCCATGTCTGATGATATGATCCGGGGATATATCCGTACGGGTGAACCGATGGATAAAGCGGGAGCTTATGGTATTCAGGGCAGAGCGGCAGTATTTGTAAAGTCTGTCTGTGGTGACTATAACAATGTGGTTGGATTGCCTGTTGCCGCCATATGGCAGTATTTTTATGGTAAAAAGGAGGGGCGGCATGCTGCACTATAGTGTTGATAATGAAATTATGACAGACTTGTACAGGGATTACCGTCAGCTTAAGGGTGCAGATTATGAACAGCTTCATGATTTGGGAACCAGATATCTGCCATTATTGGATATGTATGAATTGGATGAGAAAACAATTTTTTCCATACAGCGGCTTTCTGAGTTTAAAACCGAGGAAGAGCTGGAGGAAGCAGAAACTAAAATTGTCCATGGCTACCTGACGGCAAAAGCAGATCTGCGCAGGGAACAGGCGGAATATAAAGAATTTGTTATGCAGTTTGCTGGTGAAGAAAGACAGGCGCTATCAGGACTTGCAGAATATGTGTTGGGCCAGAAACGAATTCCTTATAAGATCCGTAACAGGAACCTTCATATTGATGTGTTGAGTACACCGGCAATGTCACTTGAGCTGGATTTCGAAGATGTATTGATTGAGGATGGCCGGCATCCGAGAGAGATTTTGCTTACCCATATTTCAGGTGAGAGCTACGAACAGGAGGAGATGATCAAACACGAAGACGGTACAGAGGAGATGATCAAAGAAACAAGATATCGTCTGCGTTTTGTCAACGGTTTGTCGGACGGACCATACCAGGTAAGGGAAAGTTCTTTTGTGTTCAGAGGATTGCAAGGCTCTCTGCATTTATATAATTATAATGCACATCAGGAACCGGTGGATGTGGATGCAGATAAACTGCCATGGCGGCTTTTAATGCATCCTTTGAAGGCAATGCTTGAGAAAGCCCAGATATTGGGAGTGGAAGCACTGGATGCAGATGAAATGGCAGCTTTGCCGCTGTTATGTGTTTTTTATGAATTGATACAGTTTTATCTGGCCCCTTCGACAGAAGCCGGTATCGGACGCAGCCTGATCAGATTTGATGAAGAATTGGCAGAGAATTTTGCTTTCAGTCAGGAAGATTTGGATGCTGCCTGTGAGTATCTGGCTCCATACGGGTTGGAAGAACTGACAGAATGGCTGCATAAAGCTATTACGGAGAGGTCATCTTTCTGCAGATACTGGATACAATTTGCATCCATGAAGAAGGCAGAGAATTTATATAAGGTGTTGTTGGAAACGCTGGAGAACTGCAGCAGATATTATGAAAAGAGGCCGGCACCCCTTGCTTGCAGAAAACACCGTGGGAATGTACGGCGTGGATTAAATGAATACTTTTGCCGCTACAAGTGGAGAGGGGAATTTCCGTGTTTCAGACGTGTAGAACCATCAGGCTTTCTGGAAGTGTCCAATGTTTACCAGAGAATGTACACTTATATTAATGAAAAGCAGAAAGCATATTACGTGGATTTTGTGGAAGGTATAACGGACCAGTCCTATACTATTATGGCTGTGGCGGGCTATGTATTGCTGAGAGATGGTGAAAATGCGCGGGATTATCGTGCTTTGAACGGATATTTTCTGGACGGGGGCCGGCGCAATAGTCATATTGTGGGAAAGATAACTATCGATGGCACAATGACGGGAGAACAGGTAATGGAACTGCTGAATGCAATGGTGGAGGATGTTCTAAACGGACTGAGCTGTATAGGCTAAATTAGAAGGCTTTTCGAAATTGATGCTGGAATAGCAGAGAATTTTCAGAAAAATCTTTATAATTCTCTTGTATTATTTGCCATTATGCGTTATAATAACTCTCGGAAAGTGAATAAGATCTTCAGGGCAGGGTGTGAGTCCCTACCGGTGGTATAGCCCACGAGCCGCAAGGTTGATTCGGTGAAAGTCCGGAGCCGACAGTATAGTCTGGATGGAAGAAGATAAATAGACGTAAGTTTTGTGACTGAATTTATTGGCTGCTCTGGTTATTTTTGTGACCAGAGCATTTTCTTTCGCTATAGTATATGAATGTCTGTATTAGATGTTCATATAAATTTTGACGCTGGTAGACTGCGTTTTATGCGCAATAGGAGTATGTCGATTTGCCTCTGAAGGATAGATTCAGAGGCTTTTTCTATTTTATACAACTGATTGCTTTGTTCAGGAGGGTAGGATATGGATAAAATTCAGGAAGACCTGCAGTATATGAGGCTGGCTCTGGAACAGGCTGCTTTGGGGAGAGGGTATACAAATCCGAATCCAATGGTTGGGGCTGTTATAGTAAAGAATGGACAGGTTATTGCAAAAGGATATCATCATTGCTGTGGGCAGGGACATGCGGAAGTGGAAGCTTTTAGAGATGCCGGCGATACAGATGTTACAGGTGCAACCATGTATGTGACCCTGGAGCCTTGCTCCCATTATGGAAAGACCCCGCCATGTGCGGATAAGATTATTGAGAAAAAAATAGGCCGGGTGGTTGTTGGAGCGATGGATCCCAACCCGTTGGTAGCAGGGAGAGGTGTTGAGAAACTTCGTAATGCAGGCATTGAAGTGACTACGGGTGTGCTGGCAGATGAAAGTATCAGACTTAATGAAATTTTCATGAAATATATTGTGAATAAGGAGCCTTTTGTACTTTATAAA
>JBJEJD010000160.1:0-40099 GCA_051877705.1 Coprococcus sp. | reverse complement strand
TCTATCCGCGGCAAGGATTTATATTTGCTGGTAGATGTGACCAACTATTCCGTTACCTATTCTCTTTGTGGACATGAGAACAGAATGTCTCCGGACGATCATTATTCGGATTTGAAGCGCATTATCACAGCGGCAGCCGGTAAAGCCCGCCGTGTCAATGTTATTATGCCATTCCTTTATGAGAGCCGCCAGCATAAACGTACAGCCCGTGAATCTCTGGACTGCGCAGTAGCTCTTCAGGAACTGCATAATCTTGGAGTAGAGAATATCATCACTTTTGATGCTCATGATCCACGTGTGCAGAATGCTATCCCGAACAGCGGTTTTGACAGCATTCAGCCAACTTATCAGTTTATTAAAGCTTTATTTAACAACATTCCTGACCTTCAGGTAGACAGTGAACATATGATGATCATCAGCCCGGATGAAGGTGCCATGGGCCGTGCCGTTTACTATTCCAATGTTCTCGGGCTGGACATGGGTATGTTCTACAAGAGACGTGACTATTCCAGAGTTGTCAATGGCCGCAACCCTATCGTTGCCCATGAGTTCCTTGGTTCCTCAGTAGAAGGCAAAGATGTCTTTATCATTGATGACATGATTTCCTCCGGAGAGAGTATGCTGGATGTTGCCAAAGAATTAAAAAAGCGTAAAGCTAAAAGAGTATTTGTAGCCGCAACTTTCGGTCTTTTTACCAACGGTATGAAGCTTTTTGATGAATATTATGAACAGGGACTGATTTCCAGAGTATTGACCACGAATGTTATTTATCAATCACCTGAATTACTGTCCCGCCCGTATTATATCAATGTTGACCTGAGCAAATACATTGCCCTCTTAATTGACAAGCTGAACTACGACCATTCCATCAGTGAATTACTTGATCCAAGTGCCAAAATCGGAAACGCACTGGAATACTACAAAAAATACCATAAATAAGCAGAAAAAGTAACAGTTCAGTCTTTGAAGATTTTACAAAATCTGTCTTGATAAACAACATGCCGGAAACATGCTGATTGCAAATTGTTTCCGGCATGTTTTTCACAAAAACAGATTCTTCGGATATAAATCTTATCGACTGAACTGTTATATTTCGATTAAATGATACGGACAATCTGCCGCCTGCAATACATCTGCCTCTCTGTGATGACACGTAAAGATGATGATCTGACTAAAAGCATCCTGCCCAGCCAGCCAGGTCAGTACCCTCTGAAGCCTCATATCATCATACAGAACAAAGCTGTCATCAAGAATCAACGGCATCGGTTCATCAAAAAACATCTGACTGACAGCCATTCGAATCGAAAAATATATCTGATCCACCGTTCCTGCTGAAAGCTGCTGGGGCTGTAAAAGACGCCGCCTGTCATCTACCTGAACCTGAAATTTTTCATCAATAGTCAGACGCTGATGGGCACCATCTGTAATATAGGAAAAAAGCTGCGACACATAATCTGCCAGCTGGCTGCCAAAAGAACCATGTATCTGTGCAGTTATCTCTTTAATAGCATTCTGACTAATATCAATGGCCATCATGTCTTCATAGCTGCTTTTTCTCTCCATCTTCATCTGCTGCATTTTCTCTTCCAGCACAGACAGTTCCGCCTGCCGGCTGCTTAACTGTTCCAGCCGCCACTCCAGCTGTTCATACTGCCGGGTCACATCAGACATTTGACGACGCAGCTGCTCAATCTGCTTTTTTTCCGCCTGCCCCACAGACGATTCCCGGGTTATACTGTCACCATATTTATCCAGATAAGGCTGGAGAGGTTCCTGCAGCTTGTTATAACGCTCTCTGAGAACTTCCATTTCCTTCCTTAGTCGAAGAACCGCTTCCTGTCTGCTCTGCTGATCTCTTCCACTTGCACGAAGCTGTTCAATATCTTTAATACCGTATTTCTCCAATATGGCCTGCTGCTCACTTTCAATCTTTTCCGCCTCATCCTGCAGCTGAATAATTCGCCGTCTCCTGCTTCCAGAAGACCTGAACAACATTACAGCGAGGGCTGCCGCCAAAAATGCCAGCACTAATGCCGTCACAACATGGGCGATACCCTTCAGTCCGAAAATCCCTCCTGCGATCCATACAAAGGCTGCAGCCGCTGCCACGGGAAGAATCAACGCCAGATTCCTGATACTGCTGCCCTCATTCTGCTCCTCCAGTTCACTGCATCTTGATCTTTTATCTTCCAGTCTCTCCTGCCGTCCTTCATAGTCATCCATAATCTCCTGAATGCGCTTCTGATAGCCATGATTGCCGGCTGAGGCTTCAAGCTCCCTGAGTTCCGCCTTTTTTGCTTTGTACATGGCAGCCACATCATTATTTTCCTGAATCAGCTGAATCGCCCGCATACGCTCTTTTCTATCCACTTTCATCGCATCATCTGCCTGTAACTCCAGAGTCTGAATCTTTTCCTGAAATTCCGCCCGTTCCTTCTCCATCTGTTTCTGCTGCACAATCAGCGATTCCCGCTCCTCAAGTTCCTTTCTCAAAGCCTCCGCCTGTTCCTGACAGCGCACAAACTCATCTTCGGATATTCGGGCGCTTGCCTTTTTACGCTCATCTTTCAGATAATCCATAGCTTTTCCCACATCCACCGATGCTTCAGCGCCAAGGGCCATATTCGCCATATAGGACTGCATACCAGTCACAAACTGGCTATCCGGCTGTACCGAAAGCTGACCGGTACTGATGGAATTTCTGTAATTCGACAAAGTCATCCCTCTGATCAGCGATGAAATATCTCCCTGCTCCTGAAGTACCTCTCTGCCTTCCTGCTCATCAATCAATGTAAAAAATGTATCATCTTTATGAAAATTCCTGACAATTCGCCAGGATTTCCCCTGATAATCAAAATTCATTCGCCCTTCATAGCTGCCGCCGCCATCCCATGGCTGGAATCTGGAATATATATCCCGTCCCGAACCGCGCCCCCGCAGCCTCTCGGCACCAAACAACATGCATTGAATAAAGGAATGTATCGTGGACTTCCCGGACTCATTAGCCCCATAGACCACATTAATCCCCGGCTCAAGATGAATCTCCGTATCATGGAATTTGCCGAAATGATCAAGATTCAATTGTTTTATAATCAATTTTTCTCCTCCTACTTCATCTGATACAAAGCCTTCAGTCCATAGCACAAAGCTTTCACCTTCAGACTGTCACTGATATCCATATCCGATATATGCCGTATGTATAATCCAATAATATTATCCTTATTCTCTGCATAAATCCGTTCAAAGTCAAAATCCGGTACAGAGGCATCTGTCACTGAAAGCACCCGCCCCAGACGCAGCAGAAGCCGCTCATCCAGTTCAAAATCCACGGACCGGAACCCCTGTAGTTCAATCTGATACATATTCTGCCGGCCATTCTCTCCCATCACAGTTTTGACCCTTTCTGCCAGCTGCCGCACGGTCATCTCCGGATTCATCTCTATTCCTATGGTCAGATACGAACGACTCGCAAACGGAACAAATTCTATCCTTGTTCCGTCCTTCTCAATGGTCCCTCTCACATATCCATGAGGCCCCTCATCATTTCGGTCTATGGGCTCCAGAGCCCCTGCATAGGCCATGGCGCTCTTATCATCGATCCATGGTTTATGAATATGCCCCATTGCCACGTAATCAAATCCCGCCTGCCGAAGCTTCTCCTGGCTGATTGGAATATGTCTGCTGTCACCTCCATGGGCCAGCAGAATATGCCTGCAATCCTGCGGTACATGCTGACCATCCTTAAAACGGCGCATAGGCCGCAGATTATCATACATATTTTCTGTAATTTCCTGACGGTCATAACTCATTCCATAAACAATAGTATTCAAATCTGCCAGATATATATATGATATGTGATTCTTTCTGAAAAAGACCACATTCGATGCCCATTCAAAATCCCTGTAATAAGACTGCGGCCCAATAAAATCATGATTGCCGGCAATCATAATAACTCTTGCATGACTCAGCTGTGAAAAGCGGTAATTCAGTTCCTTCAGTTCCCTCTTCAGCGGCTGCCTGTGAAACAGATCTCCTGCAATCAGGAGAAGATCAGCCCCCGATGTCTCAGTTTCATCCAGCAGCCGGTAAAAGCTGTCCCAGATCTCTCCCGACCGGTCTCCGGCCCATAACATAGTGCTGTCCGGTGCTGCTCCAAGATGAATATCCGC
The DNA here is from genome assembly GCA_051877705.1 of Coprococcus sp. GTDB lineage: Bacteria > Bacillota > Clostridia > Lachnospirales > Lachnospiraceae > Coprococcus_A. The sequence continues at coordinate 35,930 of JBJEJD010000160.1, read as the reverse complement.
CGTATGTATAAAATTCAAAAAGCCACCCCCATCTGTCAAAAATACTGAATAATAATGAAAATTATACCATACCTCCTCTCATTTTACTACAGTCAGTTCACTTCCGCCAAAACTGGCCATATGAAATAGTATGAAACTGGCTATTTTAAAAATGTCACATTCCTTTTATCATATTTATTAATTTAAGAGAGAAAAGAGGTTTTATCTATGAATAATTTTAACTCCAAAACGATCAGCATCAATGCGCTGGCCATCGCTCTTGTATGTCTGTCGACCATGTTCCTGCAGTTCCCTATCCCTCTGGGATATGCCCATCTTGGCAACTGTTTTATCCTGATTTCCGGTGTATTCTTTGGTCCTGTGACCGGTCTTTTAGCCGGCGGCATTGGTTCAGCTCTGGCAGATCTGCTGACCGGTTATCCTCAATGGATCATTCCAACACTGATTATAAAAGGTATTATGGGCTTTGCCATCGGATATATTGCCAATCGTACAGGCCATACCATTGATATGTTTAAAATCCGTACAGCCTTTGCCAGTGTTGTTGGCATCATTATCATGGTCATCGGATATTTCATCGGCGGTTCCATCCTGTATGGCAGCATCTACACAGGTGCTACTCAGATCCCAGGACTGATTATGGAAGGTATTGTCGGCATTATTCTTTTTTATATTGTCGGCTCAGCTCTGCAGGCCGCCCATCTGCCAAAATATATTCAGCAGATTTATGAACGCTGACAGTTTTATATTCAGGAAAGGATTTCTTAATGTCTGACAATCATAATCATCAGAAAAAAATTGCTTTAATCAATGACATGACAGGATTTGGCCGCTGCTCCATTGCAGTGGCCCTTCCTGTTATTTCCATGCTCAGGGTTCAATGCTGTCCCCTTCCCACATCCATATTTTCAAACCATACCGGTTTTAAAAGCTTTTATTATCAGGATTATACGGACCATATGCAGCCCAGCATTGATGAATGGAAGAAGCTGGATCTTCAGTTTTCCGGCATCTGCACCGGATTTCTCGGTTCTGCCAGACAGATTGCCATCGTCTCCGAATTTATCAGAGATTTCAAACGCACTGACAATCTGGTTATTATCGACCCGGTCATGGGTGACTATGGCCGTCCATATCCGACCTACACAACCGAAATGTGTCAGAATATGAAAGAACTGGTGAAATACGCGGATATCCTGACCCCTAACGTAACAGAAGCCTGTATCCTGACAGACACGCCATACAGGGAGCTTGGCTGGCATCTTTCAGAGATAGAGGCCATGGCCGCAAAACTGGCCTCCCATGGCCCTTCCAGGGTCGTTATCACAGGCATCACCCAGGGGCAGTATGTAGCCAATTTCTGCTATGAGACAGGCAATACATCAAAAGTATTGCGTACCCACCGAATCGGCACTTCCCGTTCCGGCACTGGTGATATTTTTACAGCTATCATTGCTGCCGATGCGGTTAACGGTGTTCCATTTGACCGTTCCGTAAAAAAAGCATCCAATTTTATAAAAAAATGTATTCAGCGATCCATTGAGCTTGACATTCCACTGACAGATGGTGTATGTTTTGAGGAAGTACTGCACACATTGAAATATGAATAAGGAGTATGACCATGACAATTTTATATAAGGTCCACAATAATCTTTATGTCAATCTGACAAATAAATGCCCATGTGCCTGCACATTCTGTCTGCGTCAGACCATGGATCATGTGGGTGAATCTGATTCACTCTGGCTTGACCGTGAGCCAACACTGGAAGAAATCATTGCTGATTTCAGCAATTTTGATGTCTTATCCTTTGAAGAACTGGTCTTCTGCGGATTCGGCGAACCGACAGAACGTCTGGATATTCTGCTGGAAGTAGCCCGCTATTTTAAAAAGACCTACGATAAACCAATCCGCATCAACACCAACGGTCTGGGCAGCCTGATCAACAACAGAGATATCGCTCCGGAACTGGAAGGCCTCATTGATACAGTTTCCATCAGCCTGAATACACCAAACGCTGATCGCTATCATGAACTGGTCAGAAGCCGTTTCGGTGATCAGTCCTTTGATGCCATGCTGACATTTGCCCGCGAATGCACACAATATGTTCCCCATGTTGTGTTGACCACTGTTGATACAACTTTATCGAAAGAGGAAGAGAACCAGTGTCAGGCCATCTGTGATGAACTGGGCGTCACCTATCGGATCCGGCCCTGGGAGGAATAGGGGACAGGGAAGGGGACAGGGGACGGTTCTGTGTCCCGAATTAACGGGACACAGAACCGTCCCCTGTCCCTTCCCTGTCCCTTCTAATTGTTATCTCCGTCTTTGCCCTTGCTGCCGGCGAAAAGCCACCAGAGTACGACAATGACTATGACAATTACAATAATCCAGATGATCCATGTCCAACCGGACATGCCTCCCGTTGTAGCTTCCGTGACAGCATCTATACCGCTCTCCACAACATTACTGTTAAGCTGCTGTGCATTCTCCGTATATCTGACGGTTGCAAATGGCATGATGTAATCTCCCGGCAGGTTATTGGCCAGCGTATAGCCTTCTCCCAGCTTTGCTTCAAAGGTATAGGCAACAGTCACATCCTCATGTTCCGGAAGATAGGCCGTACCGCCTGCATTGTCAGAAACGCACACCCATGTAACCGGCACTTCAACCTCTTCCCCTGTTGTCAGTGTTGCTGTCAGCGTAGACGGCAGCTTGCTGGTCACTTCTGAGAGATTCGAACCATAGGCAACCTCATACTCGCCAAGGGCCGTATAATTTCCATTCATGCCATAATTATTGAAAGAAGCGATTTCTCCGCCCTTTGCATTTCCATTTGTCTCTGAACCAGCTGTATTATTTTCTGTAGTGTTTCTGGAATTATTCCCGGCATTATTGCCATTGTTATTGACTGTTCCTGTCTCATTAACATTACCGTTAACACCATTTTCTGTCCCCGTGACCGTATCTGTAACAGTTCCTGTTCCTGTACGGCTGGTACTGTTTACAGATGCCATTGCCGCTCCCGCCATTGTGACTACTATGATACACATCAAAATGAAACCTGTCATGCGCTTTAAGTTTTTCATTGTCATATCACCTTTCTTGTTTGTGCTTTTATGAGCATTATGTCCAAACAAAAAAGAAAATATGTGTTCACAAGCATCAATCGTGACATTGCACAAGAATCAAGTCGTCATTTTGTGCAATTTTTAATGTATAATTCTTTTATCTTTGTTAACACTTATAAATGAGCATATGATAATATATGACCATAGCAAATGACAATTTCTTAATCCCTTTTTAAATATATACCTTCCCCTTACAGGCAGCCACTGGGCTGCCATTTTTCTTATCTAATTCATTATGATGTCACCCGTCGATACAGTGTCTGCCTGCATTTCAGTTGAATTGTTCAGATATCTTAATATTCCAACTGTTATGGCCCATGCTGCTTTCTCCTGATATTCATCCGTAACAAGCAGTGCCGCTTCTTCGCTGTTGCTCAGGAATCCGCATTCACATATAACCGCAGGAACGATCGTTTTTTTCAATAAATAGTAATCCGAATTGGCCTTTTCCTTCCTTGTATTTGTATCATCCAACAATTCAAGGAAAGACTGTTGAATAGAGGCCGCCAGCCGCTGGCTTTCCTCCGATCCGGTATAATAAAAGACCTGGGCTCCTTTATATTTTTCCGCGGTAAAACTGTTCTGGTGAATACTGACTGCCAGCAGACATCCCGAATCATTCATTAACGCCACTCTTTTTTTCATGTCTTCCTGTTTTGTATCAGGACAGCTGCCGTCATACAGAGTCTCATCATCTTCTCTGGTCATCCGAACCTCATATCCCTGCTGCACTAAATTGCTGCGGAGCTTTTTTGCAATAGCCAGATTGATTTCCTTCTCCACTGCTCCGTTAATTCCCGTTTTTCCGGCATCAAAAAAACCATGTCCACTGTCAATGACAATAAACGGCACAGGTGCCATTACCTCCAGATGTTCTGTATACCCTTTTCGCCATTCCAGCACGAGAAATACCACCGCCAGAATAAGTCCCCATAAAATCACCGTCTGTACGATTTTTTTCACCAAAAAAAGCCCTGCCTGCATATATTTAAATCCTCAGACTCAATATATGCAGACAGAGCTTTTCCTATCCCATCATACGGTTTACCATGAAACTTCCGCACTATTGCAGAAAACTTTCAATAATATCCCAGATTTCCTTACCGCTTTCAAAACCTATCTTCCAGGCAGCTACACCTGCCAGATCATATTCCTGGATCAACTTCATCTCTTCCGTTACCGCCGTAGCATCCTGAAGCCATATCTCATAGAAATAACCATTGATATCAGATATATAACTGCCGTAATTTAAACCGACATCATCAATGAACTGCGGCGTCACCCCATGATTCGTCAGATATCCCAGTGCCTCAGTCATACCACAGGCCATTGATTCAGAAGCAACAACTTCTCCCGATTCAGTGCTGGCCCATACCCGGCTATAGAAAGGAATACCATTGATGACCTTCGATTTATCCACAACAGCCAATGTATCCTCAATACCTTCTTTCACGAAACCAAGCGACGCTACAGGTCCCGGAGTATCCGAACCGGCCGTAGTCTCATCATAACCCATAATCACAACATAATCCGCAACGATTCCCTGTTCTCTGCGATTATAGTAATAAGTATACTTCGGTACATAGTTGTCAATTGACAGCACAATATTATTGGCACGGCACGCAATGGACAGTTCGCGGATGAACTGAATATAATCATCTGCTCCCTCCTGTGAAATACCCTCAAAATCAATATTAATGCCATCTATATTGTATCCCGTAACATAATCTATAATCTGACTGATAACCAATGTCCTTCTGGATGTCTGGCTAAGAACTTCATCTGTCTTAGCTGTATTAAAATATTTTTCACCATCATCCGCCGGAAATTCATTGGAAAAAAGTGCCCATACTTCAATTCCCTGGGCATGACAGGTATCCACATAATCCTGAGTAGCAATGGATTTCACTGTTCCATCTGTATCAGCAAAGGAGAACCATGTCGGTGACAGAGTATTAATACCGGATGTAGAAGCCAGCACATTTGAAAGAGTACTGTTGGCTGTCTCACTCATGACCTGATGCCATCCCATATTGATCTTGTAGTCCTTATGGATGCTGGTATACTCCGGCTCGTCAAAATCCGGGGCCTCCGCTGTCACCGTCTGCGGCTCAGACAGATATTTATTCTCTACCCAGCCAATATAACCATCTTCTGTGGCAACATTACTCCAGTCATCAAAGGCTTCGAGCAAAACCAGTTGTTCATCCGCAGAAGCATTGCGCAAAACTTCACTCTTAATACCGCCTTTATAACGTATGGCTGCATTCTCGTCAGCTCTGACTACCTGCTCATCTGACCATTTTGTCTCGATAACCACGCGATTCGGATCCGTATATTCAGTATATTCTATCCGGGTATGTGAAACAACATACTCTGCTGCCACATAATACCGTTCATTATATGTCCGGACAATCACATAGCCTTCATCTCCATCACTGCTGTCACTCCAGGTACGAACCGTATAATTCTGAGTATCAGGCGAAATCAGCATCAGTTCCGTTGGCGTCGAGAACAAAAAAAGCTGTTCATTTTCATCCCAATAAAATCTTGTATTCAATGAACCTGTCACCAGTTCCATACTCAGATACACACGTCCATCAATATTGACTGCCCGGTCTTCCTGCAGCAACTCATGATTCAATGTAATCGTATATTCATTCTCCCCAAGGCCCAGTTCTGAAGCATAATCCATGAAATCCTCCGTCGGCTTATATCTGCTGGCCAGCAGATTCCATGCAATCCCGCCGCTGACACCTATAATCAGCAAAATAACAATTAATATCGGCAATACCTTTTTCATCGGTTCCTCCTTCGAACACTGACAATTGTCAGATGCTTTCCTCCTTTGATTCTTCTTCAGCAATCTTTGACTCAGACAAAAGAATACATCCAACAGCCAATGTCCCTGCGGCCAATACGATGAACATTAACTGATAAATACGCACTCTCTCCTGATCACTGCCATATTCAAGTACCTCCACATCAGACATACGATAATATGCCCTGTATTCCTCCACCGGCATATTCTCAGCCTCTGCAAGACAGGCAGTCATCTCATCTCCCTGTACCAGCTGTCCGCATAAAGTAAAGTTCTTCAGAACTTTATTCTCTGACGCAGCCTCCTCCAACATAGCTCCGTGATCATCTGCCGGCAGATCAGCCAGTATATAATCATCACCAATAGCGCCCATGTAACAATAGGAACATACATCACCGTCATTATCAACTTTATAATATCCGGTAAAAGACAGTTCCATTCCGTCAATTTTGATATAAGGCGAGCTGCTCTCTGCTATTCTCTCAAGCACTTCTGCCGTTGCCTGATCGGCATCCAGCCTGTGAACAAGCCATGGATTCCTGTACAACAGGACACTGCCAACAGAGACTGCGATCAGTACACCTGACAGGATCCAGAAAAACACCGCTTTTCTGCGAAGTCCCCGGCCTGCCGTATACTCTGTTTTCACTCCCATACAAACAGACTCCTATTCATATACTTATTTTATGATTATACTACATAGCCATCAATCCAGCAACATTTGAAGTCCTAAAAAAACATCAAAGCCGCTATTTTCTTCCATTTTTTATAAAAAAAATGGAAAAACACCCCCTTTTCTACCACTTTTTATCGATAGTATCCTGAAAAATGCTCTCTATTCACCATTTTCCGGCCAGTGCATCTCTGTGATATGTTATATATACAACTGCCAATTAATTCCCTGTGCATCTGCATTTTTCCATGTAAAGATACTGTACATCAGACATATAATAATCATAACAGCCGCAAATATAACCATCAATTATCATCATCTGACATACACCATTATCTGCCGACATCTTCCACAATGCATCGACAGTCCTATTCTGCCTGAATAAAATCCAGCCTGTTTTCCCCTTTACAGCCAATTAAATAATCGCTATAATGTAGATACCGGCAGAAAGAGAAATTGATTGCTATGTTTCAATTTTTGCATGGAAAGGAGTGATAACATGAAATTAGAACGCATCAGTGAAAATCAGATACGCTGTACGCTGACCCGCAGCGATCTGGCAGACCGTGAACTTAAGATCAGTGAGCTGGCCTATGGTACAGAGAAAGCCAAGGCGCTTTTCCGCGAAATGATGATGCAGGCTTCTGATGAACTTGGTTTTGAGGCAGATAATATTCCTTTAATTATAGAAGCTATTCCAATCTCCAATGAATGTATTATGTTGATCGTAACAAAGGTGGAGGACCCGGAAGAGCTTGATACACGTTTTTCTAAATTTACACCGTTTCCTGACGAGCAGGATGCGACTGATGATGAAGACGATGTCATCTACACAGGCACCGAAGAGATTCTGGATATATTTAAGCGTCTCAGCAACGATATTCTGGCCAAAGCTGTCGACACCAATATACTTCATAAAAACGAGACCAACGATTCCGTTTCAATTCCCGATGCTGGGGATGATGCGGGAACTGAAGAATCACAGTTTCTGTTCAGGATTTACGAATTCCGTACGCTGGAAGATGTTTCCCGCCTGAGTACTCTTCTCCCTGAAGATCATGACTGCGGCAATACGCTTTACAAAAATCCAAAGAATCAGCATTTTTATCTTGTTCTTTCTAACAAAGGCATCGCTGCTTCCACCTTCAATGGCGTGTGCCACCTCGCTTCGGAGTTCGGATCATGCCAGAAAGCAAGTGCCAATACTCTGTATTATTATGATGAGCACTATGAGACCATTATTCGTGAGAATGCACTGCAGATTCTCAGAAGTCTGTAATTTAATTCTACCCAATAAAAAGAATAAAAATCATCAAAAAAGGTTACTATACAATGTATAGTAACCTTTTTGCTTCCTAATCAACCGGATAACCCGGGTAACAAAATTATTCCTGAGAAATAGCCTCTGTTGGGCAAGCGCCTGCACAGGAACCGCAGTCAAGACATGCACCAGCATCGATAACGTACTTGCCATCACCTTCAGAAATAGCGCCAACAGGACATTCGCCTGCACATGTACCACAGGAAACACAAGCATCAGAAATTACGTATGCCATAATAGAATACCTCCTTATTAATGATAAATAATATTTTCATACGAATATATTTTATAACAAAACGATACTGAATACAAGTGGAATCTTGTACAAATAAATAAAATTCCTCTTTATTGCAAAAAATTATAAAGTATATTATAATACCATCAGATGCGGTCTCCGCATATTACGAAAGGAGTGATATTATGGCAGCAGCTGTTGTCACAAAAGACACAATGATTGGAGATCTTCTCCGTATCGATGCCAACGTAGCACCTATTCTTTTAGGTATCGGCATGCACTGCCTTGGCTGCCCTTCATCTCAGGGTGAGACCATCGAAGAAGCAGCTTTTGTTCATGGCATTGATCCGCAGGCATTAGTTGACAAAATCAACGAGTTCCTCGCAGCCAACAACTAATCATACGTGATTACAATATGCAGGTATACATAGAGCTGCAGCGACTATTTTGATAGCAACGCTGCAGCTCTATGTATTTCTTCCGGCTGTGCAAACAGGATCATCATACTATCTAATATTTATAGTGTTTTTTAAATAATCCTCTTTTTCTCCGGGGAGCCTTTGGAACAGCGTAAGAAGGCACTTTAGCAGCAGCCACTTCCTGAACTGCGCGCTGTTTTCCCCGTATAGTCTCATCCAACAATTTATAATATCTCTCTGACTGCTGCTCCTGCCTCTCCTCCATCCTGCCCAGTTCCTGCATGACCACATCTGTCACCTGAACCGCCATGGCATCCTCCAGACGCAGATTATTGTTCTGCAGAGCTTCCGTCACAATTGCATCCATAATATATTTGAAATGCTTCATTTTATCTTCCGATGAAATCCCGGCTGCCTGAATCCCCGTCTGTATAGTATTGATCTGACCACTTCCTTCACTTGTCTCATTTTCCTTACTGTTTTCCCCGTCTTTCGTACTCATCTTTTCCTTCACCGGCTGTACGGCTGCCAGCTCTTCCTCAAGAACAGGTTCCTCTTCCACATCCTCTTTCTTTTCAAAAGGAGCATCCTCATTCAGAGTTGTAATAATCAGCTTTATTGCTTTCAGTTGAAATCCCTTTTCCTTCAGATCCCTGATATTTTCGAATAACTGTATTTCTTTTTCCGTATAATAACGATGTCCGAGTTCGTTTCTTGGAATCTCTATGGCCAGTTCCTCTTCCCAGTATCTCAGAACATGCGGTTCCACATTAATCATTTTTGCCGCATCCGATATAATATATCTCGTTTCTGCCATTGGCTACCTCCATCAATCCATTTAAATATATTTATCTGTTGTAGAAGTACCAGTTGGGATGCCTGTTGATACCATTATAACAAAGTTCATTAATTTATCAAATTTTTCATATCCAAATTTATCGCCCTGCCATGACAAAAAAACACCTTTATCCATATCATCCTGCAAATAAAAAGTCCCGGCTTTCAATATCCCGGCAGAACATGCGAAAAATTGTATTTCTGATAATGGCTGTACCTAATGAAAACCTCTCTGAAAACTATTCTCCTTCTTTTCTCCAGGCGCAATGACCATAGAAAGATACCCCTGGAAACGATTTGCGATGAGCATGTTCCCAGGGGTATCTTTCTATGGTCATGAGCTACTTCTCTTTGTTTGCAAATTTTGTGTAGTTCGGCAGCCATACCAGCTCCACAGTTCCGATAGGACCATTTCGCTGCTTGGCTATGATAACTTCTGAAATATTTTTCTTATCTGTATCCTTATTGTAATAATCATCTCGATACAAAAACATGACAACGTCTGCATCCTGCTCAATAGCTCCCGATTCACGCAGATCCGACAGCATCGGACGGTGATCAGGTCTTGTCTCACAGGCACGGCTCAGCTGAGACAGAGCAATGACCGGTGCATTGATTTCTCTTGCCAGGGCCTTCAGAGAACGCGATATTTCCGAAATCTCCTGCTGTCTGGATTCCTGCTTTCGGCTGCCGCCTGTCATCAACTGAAGGTAATCAATAATGACCAGTCCCAGATCATTTTCCAATTTATATTTTCTGCATTTTGACCTCAGTTCCGTAATGGAAATACCCGGCGTATCATCGATGATCAACGGGGCCGTACTGATGACACCAGCGCTCTCGATCAGCTTTTCCCAGTCTGCTGTCTGGAGATTACCGGTTCTCATGGACTGAGAATCCACTCTGGATTCCATGGACAGCATACGATTTACCAGCTGATCTTTTGACATTTCCAGACTGAATATGGCTGTCGGCACATGATTCTTTACACACATATACTGAGCAAGATTCAAAACAAATGCCGTTTTTCCCATGGACGGCCTGGCTGCAATCAGAATAAGATCCGATGGCTGCAATCCGGAAGTCTTATAATCCAGATCATAAAAGCCCGTAGCCAGTCCCGTTACAGTTCCCTTATGGCGTGCTGCCGCTTCAATCTTGTCAATAACCGATAATACCACATCTTTAATCGGCACATAATCATCTGCTGTCTTCTTTTGAAGCACATCAAATATACGCTTCTCTGTGACACTCATGATGTCCTCGACAGAGTCCTTATGTTGATAACAGGCATTGGCAATCTCTTCATTGACATGTATCAGACGCCGCAATGTGGCATTCTCTCCGACAGTCCGAGCATAGTGCCGGACATTGGCAGATGTAGGCACACTGCTGACCAGTTCACTGATAAATTCTATGCTGGAGAATTCTTCAGGCACATCCTTCATCTTCAGACGTTCCTGCAAAGTCAGAACATCTACCGGTTTGCCTTCATTATAAAGTTCCAGCATGGAATCAAAAATAATGCCATACTGGCGCTGATAAAAATCATCGCCGGTAATGATCTCAGATGCAGCCACAACAGCGTCCGCATCCATGATCATCGAGCCTATAACAGCCTTTTCCGCTTCAATACTGTGGGGCAGAATCCTCTTAATAATCGCTTCATCCACGACTCTTGCCTCCTGTACAATTCTGATACTATGCTTCAGCTACCTTTACCGTCAATTCTGCTGTTACCTTTGGATGTACCTTATAAGGCACCTTGTAAACGCCCAGTGAGCGAACCGGTTCCGGCAGCTGCAATTTTTTCTTGTCAATTTCCACATTCAGCTGGCTCTTATATGCAGCAGCAATTTCCTTGGAGGAAATGGAACCAAAGGTTCTTCCGCCTTCTCCTGTCTTGATACTTACTGTAACCGACTTATCTTTTATCTCCTCTGCAAAAGACAGCGCAGCCTCATAAAGCTCCCTGGCCTTCTTTTCTTCATTGGCTTTCTGCAGTTTTAAATCGTTGATATTTTTGGCTGTTGCTTCAATGCCAAGTTTCTTAGGCAAGATAAAATTCCTTGCATATCCATCATTCACATTAACAGTATCACCCTTTTTACCAAGCGTCTTAACATCCTGAATTAAAATAATCTTCATCTATATCTCTCCTTCCATTTTCATCGATCGTACGACAGATTTCACCTTTGCAATGGCTTCCTCCACCGTCATATCCTTCAGCTGCGCACCGGCAATGGTACTGTGACCGCCGCCGCCCAGTCTCTCCATAACAAGCTGCACATTCATACTGTCAAAAGATCGGGCACTGACATATATAACCCCTTTGACAACTGTAAATACAAACGAGGCCTCAATACCTGTAATATTCAACAGTTCATTCGCCACCTGAGCTCCGACAATAGTCGGACTCTCCAATCCTTCTGCCGGACATACAGCATAGGCATTGCTGCCATCTACAGTGGCATTCTTGACAGCCTCTGCCCTTGCCTTATAAGTCGGCATATCATCCCTCAGTTTCAGACGGATACGTGTGATATCAGCACCGCTCTTTTTCAGAAAAGCAGCCGCCTCAAAGGTTCTGACACCAGTCTTGCTCAGGAAATTGTTCGTATCGATCATCAATCCGGCATACATGGCATCCGCCTCTTCAGGCCGAAGCTTAACCGAATCCGTAATATACTGTAAAATTTCTGCCACCATTTCACAGGCAGATGAAGCATAGGGTTCAATATAAGATAACACCGGATTCTCAATGGAATTGCCGCTTTGACGATGGTGGTCGATAACCACGATCGTCTTCGTCAGATTGAGCAGCTCCGGTCCTTCTGTTCGGGCACCGGTATTCACATCCACGATGACCATGGCTGTATTCATATCAACGATACCTCTGGCAGCCTCTGACGTAACAAACATATCACTGTCATATTCCGGATTATCCACAAAATGATTAATAACAGGACGCACCGATGTGGTAATATCATTAATGACAATGTATGCCTTCTTGTTCAGACTCCGGGCCGCCCGGTAAACACCAATAGCTGAGCCGAAGCTGTCCACATCGCCAATCTTATGTCCCATAATGACAACTTTTTCTTTGCCTTCGATAACCTGCCTGAGAGCGTGTGCCTTGACTCTGGCACGAACACGGGTGGTTTTCTCCACCTGCTTGGTCTTGCCTCCATAGTAGGATATCTTATCTTTGTCCTTGACAACAGCCTGATCTCCGCCTCGTCCAAGGGCCAGATCAATTGCATGCCGTGCCCAGTCCTGAGCCTGCGCATAGCTTCCTGCATTCACACCCAGCCCAATGCAAAGGGTAACACTCAGTTCGTTGCCGATATTAATCTCCCGCACTTCATCCAGAAGTGAAAACTTGGAGCTCTGAAGCACCGGCAGATATTGCTGGCGCATGACAAACATATATTTATCCTTTTCCATCTTATTGACAATGGCATCGTAATTCTGCATATACTTGGTGATCTTTCGTTCCACCAGTGCGGATAAAAGAGAACGTCTCACTTCTTCTGTACTGTTTAACGCCTCCTCATAATTATCCACCAGAATAATACCGCAGATCAGCTTCTGATTCTGTATTTCTTTTCTTGTCTGCTGAATCTCTGTCTCATCAAACAAATAGAACGCAAATAACCGGTATGCTTCCGGACGCATCTCGACAACCTGATTGTCCATACCAAAATCATCAATGCTGACCTTCATAATCTCCGCTTTGTAATACCGATCCCTGCAGTGTACATTGGCATATGTTCTTTCCTCATCCACAGGAAGCATGTCAGCTTTGATCTCAGGTATCAGTGAAGAGATATTTTTCATATCGATGAACTCACCTAAAATCTCCTTCATACACGTATTCGCCCATAGAAGCTTACCTGTGTCATCAAGGATTGCATATGGAATCTCAAGATCATGAATCAGCGTACGCTGCACCTGTGCAAAATCAATGGCGAAATTCACCAATTCATCCACCACTGACGGTGTCAGATAAATATAGATCACCGATGCCGCCGCTATGTACAACACCAGACAGGCCGTCATAATCAATCCGGCACGATAATCAAACAGATACATCAATACTGTAGCCGCTACCAGAAAAGCACTGAGAAATATCGGCCAACGCATATAAATATTCAGCCGGCCTTTAAGTTTGACCTTCTTTTTCATACGATAACCTCTTTAATCTTTTTTCAAATACGACTTTATCTTTCCCTATAAGCAGACCTGGCATCACAGGACAAAAATCCGCTTATACGCTATAGTATACCATTTTCAAGTCCCTTCGTAAAGCTTTATTCATATGGCATATTCCGCTAATTAAGCTTCTTGTATCTTCTTTATAAAATCTATTTGTGATATACTGTTTCTATATATTTATTTACGTTTGAAGGAGGTTCTTTCTATGCCGAATGCTGCGATTTTTTTTGCGGATGGTCTTGAAGAAATTGAAGGTCTGACCGTTGTTGATCTGTTCAGAAGAGCTGATATAGCCATTGATATTGTATCTGTCACCGATGAGAAAACTGTTGCCGGCGCTCACAATATTACCATACAGGCAGATAAAATACTGAGTGAGCTGGATTTTGATGCCGTTGATATGCTGATCCTTCCGGGCGGTATGCCTGGCACTTTAAATCTGGGAGCATGTGAACCCCTCTGCCGCCAGTTAAAATTGTTTAACGAACAGGGAAAATATGTTGCTGCCATCTGTGCCGCACCAAGCGTTCTTGGACAGCTTGGCATCCTTGAAGGCCGCGCTGCCACCTGCTATCCGGGATTCGAGAAGAAACTGACAGGAGCCATCACACACGAAAACCCTGTCGTTGTCGATGGCAATATCATCACCAGCCGCGGTATGGGCACAGCCATCGAATTCGCCGCTGAGCTCATTGCTCTGCTGAAAGACCGTGAGACTGCCGAAAAAATAAAAAAATCAATCATTTATAATCTATAAAATGCCATGATTTCCTGAGTATTACAAAAATCCCCGTAAAAATATACTGCCATCCAACGGCTATATATTTACGGGGCATTTTTATGTTGGCATTCCACAGAAAAATAATTTTTACTCTTGCTGTTTCTTCTCGTGCGCCTCAATCTTCTTCCGGACTTTATACACATTCCTGCATTCCGGATATCTGGCCAGAAACATATTCTTAAAAGCATAGTACAGAGATACCTCATAGGTCTCATTCTCCGCACGAAGCAGCGGCTCCTTGCGCTCGATCAGTTCCTGCATAAAAGTATCCTTTTTCAGTTCTGCATAATACTTCATGAATTCAATGGTAACCGGCATCCTGTGCAGTCTTGTCACATAATCCGGATGAGCGGCCTTTGCTTCATCATAAGCCTTTTTCTCCTCCGATTCCGGATTCTCCATCGCCTCCTCCAGAGCCTCGTTAATATAGATCACCTTCAGCTCATCATGAATCAGCATCTTCGGCTCCATAACCTCCAGCGATTCAACCTTCATTTCTTCTGCCATTTTAAATATCCCCTTCCATACAAATTTAATGAATCCTCTATCTGTTTGCTTTATGCCTTAACCAATCAGTACTTCTTTTCCTTCAAAGGCGAATCCGTACTGACGGATATGATCTTTTGAAATTCCTTTAGCAATGAGTTCTGCCGCATAATGCTTTTCCTCAATCTGCTTCAGGGCCGCCTGTACCGTGTCCTCCAGGCTCTTTTCCCTTCTTCTGTTAAATACCTTGAATTCCAGAATAATAGCATCATTCTCCACAGGATTCTTCGGCTCCAGCACTACATCATACCGGCCGAAGCCACTCTCCCTGTTGGAAGTAATCGTATATCTGTCCTGAAGCTCCACCATCAGTCCCAGTACAAAACCATGATAAAACCGCTCCGGTTCTTCACCTGAAGGTCTCTTCCCCGTATCAAAATAACTGAAGATATTCATGGCTACACGGTTCATATATTCATTCATGGCATCCAGATCATCCAGCAGCATCGCCTTGATAAAATCATTGTAATCCGCATCTGAACGCTGGAACCACCCGCGCACCATGTTATAAAACATCACCTTTACTTCCAGATTGGTCAGTGTCAGCTCATACTCCGGCAGACTTCCTTCCGGAACATCGCCATAGCTTTCATATGAAAGCACCTTCAGATAACCACTTGCCAGAAGCAGGCTCCATATGGCTGTTTCATTATCATCCAGCTGATTGTAGACGATCTGTTCGTCGATATGCGTCCGAAGTGTCCCTCCCTGCAACAGCACTTCAAACCTCTCCTTGATCTTTCCATTGCCTTCTCTAAGCAGCTTTCCAACCAGACTGTTGGAACTGGTGTTTGCCCAGTAAGTTGTAATTCTGCCTTTATCCAAAAAATTCAGAATGGACCATGGATTATAGATGTCTCCATGATGACCAAAGGTGAACCCGTCATACCACCGTTTGACCTGTTCCTTCCTGTCTCCGAAGCCGCATTCCTCCAGAGCCGTAAACACCTCTTCCTCCGTAAACCCAAAGGATGTGGCATATTTATCCGATGTCGTTGTCACTACCTCCAGATTATTCAAATCCGAAAAAATAGATTCCTTACTGACCCGTGTGATACCGGTCATAATTGCCCGTTCCAGAAATGGATTGGTCTTAAAGGCAGAGTTGAACATGCTTCTGGTAAAAGCCACCAGTTCATTCCAGTATCCGTCCACATAGGCTTCCTGCATCGGTGTATCGTATTCATCAAGCAGAATAATGACCTTTTTGCCATAATAATTATATAAAAATTTGGATAAATAATGAATCGCCATGGTTGCATCCACATCATCCATGTCTACAGACACTCGCTGAA
Organism: Coprococcus sp.; assembly: GCA_051877705.1. Lineage (GTDB taxonomy): Bacteria > Bacillota > Clostridia > Lachnospirales > Lachnospiraceae > Coprococcus_A. The sequence goes on along the minus strand of JBJEJD010000160.1, from coordinate 19,655 downwards.
AAAACTCGCGGTCTCCCTCATCAAGCGCATCGCTGTCCAATAAAAACGAATGGCTTGTATACAATTCTGCCAGCATCATACATATCTTTTTTCTGACATTCACATAATTTGTCTCTTTTACATTGGCAAAGGAAAGACTGATCACCGGATAAGTTCCCTGTATCGCCCTGTACTTCTCTTCCTTCCATATGGAAAGCCCTTCAAATACGTCTCCGCATCCGGCATAATCCACTGAAAAGAACTGCTCCACCATGCTCATATTCAGCGTCTTGCCAAAACGGCGCGGACGGGTGATCAGCGTCACACTGTCATTGCTCTCCCACCATTCTTTTATAAAACCGGTTTTGTCCACATAGAAACAATTCTTCTGTATGAGATCTCCAAAATCCTGCAGTCCAATCGCAACTGTTCTTGCCATAGCAGCCTCCCATTACTATTCGTACATGCCACATTTTTCCCATTTTCTTTAGTATAACGGATTTTATGTAAAATAGCAATTTCCCATGCAAAAAAACCCGGGAAACACACATCTGTTTCCCGGGTTTACCATTATTTATACACGATCAATACACTCATATTCCATTCATCAGAACAGAAGTCCTGCGTAACAGATGACACATACGATGACAATATAAAGCGCGCACCAGCCGATGGTCTTGGACATGATCTTACCGTCAGATCCAGGAACACCGATAGCTGCAACACCGAGGGCGATACTCTGTGGAGAGATCATCTTACCGGCAGTAGCACCAGCGGAGTTTGCTGCGATCAGCCATGCTTCACTGATACCCAGCTGCTGGGCAATTGCCTGCTGCAATTTAGCGAACATAACACAGGCAGACGTAGCAGAACCTGTTACGAAGCATCCGATACCGCCAATCAGAGGCGCAATGATCGGATAGAAGCTGCCTGTCAGGGCAACAAGGCCATTGGCAAGGGCCATAACCATACCTGCATAGCCCATAACCTTTGCAATAGAAATAATAAAGATAACCGTCAGCATAGCCTTCCAGTAACCTTTAAATGTATTACCAAGCTGAGTCACCATATCACCAATACTTGCTCCCTGAATCAGAGAACCGATAATCGTTGCAATAATCATCAGAACACCAGGTGTATTGATCCATGATAATGAAAGCTTCGCGCCGCCCTCACCTGCATAAATAACAAATGTAGACTTAAACTGGCCGAGGAAGGAATTGATCGGTGGGAACAATTTTGAAGTACCTAACAGGAAAATAACAACGAGAATATATGGCAGCCATGCTTTGACCATACTCATCTCAGGACCTGCCTCAGCAGCCTGCTCTGCCTTTCTCTCAAGCAGATACTCCTCAGGAATATTCGTATGCTTACGTCCCATCACAATAATTACAACCAGACATACAAGTGAACCGATAACAACACAAAGCTCAGGACCTACAAAACGTGCTACAGCATAGAAAGGAATTGTAAAGGATAAAGCTGATGCAAGAGTAATACCCATAACACCCTTCAATGCCTTTGGACCGCCACAGAGAAGGATAATAACAAATGGTGAAACCACGCAAAGAGCAATCAGCAGGAATGCTGTCGGCTCGGAGATCAGCATGGCAGATTCAAGCTCGGCTGTGCTCGCTGCAGATAATGTTGGCGTACCAATAGCACCAAATGCAGGGGATGCGGCATTACCAATCAGACAGATAACACATGCAGCAATCGGATCAAAGCCAAGGGCAACCAGCATGGCAGCAGGAATAGCAACGGCTGTACCAAAACCTGCAATACCTTCCATGAAGTTCGAGAAGCCCCAGCCGATAACCAGAGCAGCAACACGCTTATCATTGGATACGGATGCCAGCATCTTCTTAATAACATTCATAGAACCTGTATGTAAACTCATGTTATAAAGGAACATTGCACCAACAATGATGATACAGATAGGCCATACAGCTGCAATGACACCTTCCAGTGTACCTGTAATGACTTCCGCCGGACTCAGCTTATAAACAAGGAGTGCTTCAACAGCAGAGATGATCAAGCCGATACCACAGGACTTATAACCTGCCATTTTTAAAACAGCCATTGAAATAATCAACCATGCAATAGGAATAACTGCCAGAATAACTTGTAGTAACATAATATCTTCCTTTCTTTCATCATAGATCAACTGGTTGACCACTTGGTTCAAAAAAATATCGACTGGTTGACCAGTTTATCTAAAAAAATATGCCGACTGGCTGACCAGTTGGATTAAAAAAATAAACTTCTAAACCAGAACCGTGTCAGCTGGTTGACCAGTTGTGTAATAAAAAAATCGATGTTCCTAACCAACCGCTAGCTTGAAGATCCCGGATCCATCATTTGTGTACATTATATAACTTTTCGACCATGGTGTCTACACTTTTGGTGAATGTATACAGAATGCATGCAACCTGAACAAACCATTAATAATGAAAAAAACAGGACGGAAACATCATCCACTCATCATGGAATGACGCTCCGTCCTGTTTCCTGTGTTTTATTTTGAGAATATTGTCTGACGTTTATTAGCCCATGCTCTTAGCTGCGAAATATGTTGTACCATATTTCTCTGAAGCTTCCTTTTTAGCAGCTTCCAGTTCATCAATTGTAAGTGCATCCAGTGCCTTTACAACTGCTTCACGATCCAGAGGTGCAAGTCCAAGCATTTCACGTGCTTCTGCAGATGTGGCAACCTCATTGCCATAAGCCTCAACAGCTCTTGCAGCACGCTCTACAAGCATCTTATTGTTGGCAAGGATCTTCTTGCCTTCCTTGTCATAACCGTATACAACATTGTCTTCCATACCAACACGTACATGGCATCCGTTAGCCAGTGCGGAGAACATTACCGGCAGATGGCCCTTGCCGATACCAAAAGCAGAAACTGTTACTTCCTTAGGAAGATTGCCTTCTGCCTGAAGACGCTGGATATAAGCCAGCATATCCTGAACATCAGCAGGTGTAGCTGCAAGACCGCCAACAACACCAAGGCAGAGCTGGAAATGAAGAGGTGCCTTTACAATACCCTTCTTCCAGTATTCGCCAACGGCACGGATCATACCCATATCGAATACCTCGAATTCAGGTTTGATATTCTTTTCCTGGTAAAGGTTGCCGAGTGTTGTAAGGAATGTCGGAGAGTTGCTGAAGATACCGCCCGGGATACCCCAGTTGAATGTACCGGCATCGAATGTACCCATTTCGATTCCAGGAACATTGGCATGATGCAGCATACGAACTGCGTTGCCATAAGGTGAATCATCGGATACACGGTTATCACCTGAAGATGTACAGTTGATGATAACATCACAATCAGGATAGTTCTCACGGATCAGTTTAATTGTCTCATAGAACTTTACAGGATCCATAACACCTGCGCCGTTGTCATCACGCATATGAAGGTGAACAATAGATGCGCCTGCTTTCCAGCACTCATAGGCTGTTGCTGCGATTTCTTCAGGTGTTTCCGGAACATCATAACCATGCGGTGTAATTGCACCGGTTAAAGCAGCAGTAATAATTGTCTTTGCCATAATATAATACTTCCTTTCTTGGTAAAATATGTTATTTCGTCAATGAACTCTATATTTATTTTATTGATATTTCTCCGCATTTTCAAGTGGATTAACCAAAATGATTATGCCTGTTGAGAACGGCTTTATTTAAAAAAAGAATAACCGTTTTTGCCCCCAAAATGTCCATAAAACCAGGCATATATGGTATCATTATGTTAGACCGCACAGTTGCATTGATGCACGGATTTGTTTAGGGAGGGATATATGATGCATTTATATGACACTTACACAATGAAAAGAGGCGCTCTGCTGATTGACATCCTGGGGTACAGCGGAGAAGAAGATTTTTATGCCATGCACAGGATCATTGAAGAGATCGTACAGCCGGATGACTCCGGTTTCAGTGTTGATTCCATGTGTGTCGGCGGATTTTTCAACAAAGACGGCATTCTCGTAAGAACCAGCAGTGAAAGTCCTTATGACGGACTAAGCTTTTTCTATGAGCCTCTGAAGATGTCTGAAGAGGATGTCCGCAAAGTAGAAAAATGGATTGATGCTGTTGTCAGCGAATTGCACGCACGTCTCCCTCGTTAATACAAATGCTTTACTGTTAATATGAAATCGGTCAAATAATAAAAAGGAGAAAAGTATATTAAGATGGAAATCGAAAGAGGAAAAGTCAGAACCAGAGAAGAAATTATTGCCTGCTTCAAGGATGGCCAGACAATTGCCATCGGTGGACAGGCCGGTGCCTATATGCCATGGGATCTTCTGGACATGCTGGAAGAAAGCGGTGTAAAGCATCTTACCATTTGCTCTATTGATGCCTGCAATCCAGGCTTCGCCATCAGCCGTCTGATCGAGAACGGACAGGTTGATAAAATGATCACTACACATATCGGTACAAACCCGGTTGCTCAGAAGCTGCTTGCAGAAGGTAAACTGAACGTAGAATTCTTCCCAATGGGAAGCTTCATCGAAAAGATGCGTGACGGCGGTGCCGGTATTGGTGGCTTTCTTACCAAAACAGGTCTTGGAACAGATATGGAAAAAGGCAAACAGATCATCACAACATCCGATGGCGAACGTTATATCCTTGAAGAAGCTATTCATGCAGATATAGCACTCACAAGATGCCGTCGTGCCGATCCTCTCGGTAACCTTGCTTACCACGGAACAGGTACAGCTTCACATCCTGTTATGGCAACATGCGCAGATCTTTCCATCGTACAGTGCGACCTGTACTGCGACTTAAATGAAATTTCTCCTGATGATGTAAAGGTACCTGCTATGTATGTTGATATGCTTTACACAGACAGCCGTGAACAGAACCACATCATCGGCAGAATCAAGAGAAATCAGTTGGAGGGTATGTAAAATGGATAACAGAAGATTTATTGCCAGAAGAGCTGCTCAGTATTTTAATGAAGGTGACACTGTTAATCTTGGTATCGGTATTCCAAGTGCCTGCAGTGATTTTGTAGATCCTACTATCGCTTTCCAGACAGAAAACGGTATGATCGGTGTCGGTCCTGTTGCAAAAAAACTTGCTATCTGCGATACATACCAGAACGCAGGCGGTATCAACTTCGTACCTGTTATGGGTGCTTCCGCATTCGATACAGCCTATTCTTTCGCTGTTATCAGAAGCGGTCGTATGGCTGCTACTGTTCTCGGTGCCCTTCAGGTAGCTGAAAACGGTGATATCGCCAACTGGGCAAGCCCTGGCCGTGCATTCGGTATGGGTGGTGCCATGGATCTTTGCAATGGTGCAAAAAAAGTTATTGTTGCCATGGAACTGACAACAAAAAAAGGTGAACCAAAGATCTTAAAGAGATGTACTTATCCTTTAACTGCTGTTGGCTGCGTCAAACATATCGTAACCGAGCAGTGTGTCATTGATGTTACACCGGAAGGTCTGAAACTGGTAGAAATCCGTGCAGGCAAGACACCTGAAGATATTCAGGCACAGGTTGAGCCAACACTGATCATCGCCGATGACCTGAAGATCATGGACGAATTGGAAGAATAATTTTAATCTCCAAAAGAGGAAGAAAACATTCATATATGTAAAATGTTTTCTTCCTCTTTTTCTTTATTCCTAAATAACGCTGCTGCCATATAAAAAGGTTCACACTCAATGACTTATAAAATCACTGAATGCGAACCTTTTTTAATTATTTTTCCCTGGAAAATGCCCGATCGGCAGCCGTACGTACCATTTCATCCCATGATGAGAAGCGTGTACTTTCTCTGACAAACCCATCAAACACTTCCTCATTATAAACCATTATATCTGATTTCCAGTTGATAAATACCGCGCTGGAAGACTGGAAATCCCTAAAAGCTTCAAAATTCGTCTCCGCCTGCATGAATTCATCAGTAAAAATCGTTTCCAGCAATTTCTTATCATCTGGAGACATTGGAACATACGCAAATGCCATTACTGATTCTCCGGTGCTTCGTAAAATTCTTTAGCTTTCTGCTCAACATATGCCTGCCACTTTGGATGGTCAGCAGCCATGTTTGGACGGATAATATTTTCGATACATCCTGGAATTTCACCATCAACAACCTGACCTGTCTTGATTGTCAGATAGAGACCTGTTTCTCCAGGAGGGCATCCTGGAATCCAGAGACCCTTGTCTGCATATCTCTTTGTACAGTTACCGTGAAGAATAATCTTATCCTTTGGCTTATCCGGCAGCTGATTTCTAGGACCTACAATGATTGTCTTATCAGAATTTTCCTCGTAAATACCAAGAGCTTTAAGAGTTTCCATGTTCAGTGCAAGAAGAGCCTGACAGCTGGAGCATGCGCCTTCGCAGCGGACATCATATTCCGGCCAGCGGTCAGCCATATTGCCAAGATATGGGATCCACATCTTCTTGTAAACATCTTTAACCTGTTCACCTACAACTTCAATCTGATCACGATGTGTTGTACCAAGACCAGCTTCTTCAGCAGCTCTGAAGTAGTCTACCTGAGTTGTATCGATACCTACTACATCACATGCGATCAGGTCAAGGGCAACAGGATCGTAACTGCCCATGATGATACCTACTTCCAGAGGAGTTGGTGTATGTGGGCTGTAACCGCTGGCTACGTTGATGGCATCTACGATGTTGATGTCAGGACGTACTGCCCACCAAACATCCATCATAGCCATTGTCAGGTTCTGCTGATGCATCTGGGAATGTACCTGATCCTGTACTGTACCTTTGATATTCTTCAATGCACAGCTGAATACCATGGAAGCATGTGCTTTCATGATCGGCAGGTTGATAATATGATCTGCTTCAATCAGTAAACGAGGAATTTTACATCTCTTGATGTTGGATTTGTAACCTCTTACAGCTACATTTACAAGATCTTTTTCAGCCTTGATATCGTAAAGTTCAACGCCTTCTTCTCTTGCTACTGCAGCCTGACCGGATACCTCAAAGCATTCCATTGTATCACAACCGATAGCTGCTGATTCAGCAACGATGATTCTTGAAGGCTGAGCTTTCTTAACTTCACGGATAACAGCACGCAGAGTCTCAGGACTTGTACATACAGCTGTATCCGGACCTTCTGCATGACCTGCATTTGGTTTCAGGATAACAGTCTCGCCTCTCTTGATCATGTTGGTAACACCGCCAAGAAGATCAAATACCTTTGTAACGCTTTCCTGGACGGTAGGTTCCTTTGCAATGGCTACTACAGCTTTTTTCTTATCTGCCATTTGTTTTTCCTCCCTTTTTATATTTTGTAAATTTAAAATATAATACCTTATAATGGATATTACACTTCATACATGAATTAATATGTACCATACTTGTATGTACGATCCGGAACATCATTGATATCATCTTTATCAATAAATGCAACCATACGTACCTTGCTGCCGTCACCCATATACCAGCGGGACGGGAATGCACAGATAACACATCTCTTTCCAAGTACCTTGTCTACATCACCACCGACATCTTCATAACCCGGCAGGTTCTTGGACAGGAATACCTCATGAACCGGCTCCCAGTAGGAAAACTGCTCATCATTGATATCAATGCCAAACTGCTCTGCATATTCCAGAACACGTGGGGCCAGAGGACCTGGTCCATGGTTGGCCATGTAAGAGCAAAGCGGATGGTCAAGGGCCTGTGTATCAATACCGAATCCTGATGCACCCAGTTCATCGCGAATATAAAGAGCTGCTTCTCTGGAAAGGCCCGGACTCCACAGGAAATAACGGTCTGAATCACTGTAAAGTCTGTGCCATCCGGTAACGATGATACAATAATCGCCCGGCTTCATCGGAAGCTTTGCCTGAGCCTCTTTCACACGCTCAAGAGAGATCAGTTCCATCGGCTTACATGGGATATCCCATACAACAGCCGGTGCAATGAATTTTTCCAGCGGAACTTCATGTACAAACGGACTTTCCTGACATACGTGAGCCGGAGCATCATACTGTGTAGATACATGCTCAGGCATACCCCATGCCAGCTGTGTACGTCTGTTGAATTTAGCCATGTACTGAACCGGCTTCATATATGGCTGCTCACCTGCAGGCCATGTCGGCTGGTCATTACCCCATGGATGGCTTAAATCCACCATTTTCATATTGCTGTTGATTGCCCATTCACCCGGCTGATTCTTTTCAGGGGTCTCATAAAGATTACCCATATCAGGTGTCGTATAAGTTTTGGACTCATACGGTAATTTGGTAGAATCATACTGGTAAACCTGTAAATCTGCCATACTTCATTCCTCCTATAAATTATAAATACTGTGATTTTCCCTTATCTTCGGCTTTATTTGTCAGGAGATTGCTATTTTTTACAAAATATGCTATATTTTTAATAGCGATTTTGTTATAATAAACAAATCACCAGCAGCCCCAGATAATATATCATTTATTTATTTTATATTTAATAAAGTAAATGATTGTTGTTTAAACACGGCTTTGAATAGAGAAAGGAGAATCCCAATTGGATATTAATCGTCTCAACGAATTCATCACCCTGGCCACATTACTGAACTACAGCAAGGCAGCAAACCAGCTCTATCTGACACAGCCTGCCCTTAGCCGCCATATACATGATCTGGAACGGACACTCGGGACTCAGCTTTTTATCCGCGACACCCACAACGTCCATCTGACCTCCATTGGAGAACTTTTTCTCCGTGAAGCCCAGGAGATCGTTTCCCGCTATAATCATGCCCTTGATCTGGTTAAGGAAGTATCTTCCTTATCAACAGGCGAACTGAAGATTGGATTTCTCGGAGTGGCCTCCCAATCCTTTATTTCTGATTTTGTTATCGGTTTCACCGCCAGTCATCCTCAGATCAAATTGACCATGACCTGTGACATACTGGATGTGCTTGTCCGCCAATTGAACGAAGGTATCACCGATCTTGCCCTGGTCACCCATGTGGACCGGAATTATCTTATTGGTCTGGAGAGCGAGGTTATCATGAAAAGCCCGATCATGGCTTATCTCCATCCGTGTCACCAGCTGGCTGACCGCGAAACGCTGTCTTTCCGTGATCTGTCCGGTTTTCCAATGATCAATTTTGATAATAATATCAATCCGATTACCAGCGACCTCAATAAACAGATGTTTAAAAAAGCGGGGGCAGATTTCAATATTGTGCGTGAAATCCCAAATATTGAAACCGCTGCATTCTGTGTCAGTGTCAACGAAGGTATTTTCCTGGCACCTGAATATCTGCGTCCTGCCATGGGATCCCTGGTAGCCATTCCTCTCTCAGACGATTTTGCCTATATTACGCTGAATCTTATCTGGAAGAAGAAGAATCCAAACATCTCCATTCCTATATTTGTCGATGCATTCCATACATTTATCCAAAACCGGAATCTATAGCGTCCCTTTTTAAGGGAGGATTCGGAGCAATTGTCGTGATGGCAATTGCTCCAAAATAATTTATATTCTCACCGACACCTGAATTATTTATGTTTTTTCTTGCAAACTTAGTATAACATCTGATACCTCCAATTGGAAATTCTTTAAATCAGGGCGGTTATGTGAAAAAGTTATAACAATTCCATCTGTTTATATCCCTTTTGCATAAACCTGTGCCAAAACAGAATTTCACAAATCCTTTATCCCTTTGTATAATTGAGACAAACGAACAACTGAAAATTTTTTAAACAGGAGGTATTTTTATTATGTCCGAAAACAATAAGCCAATGGCCCCTTATGCCAAACTGCCGGAACTCGAAGAGTACAAAGAATGGTTCAAAGACTTTGCTGATCTCTATCGTGAAGATGGTATCCTTCAGGTAACATGGAAAACAAATGATGGCCCAATGCACCACAGCGGTATGTCCCACCGTGCCATCAGCCAGTTAGTAAGAGTTCTTTCTCTTGACTACAAGAACGAGATCATCATCTTCACCCATATCGGAGACAGCTGGATGACAGAGTCTGATCCAAACGGTTGGGAAACATATTCTGAACTTCCTACAGAACGTTTCCAGCATCAGTATTTTGATGACACAAACCTGATCAAGAACATGGTATTCGACCTTGATGTTCCTACCATCGGTGCTATTCCTGGACCAGGTTTCCACTGGGATTCCGCAATGCTCAGTGATGTAACAATCTGTGCAGATGATACAGTTATGGAAGTTCCTCATGCACAGGGCGGTCTGGTACCTGGTGATGCTATGGGTCTTATGTGCCAGCATTATTTTGGAACAAAACGTGGTAACTACTACATGATGACAACCCGTCAGTTCACTGCTCAGGATATGCTGAACTTCGGCATGGTAAGTGAAGTGGTTCCGAAAGCATCCGTTATGGACCGTGCATGGGAAATCGCACGTATGTGGAAACTGATGTCCTACGAAAACCGTACAATCATGTCCAACCTTGCTAAACGTCCACTGAAGAAACTCCTTGTTGAGGATCTGAAGCTCCACACAGTAAGTGAACAGTATGGTTCTCTTCTTCGTGTTGCTGCAGGCGATCTTGGCGATGAGCATTCCGCACAGCAGGATGAGAAATACATCAGCCGTGTTAATGACTACCGTTACGCAACAACAGATATGCAGGAGCCTCAGACAGCTGAACACTGGGCAGGTATGGCCAACAGAGCAGCTGAGTGGTTCAAGAAGGTTGAAGCTGGCGAAATCGAGAATCCATTCGCTATCAAACCGGTTAAACCATATCGTCCACAGCCGGCTGAAAAGCTGTCCAAATAATTAATAATTATTATAACATTGAAGCCTCCGGAAACAGTCTGTTTCCGGAGGCTTTTAAAAATCTCATTTCTTCAATTTATTTTTTTCCTGCTCTAATTCTTCAGGGAATTCAGCGGCGATCGTATTCAGCATAGCAGTGGCATTGATATCAAAAGCCTCTTTCGGCCAGGTACCGCCCGTTGCTTTTTTCCAGAATATTTCTTCCATCTCAACCAGTTGGTCCTCAAGCCGATCATGTTCGGCAAGAATTTTTATTATGACATGCTTTGTCGATGCCAGTCCCTTCTCCATGTGTTCCCAAAATCTGTCATCCGGCAAAGCCAGTCCTCTGTGAGGCAGATAGATTTGCTTTGGATTCGCTGCTTTTGTTTTTTGAAGGCTTATCACAGCCTGCTTATAACTGATCAGAAAAGCCGGTAAATAACCGCTCCCATGATCGCCCTCCAGCCCGATTGTCTCCGATGAAACCATTGTATCACCGTCGATCAGAAAGGACATGGAACACTGTGTATGTCCAATGGTCTCAATTGCCTGAACCGACATTTCCCCAATTCTGATGATATCACCATCATGCAGAGCAACATCAGCATACAGCAGATCATCCCTGTAATCTTCCCGCCATTCACGGCCTGCCTCCAGTGCCGCTTCAACAGACATATGATACATCATTTTTTTTGCTTTTGGCTTTTCAAAAATATGGCAGGCATATTCCGCCGCATAAACTTTTATATCCGGCCATTCCTGACGGATATAGGGTACAGCCGCCACATGATCGTAGTGGGAATGGGTCAGGAACACCGCATCCAAAGGCTGTCCATTCAATATATCTTTTACCTTTTTGATCACATCACCTGCATAATAGGCCATGCCCGGATCAAAAAGGACAGCCTGTTTCCCTTTAATCAGAAAACAGGTGCCTACAATTGCCTTGTCAATATAATAACCTTCCATCTTATTCGTATTTACAATGATACCTTTCTTCATAAGCTGCAATCAATTCCGGTCTGAAATCCGGATGTGCGATCTCAATAAGTGCTTTTGAACGCTGTCTTAATGTTTTTCCCTTTAAATGAGCAATACCATATTCCGTAACAACATAATCAACATCATTTCTTGAAGTTGTTACAGCTGCGCCTTCATCCAGGATCGGCACGATTTTTGATTTCTTTCCCTTAACTGTAGACGGCATTGCGATAATTGCCTTTCCATGATCAGCCATTGCTGAGCCGCGTACAAAATCGACCTGTCCGCCAACGGAGCTGATCTGCATTAAACCAATGGATTCAGAACATACCTGTCCCTGGAAATCCACCTGAACAGCAGAATTAATGCTGACAATATGATCAAGCTGTGCAATTCTGACCGGATGATTCGTGTAGTTGACCGGCTGCATATTGATCTGTGGATTATGGTCAACAAAATCATACATCTCTCTTGTACCCATAATGAAAGCAGTTGTTGATACACCTGTATCAAAAGGCTTTTTAGAATTATTAATAACACCTGACTTCATCAGATTCATAACACCATCACACATCAATTCCGTATGAATACCCAGATCTTTCTTGTCAGTCAGAGACGCAAGAACAGCATCAGGAATAGATCCGATACCAAGCTGTAATGTATCTCCGTCTTCCACCAGCTCTGCACAATATTTGCCGATATTAATCTCCACATCTGTCAATGGTGCAGGTTTTAATTCCGGGATCGGCGCATTATGGATAACAAAGCAATCGATCTCTGAAGCATCCACCACAGCACTTCCAAGAGTGAATGGCCACTGATCATTTACCTGAGCAATAACTAACCTGGCATTTTTAAGAGCAGGCAGCGTATAGTCACAAGAAAGTCCCAGACTTACTTTGCCATTCTCGTCCGGCGGCGTAACTGTCAGCATCAGTACATCCACAGGCACCAACGACTCCATCAGTTTTGGCACTTCATGGAAGAATGCCGGTGTATAATCAGCTCTGCCCTCCAAAACGGCTTTTCTGCTCAACCCACTAACAAAGAATGAGTTATGGCGCAGATGTCCTTCCATTCCTTCTTCGTTGCAATAACGATGTTTGCCGGAAGAACCCATATGACAGATCTCAACATTGGTAAACCATTCCTTATGATCGCACATCGTTTCCACCAGATAAGCCGGTTCACTCATACTATGAGCAAAAAACACACGGGCATTGTCCGGAATCTTCTTCAATGCTTCTTCAGCCGTCATTATTCTGCTTTCGTAAATCTCTCTCCAACCCATTTGATCGCCCTCTTTCCAAAAATATCATTAACCCGTAACTTATTCGTTAATATTATAACATTTAGACTTTCTAAACGCTAATTCACAATCCTTGTGCGGTTATGTTAAATAGTTATAACAGCGGGAGCTTTTGGCTCGCTGCCCGCATAAATCAAAGGCACCCCGAGCCATTAACAGCTTATGGGGTGCCTTATTAAAACTTATTTTCTTCGGGCAGCAAGCTCCGCCACATTGGCTTCGACTTTTGCCTTATTCAGTGGATAAATAAAAATCAGCGCCAGAGCAACAGCAGCAAGCCCCGCAGCCGGAATGATACAGGAGATTCTGAAGATTCTCTCTGTGACCGCCGGTTCAAAGGCAGTTGCTTCAGTATAGCCAATAAAACTCAGGAGGCTGCCGACCATCCCTGATGAAAATGCCTGCCCCAGCTTTCTTGCAAAGGAGTAGACAGAATAAATGGTTCCATCTTCGCGAATTCCCTTTTTCACCTCTGCATCATCAATGACATCTGTGATCATCGCCCAGATAATCGTATTGAAAAATCCGATGCCGATAAATGCCAGTACCGAAAATATAATATAGATATAAGCATTGTCCGGATGAACGATCAGGCAGGCCATGAAAACCGCAGCACCGGCCAGACAGGATATGACGGCCAGTTCTTTTTTGCCGATTTTTTCTGACAATCCGGCAGCCAGAGGCGCACAGATGAGCAGAATAGCCAGATTACTCAACAGGGCAGACAATGACTGGGCGCCTGCATTGCCATAAAAATTCGGAAATACATAGGCTGACATCCCCTGCATGCCGAGCATAGCCAGCAAAAGCAGTATAGCTGCCACGATAATCCCCAGCAGCGCCCGGTTGGTAACCAGACTTTTTAACAGACTGCCGACTTCCAGCTTCTGATTATTAGCCGGAACCGGGACACGTTCGCGGACCAGCTTAAAGCAAAGCATATGACAGATAATGGCAAGGATTGCAAATACACCGGCAATCATGGTCATACGCGAACCAGACAGCATGGTTTTCCCGTCAACAGTCACATAGGCAATGATCGGAGTTCCGGTACCAATGACCATACTGGCCAGTGTGGCGCCGATATTCCGCCAGGTGGACAATTCTGCTCTGTCTTTTGGATCCGCCGAAATGGCTGACGCCATGGAGCCATAGGGAATATTGATGGATGTATAAAAGAAGGATCCCCACAAAATATAGGTCACAAACATCCAGAATACTTTGAATCCATAGGGCATTCCCGCAAATCCTGACTGGTAGATCAGGAATGATGAAATGGCCACCGGACCGCACATGCGCTTAATCCACGGACGGAACTTGCCATCCTTTGTCGGTTTGGCACGGTCAATGATCTGCCCCATGGTCACATCGGTAAACGCATCCACAAAACGGGCCAGCATCATCAATGTACCCACAAGAGCCGGGGCAATTCCCATGACATCGGTATAGAATTTCAGCATAAACATGGAGGACAGGATAAAGGTAAAATCATTTCCGAAATCCCCAAAGGCATAGCCTATTTTATCTCTCATCCCAAAAGGGCGCTCTGTATTTTCACGATTTGTCATAATCTTTTCTCCTTATCTGATATGGTCGAACGCAATCATTTTCGCGTTCAGGCTCTCCAGGAATCCTTCAGGGACAAGATTTCCGGCCATCTCCATCATCGTTTCCGGTGTCATACTCTTCATCATATCCCACATGCCTTCACCTGGTGCAAGGGTGAAATTTGATGCCAGTTTCACAGCCCTGCTGACAATCTCCATCAGCTCAGGACATTTCGCAATCTCTTCCAATGTGTCTTTCACGCTGTATTTCCCCTCAGGGAACTCCATTGGTGCCTTCAGATCCATATCTCCCACTGTACTGAACCAGTTGGCAACACCCTCTGCACGCTCATTCACCTCCGGCAGAATATAAATGGAAGGCTCCTGATCCACCCTGCTGATGGTCATACTGTCCATTGCCGGACCTGCCGTCGCCAGCAGAATGTTTTGCCCCTCTTCAAGAGCAACATTGAATACAAACACCTTATCTGCTGTCTGAACATTCACTTTTCTGCCATTCAGATATAATGTAACCTCCGGCTGATTGGAATAGACACGGATTTCCGTTGTCTCTCCGGCCCTTCGCGCATAACGTCTGCCGCACAGATGAACCATTGGTTCACTGGTCCAGTAGGCCTGATAAATATAATAGCTGTCCTTTTTGATTCTGCGATCCATGGTAACAAGCCCTTTATTGTTCCGTCCGGCCACACCGCCCTCATTGCGGGCCGCACATCCAAAATCGAACATATTCCAGACATAACTGGACCAGAGCCACGGACGCTCATCCAGCATCCTGGCCATATACTCATGATACAGCGCCTGATATGCCTCACTGTAATCCTTGCATGCCGGATCAGAGCCGTGATAAGTGATGATGCCTTCACAGCCGTATTCCGAAACACCCACGCACAGCTCCGGATGAAGCTTATGAAAATTATCAAACCACGGTCCGTTATCCTCCGTATGTCCGCCATACCATCCAAAATAATGATTATAGCTGATGACATCCGTAATATGATGCATCGGGCTTTCCACCGGCGTCATAGATACATGGGCAATGGTAGTGAGGCGTGTCGGATCAAGCTCCTTCGCCAGAGCGTTCAGCTCCTTATGATTCTCTATCAGCTTTTCTGAAATACCACCGATGAGGATCTCATTGGAAATACCCCAGAAACAGATGGACGGATGATTGTAGTTCTGGATGATCAATTCCTTCAGCTGACTGATACAATTCTCATGGGCTTCCGGGTCTTTATTAAATACACTGATAAATGGAATCTCCGCCCAGACAACCAGCCCCATCTCATCACAGGCATCATAGAAATCCTGTGAATGCTGGTAATGGGCCAGACGCACCGAATTGGCTCCCAGTTCTCTGATCATCTGTGCATCCCTGTAATGATCCTCTCTTGAGAGTGCATTGCCCTTATACAGCATATCCTGATGTCGGCTGACTCCCCGAAGCGGAATCTCCCGGCCATTAAGGATAAAGCCTTTATCCGGATCACAGAAAAAGCTGCGGACACCCGCACGGACTGTCACCTCATCACAGACCTCATTGCGGCGCACAAGGGACGCTGTGACAGTATACAGATACGGACTGTCGATCTCCCACAATTTCGCGTCAGGCACATACAGAGTCACCGCCGTATCATCCGCCGGACAGACTGCTGATGCCACTTCATGCCCTTTCGCATCTCTGATGCTATAACTGACTGTAAAATTTTCATCCGGACGAGCAACCCAGGATACCACCTTAAATTCAGCGCCGCCATTTTCCTGGCATGGTTTCGGTGTCACCATTAATCCCGGTCCGCCGAAATATTCCAGGTCAAAATGTGTATCCGGCACGCTGATCAGATTGACCCCACGGTATAAACCGCCGTAGAAGGTAAAATCAGCCGACTGAGGATAAACGCTGTCTTTATATTCATTGCTGCAGGCAATCACCAGCAGATTCTCTTCATTTTCCCTGCATAAACCGGTGATATCCGCACGAAAAGCAGAATAGCCGCCTTCATGATAAGCCGCCTGCTGACCATTGATATATACCTTTGCCTGCTGGCCAGCCGCCGGAACCTCCACATAGATCCGTCCGCCAGACAGCGGCTGTTTCGGCGTTATAAACTTTCTGACATACCAGTAACAGCCACGGTCATAGCTGCCGTTTCCGTCATGACCATCCACAGCATTCCATGTATGGGGAAGATCGACAGACTGCCAATCCTCCGGCAAATGCTCCGGCAAACCCACATTCTGCTGAATAAATTTCCAGTTTTCGTTTAAATTA
This sequence comes from Coprococcus sp., assembly GCA_051877705.1. GTDB lineage: Bacteria > Bacillota > Clostridia > Lachnospirales > Lachnospiraceae > Coprococcus_A. Next base: position 2,809 of record JBJEJD010000160.1, on the reverse strand, counting down.
ATCACTTGACGCATCATTCATTCTCCCTTTCCATTTTCTACCCAAATATTCCTTCAATCTACTCAAACTGTATGGGTCAAGTTTACTCACTGACAGCTGTTTTTGATATGGAGGATTTTTATTAGTTTTTGCATTATTTCTATATTCACTCGAATTTTCCTGAAAAAAATGCAAAAGATAGAAGTATGTATTAGGAGAATTGTAAAAATGAATGAATGGTATGAAAGATATAACGGCTATTTCCGAATTCCCGACCGTCCTCTGGAGAGTGTACGGATTCTGGAAAGCCGTTATCAATTAGAAAATGAACTTTTACGCGCAGTGGGCATGGGGAATGAAAGCCGGGCGCTGAAGCTTCTTGCCATATTCCAGGAGCAGCCCCTTCCACCGCGTCTTAACGATGAATTGCGTAATTATCAGAATTATTCGATTACAATGAATACATTGCTCAGAAAGGCCGCCGAACATGCCAGAGTTCATCCCCTCCATATCGACTGTCTTTCCAATCAAAATATCCGTCGGATTGAAGAACTGACGGATATCCATCAATGTCTTGATTTTCAGCACCAAATGGTCCGGGATTACTGCAGTCTGATCAGGCACCATAATCTAAAAGACTATTCTATACTTACACAGAAGATCATCACCTGCGTCAACAGTGATCTGCAGGCCGATCTGACTCTGAAATCTCTGGCGGAACAATTGTCGGTCAATGCCAGCTATCTATCCACCCTTTTTAAAAAAGAAACAGGCATGCCACTGACAGAATATGTCAATGGCTGCCGTATAGAACATGCCCAGAAACTGCTTCTTGTCACTGATCTGCCCATAAAAGAAATCGCCCATCAGTGCGGTATGGCTGATGTCTACTATTTTAACCGGCTTTTTAAACGGCTGACGGGTACAACGCCAAAAAAATACAGAAAAGCTGGCATTTACAACTAAAAAGCTGTACATGATAAAACAGAATATGCCGTTTCGGCGTTTTTCGAAACGCGCACCAAGAAAAAAAGGCTGCCGCTTCACGAATTTTCATTCGTTAAAACGACAGCCTCTTTCCTTTACAGAGAATTCAAAATGCAATTCTTTAGTTGATGGCTCTCTTCTCTTTTACAGCTACGATCAGAATACCACCAATAACAGCAACTACAGCGAATACCATATAAGGTACTGTATAACCGCTTGTTACGGCACGCAGTGCAGCCAGTACAAAGAATGAGCAGGATCTTACAACACCGTTGATCATGTTCATGCATGCGTAAGATACGTTGAAGTCTTTACGACCGAATACCTGAGCAGCCAGAGATGGCAGGAAGTTACCATTACCACCAATGGCACCGCCGAGCATGAAAAGACCGATGTACATGCAAGGTGTCGGAGGAGCAATCAGGAATGCAATACCAACGAAGTACCAGATACCAAACATCAGGCAGGCTTTCTGTGTACCAAGCTTCTGGTCAACAACACCCCATGCCCATGAGCCAGCCATACCGATAACAGCAGCGATTGTAAGCATTGTCAGAGCACCTGTTAATTCATAGCCTCTTGCAGCTATAAAGTAACCAACTAACTGAGACATGATACCTACAGTAGCAAGACCGAAGCAGCCTGCGCCGATACCGAAGATCCATACATATTTGTTCTTCAGCGCACCAACATAAGATACTTTTTCCTGTTTTGCAGCTTCAGCTTCTTCTTCTTTGATGATAGCAGCAATTTCAGGGTCATTATCAGGATAGCAGCCGGCTTCTTCCGGTGTACCTTTAATGAAGAGTCCAACCAGAACAGCCAGAACAATGATAGCACCACCAAGAATAGATAAAGCACCTGTAATCTGGAAGGAAGCAGACAGACCTGTCAGGATCCAGTTGATCAGTGCGCTTGCCAGGTTCATACCGATGGTTGTGATACCCATAACGACACCTTTTTTGGTCGGGAACCAGTTAGCACAGATAGCAAAACCACAGTTACATGCAAATGCATTAATAAATGTTACGATACATACAAGTGATACAGCATACATTGCGATATTTACGGAATTACCATAAGCAATCAAGCTGATACCTGCAAGAACCATTGTAGCGATTGTTGTCTTTTTAAGCCCTGCTTTTTCAATAAATGCAGCCCATAATACGCAGGCAAACAATGCGATAATGGAAGCTGGTGTTGAAATGGATAACAGTACATCTTCGCTCCATCCATGGAACGCTGCCATCATAGGTACGATTGTGTTCAGACCGTCAACCGTTAAACCTGTCATAAAGAACAGCATGATGATTTCAAAACCAACAACGGTCCAGCCTTTTGTACCAAAATTATAACTTACTTTGTTAAGATCTACGTTCTTCTTTTCACTCATGATCTTAAATCCTCTCCTTTGTGCATAAACATGCATAAAATGAATTTGTTGCAAAACAGCTGATAAAAATAAATTTTTCCTTGCGCGCTTTTCTTGGAAACATTTAATTATGAGATTATTTTAACAAACTATGGCATAGAATGGAAATTCACTTTCTGTCCGAATATTATGCTAAATGGTTATAACAAATCATGCGTTTTTATAATAACTGTGCCAACTTTTCACAAGTCGCATAGGCCTATTCAAAATCCTTCTCATGATTTTGCACTAAAGCATTGGCGAGAAACCTTTTTATAGACTATACTTAGATATAGAACATATTATTATAATTTATCTTTTAAAGGAGGATTTTTTATGAATTACGTTAATACAGTAACAGGTCCGGTTGCTGCTTCTGAACTTGGACGTACACTGATGCATGAACATTTCTTATTTGGATTCTGCGGTTTC
>JBJEJD010000159.1:2514-10254 GCA_051877705.1 Coprococcus sp. | reverse complement strand
AGGGGACGTTTACCAGAGGATAAAAAGCGATTACTGAATACACTTGACAAAATCATTTCAGAGGTCAGTGAAGGAGATTTACGTCATTACAGAAAAAATCTCCGGCATCTGTGATAGAGTATATTTGTGGATTATACGAATACACCCTGCGGTACCATAAAATATGTCGCAGGGTTGCATTCATACTTGCTCTCCCTATTTTTTTCATTCGAATAATTATTTTGGTCTTCGTATACCCATAAATACGGCAAATCCAATCACCGTCACAGCAATCATCATGAATATCGTACTCATATAGGACTGGCTCATATCATACAATCTGCCTGCTATTGTCGAAGCAAAGGATGCAATAATCAGGTTTGTATTAATCAGTGAAAAATTAACCGGATAGTTATTTCTGCCAAAGAAATCACTGATAATGGCTGAATTGGTCGGTGTGACACCACCGTAAGCAAAACCGCCCACAATAAACCCAATAATAATCAGAGTAAAGCTTCCACTTCGAAGTGCCGCGATCAGCAGAAGCCCCGCTATAATAAATACAATCATATCAAGAATCATCGTTGGTTTAAAGCCCTTTTTATCGAACAGTGAGCCAAAGATCACACGGCCTATGCCATTCATTATAGAAATCAGACCAACGACTGTCGCAATGGTGCCATCAGATACTGCACTGCCCACCTGACTGGCAATACCACTGGCCTGTGATACCAGAGCCAGTCCTGCAGCACTGACAAGGATCGCCCAGATATAGTACAGCCAGAAAGAAGGCATACGCACCATCTCTCCGGGCCGTGCCTCAATGGCCGGCTGTCTGACTTTTTTCTTTTCTGAAGATGCCGGCGGCACAAAATCTGCTCCAGGCCTCACAAGGAAAAAGCTACAGATGATCATGACAATAAAAATAACAACTGCAAATACCCTGAATGTTGTTCTCCAGGCATCTGTACCATCCGCCGGTGCCACCGCCGCAAAGATTTTACCTACAATAAAACTGCTCAGACCAAAACCCATGAGCAAAATACCGGAGATCATGCCCTGCTTATCAGGAAACCATGCCGAAATCGTACTCATAACTGCATTGTACGCAAAACCGGCACCCATACCGCAGAGTACACCAAAACCAGCATAGAGCATCATCGGTGAACCATTGGTAGCCGCAGCCATCATAAATCCCGCCAGGAACAGAATACCTGAAAAAATCACATATATTCTTGGCTGGATCCTTTTTGACAAAATTCCGGCAATCAGACATCCAACACAAAACATCATCATTGTGATGGTAAATGTCAGTGACAACTGTGCCGCAGACCATTCAGGAAATGCCGCACCAATTGATTTAGACATGACAGACCATGCATAGACCAGACCAGCCAGTAATAATACCACCACGCCTGCCGCCGCATAGACCCATCGATTCATATTTTTCATCAAGATTCTTTCATCTCCTTTATCTGCTGTTCAATTTCTTTTTTCAATTGCTTTACATCTACCTTTCCACTGGCATTTTCAGGAAGTTTCTGAAAGAAGAAAACATATTTCGGCACTTTGTAATCCGCCAGATATTTTCTCACATATTTTCTCACATCCTGTTCCGTATAGTGGCAGTCCGTTTCAATACAAGCAGCAATATTTTCCTGAATAACCGCCTCCTGTACACCAAAAACTCTGGCCTGTCTTACACCCTCCATATTCAGGAGAATTTCCTCGATCTCCTGCGGTGCGATGTTCTCCCCGCCGCGAATAATCATTTCTTTCATTCTGCCGCATATATGAAGATTCTGTTTTTCATCCAGAAATCCCATATCTCCGGTTCGCATCCATCCATCTTCACGACTAACCTCTGCCGATGCTTCTTCCTTCTTATAATAACCGGCCATTGTATTAAAGCCACGGATCTCCACTTCACCCGTGTGGCCAACAACTGCCGCCTTATCTTTTTCCAGATCCCATATTCTGATATCCACATCAGGGATGGTCACTCCCACGGATTTCGCTCTTTCTTCAACGGAATCCTCATAATCCGAGAAGGTAATGCTCGGTGAAGCCTCTGTCTGTCCATAGGACTGCATGAGATGGGGCATATCCAGTTCTCTGGATATCTTTAGAAAATCCCTTTCGTAAACACCAGAACCTGCGATAATACCCGAGTTCAGGCTGGACAGATCATAATGCCAGCGATCCGGATTGTACAGGATGGATAAAAACATGGTCGGCACACCGTTTAAAACCGTGCACCTGTGCCGGTCGATACATTGCATGACTGCCGTTGATTTAAAACTGTCGTTCATACAGATCGTGCCATGATGATAGAAAGCCGCCAAAACCCCTGTCGACATGCCAAAACAATGAAATAACGGCAAGGTCAGACAAACAATATCCGTTTTTCCCCAACGCATGGCATCCGCTGCCCGAAGGGCCACATTCAGCAATTGAAAATGGGTCAGTACCACACCTTTGGCATCACCTGTCGTTCCTGATGTAAAAAGCATACAGGCAGCATCCTTAGTGGTTATTTCAAGCCGCCTTCTTTTCAGTTGATCAGCCATTGCTGCCTTTGGTCGTTCCATTTCCGTCAGAACACCCAGTGTATCACCGCCGATATACCGCAGAAAATCCAGACTGTTGATTTTGCGAAGCTTTTTCACCGTTGCTTCATCACAGAAAACGCCTTTGACATCCGCATAGGCCAGCAGCTTATCAATCTCGTAAGATTTATAAGCCGGATTGATAAGCACCGATACACAGCCGATTCTGGCAATGGCGAAAAAAGCGCACAGATACAATGGTGAATTGGAACACCATATAGCAATATGACTGCCTTTTTCTATCTGCATTTCCAGCATCTCCGAAGCCAGTATATCTGCCATCCGGTCAATATCTTTCCATGAAAAGCACATATCTTTATAATAAATTGCTTTTCCATCCTTTTTTTCATTCACCAGCACGGCCAGCTCACTGTCAATTGTTGTCTGAACAAATTTCATCTCTGCGACACCACCTTAACGCTTCGCTTTTTCCCAGGCATAGATCGCCGCTCCATAAGCACCCATCATCTGTGAAAAATCACTGTACATTATCTCTGCACCCAGCTCCATTTCCAGAGCTTTCCTGACACCGCCATTTCTGGCTACACCGCCACTCATAAAGATTTTTTCTCTGACACCGGTTCTTTTAACCAGTGCGGCTACTCTGCTGGCAACGGAATTGCAGATACCAGCCACCACATCCGGCCGGGATGCACCGTTGGCCAGCTGAGAGATGACTTCCGATTCTGCAAACACCGTACAGGTACTGGATATCTTTACAGCCTGCAAAGATCTGGCAGCCTCTGTCTCCAGTTCAGATATATCAATATGAAGAATTCCTGCCATCACATCCAGAAATCGACCCGTTCCGGCTGCACACTTATCATTCATGGCGAAATTCATCATCTGGCCCTTATTATTCAGACAGATGACCTTGGCATCCTGCCCGCCAATATCAATGATGGTACGCACATCCGGATACATGGCCGCAATCCCCTTGCCATGACAGCTCAATTCACTCATTTCCCCATCCGCATCAGGGAGAGTCAGCCTCCCGTAGCCGGTGGCTACGGTGAAGGCTATCTCTGATTTCTGAATGCCAGACTGTGTGTATATTGTCTGAAGGGCCTGCTCCGGCCCATGGGTGCCGGTTCCTGCCTGCACGAGGACACGGGCTGCAATCCGCTTCCCATCTTCCAGCAATACACATTTAGAAGTCGTGGATCCGATATCAATTCCCAGTGTATACATCATAAACCTACCCTATTCTCTTAACGTCTGCTGCTTCTCCGGCTGCGATCATGGCTATGATCTGCTCATCAGAATAGCCCAGCTGTGCCAGCACTTCCTTTGTATGCTCACCCAGGAAAGCACCTCTTTCATAAGGCGGCAGCTCTGTATCTGCAAACATGACAGGGGTTCTTACCATTGTACGTTCATTGCCATTCGGGAATTTCACCTTCGCAAGAGCGTCTGATCCCCATGCCTGAGGATCTTCAAGAATCTGATCCCATGTCTGGCATACAGCATATGGAAGATCCGCCTTTTTCATCAATTCAACCATTTCATCCAGAGATCTGTATCTGATTTCCGCATCCAGCACCTCATAGAATTCTTCCAGATGATCCTGAAGGCTGACCTGTGGGTAGAATCTTGCATCATCGATCAGATCATTTCTGCCAAGGGCTTCCATAAATTTCGGATAATGGAAATCATACCGCGGCATGGCAATCTGAATCCATTTGCCATCCTTTGTTTTATGGGCCACATTTAATGGATTGGCAATTTTCTTACGGCTGATCGGGAATTGTGTCGACGGATCTCCATACTGATTGCACTGCAGGTACAACGCAATATCCCAGAGAGCTGTATGATAGAGGCTGACTGTCACCTGATCCCCCTTACCGGTTTCTCTGGCTCTGTAAAGTGCCGCAAGAAGACCGCTGGCCAGATACAGCCCCACCTGATGGTCACCAAAGCCCGCAATTGGTGTCATTGGTGCAGAATCAATATCATACATGGTTCCCATGATGCCGCCGCGGGCAAAATAAGCCGTAAAATCAAATCCCGGAAGATCCTTGTCCGGTCCCTTTTCACCATAGCCGCTGATATATCCCATAACAAGCTTTGGATATTTAACTTTTAATGTCTCATAATCCAGTCCTGCCCTTTTAAGCGGTGACTGGCGCCAGTTGGTAATAAAAATATCACATCCGGCAATCAGTTTTTCCAATACTTCTCTTCCTGCCTCTGATTTTGTATTTAAAGTCACACATTTCTTTCCTGTATTCTCCAAACAGAAACTGGTATCCTCAGGATCACCATAAGGACGTCCTTCATTGACAGCTGTAAATCTCAATGGATCCCCGGACGGTGCCTCCACCTTGATTACCTCAGCACCAAGATCCGCCAGATATCTTGCACAGCACGGACCTGCAATAAAAGTAGCCAATTCTACAACTTTTACGCCCTCCAAAGGCCGTTTAACTTCACACATAGTTGTTCCTCCTTGTTATCTAAGTAAGACTGATTATTCTGCTGTTTTTGTATCCAGTTTTGTATAAATCGCATGAATGATATATGGAATGATAATAACCGGGAATGTCAGGTAAGCCAGCACGCCGTAACCTTTGTTGACCAGCGGCAGCAGGCCAAACTGGGCAACACCAAATCCTACCAGACATAAAACAAGCGTTGTCACAATAACTTTTGCGGTCGGTTTGCCGTCCGGATTGTAATCCGGGTCGATCATATGGCAGACACGGGTCGTTCCTGCGGAAACCATATTCACTGCCGTTGATACAGATCCAAGAATGATCAGTACAGAAAGAATCGGCAGTAAAACAGAACCTGCAACACCATTTCTGATCAGTACCATAACCGGCATGGATGATTCTGCATATTCAGCAGTATTAATAACAGCCATCAGACCCAGGGTTGAAACGAAAATCATGGCACTGTTAACCACAAAACCAATAAAGAATGTAAAGGCAGAATCCTTCGGTTCCTGCAGTGCTTCCGCATGCTGGGAATGAATAGCAGGGGAAGAAGCAATCTGGAAGGCAGCATACACGATCATGCTCCAGATAGCCGGCCATACAGGCATCTTCTGTGCACTAAGAGAAGCAATACCTGCTGTAACAGCATCCCACTGAACGATAATATTTGGAATAAATACAACCAGAAGACCTGCTACGATCAAAATGGACAATACTGTCGCCACCTTTCGCACAAGTGCGGTACCATAGATGGCAACAACAAAGATAAACACCCCGATAATAGCTGTACACAGCATATAAGGTATACCCGTCAGCTCCTGAAGGGTCGAACCGCCCGTTGAAAAGGCCACGGCAGGCACTACCAGCAGCACGAAGATATACACAATTTCAAATAACGGTGAAAAAATCGGTGAAAACTTACCATAGAACTTCTTATTAAAACTTCTGTAGTCATAAGTGCCATGTTTCCGGCAGTAGTACTGGATATAGGCATTATAAACAGCACAGATGGCCTGAGCACCGATACAGGTAAACAGACATAAGATACCATAACGGATGAAATAGCTCTTCAGCTGGGCACCGGAAGCAAAACCACCGCCGAACTGAGTCGTAAACCAGACAAAGGTAATACCTAATGCAGCAGATAATTTGCTGCCTGAATTCGAATTTTTACTCATTTTTTTCTCCTCTTTCTCTTCTAAAGATTATCATTAAACCATCAGTATATCGCGGAAGCCTTCCAGCATCGTTCTCGCCTGTTCGTAATTGGTCATCTGTCTGTCGACCTCAATTAAAAGCACCGGGATCTCTGCCGCTTCACAGGCACGTTTAATAAATGGATAATCAAACTCCTCAGGATCACAGAATTTTGTCAGAATCACCACAACACCTTTGGCATCGTATTTTTTAGCCTGTTCCACGATCATCTGTATACGTTTTTTCTCCACATCGTACAGCACAGAACAGTTATCCATCTGACAGAATTTCTGTGCCAGACGATCCAGTGCATTTTCTCCATCCGGTGCATCTGTTCTGTACTGACGGCTCTCGGCTGCCACATCATCCACAACAATCTGGAATCCATTGTCTTCGATGATCTCCAGCAGGGATGGACTGTCAGCCAGAATACCCGTTGTCATGATCCTGATCTTCTCATTGTCAGCAGGGCTGTTCTCCAATTCAGCTATCAATGCATTGACCAGCTCTGTATGTTCTTCCTTCAGCATAAATCCGGCACTCTTATAGACATCGGATCTCTGCTGTGCCGTTATCTCCGGATGAACAGCCAGCACATCTGCCAGTTTTCGCATGGCCTGATTGTGTGTATTATAAACTTCTATGGATGCTGCCAGCTGATCCTCATCAAAAGCAAGACCTGTGGCTTTCTCCAGATCCCTGACCACCCGCTCATAACCGGCCTTTGTATATTTGGCACCATAGGCCGGTTTTCTGTTCTGAGGGTAGGTCATCGGAATAAACGGAATACCCGGAACAGCATATTTCCAGTTTTCTCCCAGCACCTTCAGACTGTCACAGAGGCTTGGAATCACAATGGCACTGGCACCTTCATAGACACCTCTCATACCCAGTTCCAGAATACTCTGCATGATAGAACAGATAAAAGCCGGAAAATACTGTTTCGACTCTTTCAGTTCAAGATCTGCTCCCCAGACTGCCATCGGAACCATTCCCATTGCATGGATAATCTCTTCCGGTGTATAAACAGGTGCTGTCAGAACAATCTTCTTACCAGCATTGATATAGTTTTTCATCTGTCCAGCAGGATTTGAAGCAGCTTCATGAAATTTATTCAGTAATTCCATCTGACTCATCTATTTTCCCTCCTTGATCTGTTCCATGATCTCTGTCAACCCCTGTACTCTTGTTTCATACTGAGCTTCAGAGAAATTTCTCGGATCGGCCTGATCGCCGTCAAAGCTTGCAACTGGAATATCACAGGCTTCACCGATCTGTCTGCTCATCTCATACATGAATCCGCTCCACAGCTTGCAGGAACGATTGGTATGTACCAGAAGACCTTCCACATGATTGTCTTTACATAATTTGATTCGCTTATCTCTGGCCAGTTCCAGATTGATGGCATTCGGCACCATTGCGTAAGCACGGCACATATCATCAAAATCTTTGTAAATGAATCCAAAGGCATCTGCATAAATGGTTGTTACCATATTAATGCCGCGGCTCTTAAGTCC
>JBJEJD010000159.1:0-2414 GCA_051877705.1 Coprococcus sp. | reverse complement strand
CTCCATTTTTTACCTGTAATTTCCTCCAGCTGATGAATGGCATCCAGAAACTGGGCTTTGATATAAGCCACCTCTGCATCCGACACCTCATAATCCGGATTAAACGGAATATCGATCATAATCAGTGGTATATTCAGATCTCTGGCCAGATTCTCATACCATTTGATCATACAGTTGCAGATATTGTTGCAGCAAAGCAGGAAATCCGGCTGCGGCATATTCTGCTCCGGCGCATCTTTCACCTTTGCATAGGCCAGACTGATTCTCGCATAAGCACAGATATCGTTGGAATAGCCGTCTTCTTCACTGATATTGCACATTCTTTCTCCGCCGCCTCGGGCTGCAATACCTGCCGCCTGATTCTCCGGGTAACACACTGCCAGTCCCAGCGTCTCCGGTATCTCCACCGGGAAATTACTGGAACACCAGCCAACCATCTCTCCTCTTTCCTTGGCATCCTGAGCATCACTGTACGCCTTAGCAGCAATCTGACCCAGCTTGAATTTTGCGGAATTCAGATCCGGTGCTTTGTGTTTTGGTTTTGCCTGAACTTCTTCTCCCATGTCTATTCTCCCTTCTATGATTGTACAGCTTTGATTATTTTTTAACAACTTTTGTTAAGCAATAATCTGTTTTCTGATAGCCTTATTATAGAATTCTTCTGTGCGGTGGTCTAATAATGAAAGTTGGGATTTCCATAAGCAAAACCTGATTTCTTTACCGATTTTTCTTTAAAAAACACCTGATTTCCCATTGTAAAGGAGATTATTTCCATATATAATAAGAATTAACTTATAATATTCATTGATTTTGTTATTGATTATTAAGGGAGGATATGATTCATGACAACGAATCAATTGAAGTATTTTATTACTGCTGCTGAATGTCTGAACTTTACAGAAGCCGGAAAACAGCATTTCATTTCACAAACTGCAATTACCCAGCACATTCAGTCTCTTGAAGATCAGTTAGATGTAAAATTATTTATACGAAATAAAAGAAAAGTAGAACTGACACCGGCCGGTAAGGTATTTCTGACAGAAGCCAGAGCCATCCTGGAACGCAGCCGGAGTGCTGTTGAAAAAACAAAAAAGGCAGCCACCGGATTTTCCGGTTCCCTGAATATCGGTTATGTCAACGGACAGGAAAATACGAATCTCGGCGAACTTATCAAGGAATTTTATCATGATTATCCTGCCATCTCCTTCCAGCTTTTCAGAAAACCCCATCTGGATCTGTTTTATGAACTGGACAGAGGCAATCTGGATGTCATTTTTAACGTCTGCTATTCCAACACCAATCTGGAAGGATTTGAATACAGACATATGAAAACAGACAAGCTTTTTGCTGTCCTGTATCCTTCTCATCCTTATGCCCAGCTAAGCTCCATCCGAAGATATGATTTAAGAAATGATTCGTTTTTCCTTACACAGTTTTACGAAAACAATCAGGCAAAGAGCTATGGCTATATTCTGCCTGAAAAATTTGCAGATTCGGGATTTGTCCCAAAGGTGATCGGCCTCTCTCCAGATATTGAAACACTGCTGCTCCTCGTTGCCGCAGGCATCGGTATCACTATTCTTCCGGAAGCAGCTATTCATTATGTAAAGCAATCCAGTGATCTTGTCTTTATCCCACTGGAAGGAGAACATGAACACGTTGATATACTGGCTCTCTGGAAGAAGGATAACCAGAACCCGGCATTGAAACTTTTTATCGATATGCTTCATTCATAGAATTTTAAGATAATCGACAACCTGTTCTGACAAAAATTGCAGTCATGACGATTTATAATAGTTGCATCTCTACTGACAATTCATTATAATATAAGGAGGATCAACTATTAAAATGTTAAATAAAGGAAGTGCTGCCATGCTGCTTTTTACAGAAGGGAACTATACCATTGATGACATTTATGCCCTCCCCGAAGGAGAGAGGGCGGAATTGATCGAAGGACAGATTTGTGATATGGCCACACCGACCCGTATCCATCAGAAAATCGCTTTTTCGCTGGCCAAAACCATCTCAAACTATATTGATGCTAAAGAAGGATCCTGCGAAGTCTATCCGGCACCATTTGCTGTCATCATCAAAAAAGACAATAAAAATTATGTGGAACCCGATGTCAGCGTCATCTGCGACAAAGACAAGCTTTCTGACCGGGGATGCGAAGGTGCACCTGACTTTATTATCGAAGTGGTATCACCCTCAAGCCGCACGATGGACTACAGCACTAAAAACGCACTCTACGCCGATGCAGGTGTACGTGAGTATTGGATCGTGGATCCGGACAGAGAACGGACCACCATCTATCACTACGAAGTAGATGCAGCACCTATGATCGTACCATTTAATCAGACCATTCAGGTCGGCATCTATAAAGATCTGCATATCAATATATCGGAATTATTGGT
>JBJEJD010000158.1:0-10286 GCA_051877705.1 Coprococcus sp. | reverse complement strand
CAGTGTCCGTATGAGTCGTGACGGGTGCACGTTGGGAAAAAAAGGAAAATATGGACTGGATGCGGCTTCTGCAACAGTTATAGGGAGTGAGCGCCACACAGCTGCCGGTGCTGTTCATCAGGCCATCAATCAGCTGGCTGCCGCGGGTGGAGAACCCGGGGGTGTTATGCTGCAGTTTATGGTACCTGCAGATATGGAGGAGACGGAATTAAAGCTGTTGGCAGCTTCTGCTGCAGCGGCATGTTCACGCCTTCGAGTCGCAGTGGGACAGAGTGATGTGACTGCATTGCCGGGGCTTAAGGAAACGGCAGTGACTGCAACGGTTATAGGAGAAACATCAGGTATATTCCAATCTGAGCCGGCAAAGGCGGATCAGGATATCATTATGACCGGATACGCAGGATGGAGGGGCTCTGCACAATTATCAGAACAACACAGAGACAGATTGGAACAGCATTTTAATCCTGATTTTCTGGGAAAACTGCTGGATATAGATGCGTCCGGAGATGAGTTCTCGTGTATCCCTGCTGTGAAGGCGGCAGCGGATGCGGGAGTACGTGCAATGTATGCGGCAGGAGATGGCGGCGTGTTTAACGCAGTGTGGGAGATGGCTTGTCGGGACGGCCTTGGTGCCAGAATTCATCTGAAGGCCATTCCGATCCGTCAGGAGACGGTGGAAGTCTGTGATTATTTTAATGTCAGCCCCTACCAGCTTCTGTCAACGGGTGTCCTTCTGATGGCAGCTGATCACGGACAAAAAGTATTGACGGAACTGGCTGCCGCGGGTATCCCGGCAGTTATCATCGGCCATTTGACAGATGATAATGACCGGGTCGTCTTAAATGAAGAAGAGGTGCGCTATCTGGAGCCCTTCAGGCAGGATAGTATAAGCAATATTATAAAATGATTTAAAAATAAGTAATGAGGAGATAAGTCATGAATGAAATGAAAGAGAAAATTTTATCTGTTATAGAGAAAAACAGCAAAATCAGTATCAGAGATCTGGCAATTGTGTTGGGAGAGAAGGAAGAGGATGTGGCCAGAGCAATTTATGAGATGGAGTCTGATAAGACCATCTGCGGTTATCATACAATCATTAACTGGGATAAGACGAACCGGGAAAGAGTTGTAGCCCTTATTGAAGTGCGCGTAACACCGCAGCGCGGCCATGGTTTTGATCATCTGGCAGAGCGGATCTATAATTTCCCTGAAGTAGATACCGTATATCTCATGTCCGGTGCCTATGATTTTTGCGTCATGCTGGAAGGCAAGACTTTAAAAGAGGTGTCAGCTTTTGTATCTGAGAAATTATCCACTCTTGATTCTGTTACCAGTACAGCAACTCATTTTGTATTAAAGAAATATAAAGATCATGGTACCATCATGGTTTCTGAGTCCAATAAGAAAGAAAGGCAGCTGATTACACCATGAGAAATCCATTATGCGATAAAGTACTGACGATCAAACCGTCAGGCATTCGGAAGTTTTTTGATATTGTAACAGAGATGAATGATCCCAATGTTATTTCCCTTGGCGTTGGTGAACCGGATTTTGATACGCCTTGGCATATCCGGGAGGAAGGTATTTATTCTCTGGAGAAAGGCCGTACTTTTTATACGTCCAATGCAGGTCTTAAGGAATTAAAAGAGGAAATCAGTTATTATCTTCAGCGTAAATGTCATGTGACCTATGATCCGACAGATGAGATCATGGTAACGGTGGGCGGCTCGGAGGCCATTGATATTGCCCTTAGAGCCATGCTCAATCCGGGAGATGAGGTCATTATTCCGCAGCCGAGTTATGTGTCCTATCTGCCATGCGTTGTTTTGGCTGATGGGGTACCTGTTGTTATTGATCTGCAGGAAAAGAATGAATTCAAATTGACGGCTGAGGAGCTGGAGAATGCGATTACACCAAAAACAAAAGTACTGGTGCTGCCATTCCCGAATAATCCGACGGGTTCCATCATGACAGCAGAGGATCTGAAACCGATTGTGGAACTTTGTATTAAACATGACATATTTGTTATCTCTGATGAGATCTACAGTGAGCTGACTTATGAGATGCCGCATACGACCATCGCTTCTTTCCCGGGTATGAAAGAAAGAACTGTGTTGATTAACGGATTCTCCAAAGCTTTTGCCATGACTGGATGGCGTCTCGGTTATGCCTGTGCACCCGAGCTGATTCTTCAGCAGATGCTGAAAATTCATCAGTTTGCCATTATGTGTGCTCCGACCACCAGCCAGTATGCGGCTGTAGAAGCATTACGCAACGGCGATGAGGATGTGGAGATAATGCGTGAAGCTTATAACCAGCGCCGCCGTTTCCTTGTACATACATTCAGGGAGATGGGGCTGGACTGCTTTGAACCTTTTGGCGCTTTCTATATTTTCCCGAGTATCAAGAGTCTGGGTATGAGCTCCGATGAATTTGCTGAAGAGCTTCTGAAGAAGGAAAAAGTGGCTGTTGTACCAGGTACTGCCTTTGGTGACAGCGGCGAAGGTTTTCTGCGAATTTCTTATGCATATTCGCTGGAGGAATTGAAGGTGGCAACAGAACGTATTGCCCGCTTTGTAGAATGGATTAGAAAAGAGAAGAATCAATGAGTATGAATATTGTTTTGCTGGAGCCGGAGATGCCGGCCAACACCGGTAATATCGGCCGGACCTGTGTGGCCACCGGAACAAAACTGCATCTCATCAAGCCTCTTGGATTTGAGATCAGTGATAAAATGCTGAAGAGAGCGGGACTTGACTACTGGCCGAACCTGGATTATCAGGTGTATGAGAATTTTGAGGATTTCCTTGAGCAGAATCCCGATTGTGCGGGCAGGCTTTATATGGCAACCACCAAGGCGCGGAAGGTCTACACTGAGGTGACTTACGAGCCGGACAGCTATATCATGTTCGGCAAGGAAAGTGCTGGTATACCGGAGGAGATTCTGGTGGAATACGAACCATACTGTGCCAGGATCCCAATGATTGGGGATATCCGTTCACTGAACCTCAGCAATTCAGTAGCCATCGTATTATACGAAGCACTGCGTCAGCAGCACTTTGCCCAGATGGAACTGCAGGGCAGCCTGCACCGGCTTCATTGGAGCGAAGAGTAGATTATTAAGACAGAAATACAGGAAAATAGTCATTCGGAAAGCCTGGAGACTGAATGACAATTTTCCAAAGATTTCTGTCTTTTTTTGTCTTTTCGGGCTTTTGTATTTGCGGGGGATAGTATATAATAGAAAAGAAATTTTAAGAGAGTAGGAGAGTAGGTTATGGAGAACAAAAGAATCATTCAGGTTGAAGAAAAAGTGCCTGCCAAATTGCTGATTCCATTGAGTATTCAGCATATGTTTGCCATGTTTGGCGCATCTGTGCTGGTTCCATTCATCTTCGGAATCAATCCGGCAGTCGTATTGTTCATGAACGGCCTTGGTACACTGCTGTTCATTCTGATCACAAAGGGAAAGGCGCCGGCATATCTGGGGTCCAGCTTCGCATTTCTTGCGCCTGCAGGGGTTGTTATCAGCCAGTGGGGATACAGCTATGCGTTGGGAGGCTTCGTTGTTGTTGGTTTCTGTGGATGTATCCTGGCTTTGATTATTTATAAGTTTGGGTCTTCATGGATTGACGTGGTGCTTCCGCCTGCAGCAATGGGTCCTGTTGTGGCATTGATCGGTCTTGAACTGGCTGGAACAGCTGCATCTACGGCAGGATTGAAGGATGAAGTGCTCCTTCCACAGAATATGATTGTATTTCTTGTAACTTTATTGACGGCTGTGATCGGTTCTGTGGTATTCAGAGGTTTCCTGTCGGTTATTCCTATTCTGATTGCCATCATTGCGGGTTATGTTGCTTCTTTGGCATGCGGACTTGTAGATTTTGCAGATGTGATTGCTGCACCGTTATTTTCTATCCCGAACTTCTCTGCACCGAAGTTCAAATGGGAAGCCATCGTTATTATTCTTCCGGTATTGCTGGTTATCGCGTCAGAGCATATCGGACATCAGATTGTTACCAGTAAGATTGTGGACAGGGATCTGTTAAAGGATCCGGGCCTGCACCGTTCACTTTTTGCAGATAATTTCTCTACTATGATCTCCGGTCTGATCGGTTCTGTGCCGACTACGACCTATGGTGAGAATATCGGTGTTATGGCTATGACAAAGGTATACAGTGTTTATGTTATTGGCGGAGCCGCTGTATTATCCATTATCTGTTCATTTATTGGAAAGATGACAACTCTTATCAGCACTATTCCTGGGCCGGTTATTGGTGGTATTTCCTTCCTGCTCTATGGTATGATTGGTGCATCCGGTATCCGTATCCTGGTGGATGCCCAGGTAGATTATGGCAAATCAAGAAATCAGGCTATGACAGCCATTGTATTTGTAACAGGTCTGTCTGGTATCTCCGTACAGTTCGGCAGCGTTCAGCTGACAGGTATGGTACTTGCCTGCGTTGTGGGTATGATCATGGGTCTTATGTTCTTTGTACTGGATAAATTGAAATTGACAAATGACAGAGATGAATAAAGGCGACAGGCGCGGGACAGGGCCGCGGGGGGCGGGACAGGGGACGGTTCTGTGTCCCGGAATATGGGACACAGAACCGTCCCCTGTCCCGCCCCCTGTCCCGCCCCCGCGCCTGTCTTCGTCAGTTATTTTGTACCGAAGATTCTGTCGCCGGCATCGCCAAGACCTGGGCAGATATAGGCATGTTCGTTGAGACAGCGGTCCAGATGGCCAATATAGATCTGGACATCCGGATGTGCTTCGTGAAGACGTTTTACACCGTCCGGTGCAGCGATAATGCACATGAATTTGATATTTTTGCCGCCGCGTTTTTTGATCATGGTGATGGCATCTACAGCAGAACCACCTGTGGCCAGCATCGGATCGCAGACAACGATAGTACGTTCCTCAATAGGACTCGGCAGTTTACAGTAATATTCATGAGGTTCGAAGGTTACTTCATCACGGTACAGACCGATATGACCAACTTTTGCAGATGGCACAAGGGCAAGAATGCCTTCAACCATTCCAAGCCCTGCACGCAGGATTGGAACGATGGCAAGCTTCCGGCCGGCAATCATTGGTGTCATACATTTTTCAATTGGTGTTTCTACTTCCACATCTTCCAGAGGCAGATCATTCAGTGCCTCAAAGCCTTCCAGCATGGCAATTTCTTCCACCAGCTGTCTGAATTCATTGGTTCCGGTCTCCTTATTTCTCAGAATGGAAATCTTGTGCTGAATCAATGGGTGGCTGAGGTAGGTAACATTCTCATAATTTTCCATGACAAATTCTCCTTTTATTTATTTGGTGCTTTTCACTGTCCTATGTAGCTGTTCAGAATGAGAGAGTGCAATGTTTTGAAATATAATTCCAAACAGTTATTTTCTATAGTGTACGGGAAAAAGCACCTTTTTTCAATGGTTTTTTCTGGTTATTTGAATTCAACAATAGTGACACCTGTTTCGCCCTCGCCGAAGGTCCCAAGTCGGTAGCTTTTGACATATTTACTCTTTCTCAGCTTTTCATGAACGGCCTTGCGCAGAGCGCCGGTGCCGCGGCCATGGATGATAGTGACATTTGGAATATGGGACAGGTAAGCGTCGTCCAGATATTTGTCCAGGTCGATCATGGCTTCATCAACGGTCTCTCCGATCAGATTGATGGATGTACTGATATTGGCTGATTTATTCATCTTGATCTTGCCGGAGCCGGTCTTATTGACGATTGGAGTGCTGATTACTTCCTCATCAATTGGTTCCAGATCACTGAAATGAATACGGGATTTTAAGATACCCATCTGGATGGTCAGTTCGCCTTTGCTGTTTGGCTGTGAGACAACGGTGCCCTTCAGATCCAGACTGAGGACATGAACACTATCTCCCTGCCTGAAATCGGATGCGGAATAGTGTTTATTCTTTTTGGCCGGTGCAGTCTTTTTGGCAGATGCAGAATGATTCATTTTGTCACGAAGACGGGCCCGTTCCTGTTCCATGGCTTTCATGTCCACACCGCCTGACTGGGACAGCTTGTTCATGGTACGGATGGTCTGATCTGCATAATCCTTGGCTTCCTGAAGAATGGCCTGGGCTTTTTCATTGGCTTCATTCAGGATCCTCTCCTTCTGACGGCTCAGATTGTCCCGTTTTTCTTCCAGACGTTTTTTCAGCGTTTCAATCTCTGCTTTGTAAGCGGTAATCTCTTCCTGTTCCTTCTCAATGGTGGCGCGGCTCGTCTCCAGATTGGCGAGAAGATCTTCAAAATTCTGCTGCTGCACATCGATATTCTTTCGTGCATCTTCAATAATATATTCCGGGAGTCCCAATTTGCCGGAGATGGCAAATGCATTACTCTTACCCGGGATACCGATCAGAAGACGGTAGGTCGGGCTGAGGGTGGCTACATCAAATTCACAGCAGGCATTGCAGACTCCATCTGTGGAAAGGGCAAATACTTTCAGCTCACTGTAATGGGTGGTAGCCATGGTAGTAACATGGCGGTTCAGCAGATATTTCAATATGGCGATGGCAAGAGCGGCACCTTCCGTCGGGTCTGTTCCGGCACATAATTCATCAAACAGTACCAGTGTGCGGAAGCTGGCTTCTTCAAGAATCTTCACAATATTGGTCATATGGGAGGAGAAGGTACTGAGACTCTGTTCAATACTCTGCTCATCACCGATATCTGCAAATACATCATCAAAAACGGCCAGTTCCGAGTGATCAAAAGCCGGAATGTGCAGACCGGCCTGGCCCATGAGGGTAAAGAGGCCCACTGTTTTCAGGGAAACGGTCTTACCACCTGTATTTGGACCGGTGACGATAAGCATATGATAATCATTGCCCATGGTCAGATCGATGGGAACGACCTTTCGGCGGTCCAGAAGAGGGTGGCGGCCTTTTTTGATATTGATATAGCCGTTTTCATTGAAAACAGGTTCACTGCCATTATAAGTTTTCGATAAAGATGCCTTGGCAAAAATAAAGTCAAGACGGGTGAGAACGGCGATGTCCTGTTCCAGCATAACGGCGGATTCTCCTGCCAGCTCACTTAAAGTGTCAAGAATATGCTCGATCTCCTCTTTCTCCTTCACACCCAGCTCACGCAGATCATTGTTCAGTTTGACAATGGCCATTGGTTCGATGAAAAGGGTGGAGCCGGTGGAAGACTGGTCGTGGATCATGCCCTGTACCTGTGAACGGTATTCCGCCTTGACAGGCAGGCAGTATCGTCCATTGCGCATGGTCACCAGATTGTCCTGCAGCTTGGAGCCAATATTCTGGGAAGATACCATGGAAGCCAGCTGAGAGTGGATCCGGTCATTGGTCAGACGGATCTGACGGCGGATGGACTTCAGGGTTGGGCTGGCATCATCAGCCATGGTCTCTTCGTCGATAATACAGCGGCGGATTTCATGATTCAGATTGGACATTGGCTCTATAAGCGCAAACATGCTGTCCAGTGAATCAGTATCCGTGTCTTCGGAATCACGCCGACCGTAGGATTTGGCTCGCAAAGCCACATCCAGGGTAGCGGCAATATTTAAAAGCTCCGGCATGCCAATGGTGCTGCCTACCTTCAGACGAAGGAGAGAACCGCGGATGTCACGGATACCGGAAAAGGACAGACTGCCCTTTTTCAGAATGCGTGACAGCGCATCGCTGGTCTCCATCTGACCTTTTAGAATCTCGGACAGATCAGAAGACGGCACAAGATTTCTGCACAGCTCCTTCCCCATAGGGGAGCTGGCATAGCCGGTAAGCATATCAATAATCTTAGGATATTCAAGGATACGTAATGCTTTTTCATTCATAACTAAAACCTCCAAGGTTATAGTAAAGCATAAGCGAAAACTTGTCAATTTATATTGTTTTTATCTTCTCGCAGGCTAAAAAGTCTGATATACTATATCATTGAATAAAATATATAATAACTTTTTCAGAAAGGTGGGGCCCCGTGTCCGGGGCATTTATAAGATGAGATATATTAATACGTTAAAATCAGGTGATATCGTTTCTGATATTTATTTATGTAAGACTAAGCAGACACTGAAGACAAAAGCCGGCAAAAATTATTATTCCATGCTGCTTCAGGACAAAACCGGTACTGTGGATGCCAAGGTGTGGGAACTGACGCCGGGAATTGAATATTTTGAACCGATGGATTTTATCAAGGTGGAGGGGCAGGTGACTTCCTTCCAGGGGGCTCTTCAGCTGAACCTGCGCCGGATCCGGCGGGCCAAAGAGGGCGATTATGTGGCGTCCGATTATATGCCATGCAGCCGTTTTAATATTGAGGATATGTATCAGGAACTGCTGGGGTATATCAGGAGTGTAAAGGAACCTCATCTGCGTGCTCTGCTGGAGCTGTACTTTGTAAAAAATGAAGCTTTTATCCAGTCTTTTAAGCAGCATTCTGCGGCAAAGAGTATCCATCATGGCTTTGTGGGCGGTCTGCTGGAACATACACTGAGCGTGACGAAGCTTTGTGATTTTTATACAACACGTTATCCTCTCCTGAATCGTGATCTGCTGATCACAGCAGCCATCTGCCATGATATCGGTAAAACACGGGAATTGTCCCTGTTCCCCGCCAATGATTATACGGATGAAGGGCAGCTTATTGGACATATCGTAACCGGCGTGGAGATGGTTCATGATGCTATTCGCCAGATTCCGGGCTTTCCGCAGGTGCTGGCCAATGAGTTGAAACATTGTATCGTGGCTCATCACGGCGAACTGGAATACGGTTCACCGAAGAAACCGGCGCTGATGGAAGCTATGGCGCTGAATCTGGCGGATAATACGGACGCCCGTATGGAGACCATGACGGAAATATTTAACAGTACCGAGGATAATCTGGAGTGGCTGGGATTCAATCGGGTACTTGAATCAAATATCAGGAAAACATCGAAATAAAAGGGGTAAAAAGTAAGTTGAAATGGTATGGAGGGTGAAATGGAGATAAAGAAGAATGATGTGTACACCGTTAAGATTGAAGATTTGAGTACGGATGGTTCCGGTATCGGTAAAGTAGACGGCTATACGCTGTTTGTGAAGGATGCTTTAATCGGGGATCTGGCGGAGGTGAAGGTCATTAAGACGAAGAAGAATTATGGCTATGGCCGTCTGATGCGTATTCTGGAATCTTCACCGGACCGGGTGGAAGCACCATGCCCTCTGGCCAGAAGCTGCGGCGGCTGTCAGATCCAGCACCTGTCCTATGAGCGTCAGCTGGCATTTAAGGAGAATAAGGTACGAAATCTTCTGGATCGTGTCGGGAAGATTGAAGACTATATCATGCATCCGATCATCGGCATGGAGAATCCCTATTATTACAGAAATAAAGCCCAGTATCCGGTGGGCGTGGGCAAGGATGGGCAGATTGTTACCGGATTTTATGCGGGCCACAGCCATGTCATTGTGGATTCTTCACACTGCTATATTCAGGCACCGGTCAATGAGCAGATCCTTAATATCGTGAAAAAATGGATGACAGAATATCATATTCGCCCTTATGATGAGAACACCCATCAGGGGCTTGTTCGTCATATCCTGACCCGTGTGGGCTTTAAGACAGGAGAGATCATGGTCTGCCTGGTCATTAATGGTAAAAAGCTGCCTCATGCTTTAGAGTTGTCAGAGCGTTTACAGGTGATTGATGGCATGATCAGCATTTCTTATAATATCAATACAGAAAAAACCAATGTGATTCTTGGCGACAGAGTTGTCACTATCTGGGGACAGGATTATATCACGGACTATATCGGTGATGTGAAGTATCAGATATCACCATTGTCCTTCTATCAGGTGAATCCTGTGCAGACAGAAAAGCTTTACAAAGCGGCGCTGGATTTTGCCAATCCGGGACCGGAGGATGTGATCTGGGATCTGTACTGCGGTATCGGTACCATATCCCTGTTCATGGCGCAGATAGCAAAACAGGTCTATGGCGTGGAGATCGTACCCCAGGCCATAGAGGATGCGAAGCGCAATGCAGCTATCAATGACATCAAAAATGCGGAGTTTTATGTGGGAAAGGCTGAGGAGGTACTGCCAAAGATTTATGAGGAAAAGCATATCCATGCGGATATTATTGTCGTGGATCCACCGAGAAAGGGATGTGATGAAAGTCTGCTGGCCTGCATCACGGAAATGCAGCCGAAGAGAGTCGTCTATGTCAGCTGTGATCCGGCTACACTGGCACGGGACTTGAATTATCTCGAGGGCAGAGGATATAAAGTGGAGGAAGTACAGTGCGTGGACATGTT
>JBJEJD010000157.1:0-2471 GCA_051877705.1 Coprococcus sp. | reverse complement strand
ACTGCCTGACGGGCAAATGGTTCCGCAAATAACCTGAATTCATCCAGACCGGATATCTGCCATACGACATTATCTCCGAGACGGATATTGTCAAGAAAATCATCCATCTGTTCATATCCGCTGCAAATTCTGTCAAAAGCTGCCATAAAATTCCCCCTTGTTTCTGTTATTTTAACCATTGTATACACTATTATGCCGAAAGCTTTAATACATCACCTGATTATAGTATAATAGTGCATCAACGAAAATACAACAGCCAACTCTCGCTTTTTATATGGCTTACCGGGATTCAGAAGGCTGTATTTGTCATTTGTCATAAAACCCTTGTATAAATATTACAGCGATGTTATAGTAATATCTGTAGTTCATATTGATCAATAAAGTACGAGGAAGTGACAGAATGTTACAGGTAGATCATTTATCATATGATGTTCAGGAGGAAGGCGGCCAGTCCGAAATCCTTTCCGATATTAGTTTTGACGTTGCTGATGGAGAGATGCTGGTCATCACAGGACCAAACGGCGGAGGCAAGTCTACCCTTGCCAAACTTCTCATGGGCATCAATCAGACAACTGCAGGTAAGATTATTTTAAATGGACAGGACATTACGGCACTGTCTATCAACGAACGTGCGCAGGCAGGCATCGGCTTTGCATTCCAGCAGCCACCGCGTTTTAAGGGGATGACCGTGCGCAGACTGCTGAATCTGGCAGCCGGCAGATCTCTCACAGAAGATGAATGCTGCGGTCTTTTAAGCAGTGTCGGATTATGTGCCAAAGAATATATTGACAGAGAGGCAGACGCAACCCTCTCCGGCGGTGAGATGAAACGAATTGAGATTGCCACTGTTCTTGCAAAATCCCATGATCTCTGCATCTTTGATGAACCGGAAGCAGGCATTGATCTGTGGAGTTTTTCCATGCTTATCAAGAAGTTTGAACAGATTCATAAAGAAAAGAAAGAAAGCCTGATTCTTATCTCCCATCAGGAACGCATCATTCGGATGGCTGACAGGATCATGGTCATCTCCGACGGTAAGATTGACGGCATAGGCACAGCCGGCGAAATGCTGCCGAAGCTTTTCAAACAGACTGCAGATTCTTCTTACTGCGGTCAGCAGAAAGGGGGCGATTGCTGTGAAGCTTAATGAGGTGACAG
This sequence comes from Coprococcus sp., assembly GCA_051877705.1. Taxonomy (GTDB): domain Bacteria; phylum Bacillota; class Clostridia; order Lachnospirales; family Lachnospiraceae; genus Coprococcus_A. The sequence continues at coordinate 1,313 of JBJEJD010000157.1, read as the reverse complement.
AAAATGTATTAAAGGTCATCGACTCCTACGGCTTTAAACAGGAAGGCGCATATAATCTGAGACTGAACGGTATGGCCGTCTGCCACGGTGACAGCCGTCATATTTCCATCGTCCGCAAGGAAGATAAGCCAGGCATTGATATCCGCATCAGCGGCGAAACAAAAGATGAACAGGTACATATTCCTGTTGTTATGTCCCAGCCTGGCATTGATATAGTCTATAATGACTTCTATGTAGAAGACGGTGCTGATGTGACCATCGTTGCCGGATGCGGTATCCATGGCGAAGGCTGCAGCGAGACCCGCCACGATGGTATCCACAGTTTCCATGTAGGCAAGAATGCCAACGTTAAATATGTGGAAAACCACTATGCAGAAGGCAATGGTACAGGAGGCAAGGTCCTGAATCCCGTTACGAAAATCTATGTGGGCGAGAACTCTGTTTTCACCCTTGAGACAACCCAGATTAAAGGAGTTGACTCCACTAAACGTGAGACTTACGTTGAACTGGCTGCCAACGCCAAACTCTTCGTCACAGAAAAGCTCATGACCCATGACGCCCAGGAAGCCATATCCAACATGGATGTAGAGCTGAATGGAGAGGGAAGCTCTGCAAGGATCATCTCCCGCTCCGTTGCCAAGGGTACATCCAAACAGATCTTTCATCCACGTGCCATCGGCAACAATCAGTGTCATGCTCATGTACAGTGTGATTCCATCATCATGGATCAGGCAGCCATCAGCTCCATTCCTGAAATTAATGCCAACCATGTAGAGGCACAGATCATTCATGAAGCTGCCATCGGAAGAATCAACGATGAACAGCTGATCAAACTGCGCACCTTTGGTATGACTGAAGAAGAAGCAGAAGCTGTCATCATCGAAAATTTCCTGAAATAGCTTCATATTCACGCATCAATTATTAAGGCTGCACAGAAAATAAATATCCTCTGGAACATGCTCATCGCAAATCGTTCCAGAGGATATTTATTTTCTGCTTGCCTGTTTAATTGATGCTGTGTATATTCCGCTGCTATTCTCACACAAATCGTTCCGGAAAACTTATTTTTCATCTCCACCTCATTAAGTATCCGGGATTATTTTGCTTCTCCCACGCATGCTCATCGCAAATCGTTTCAGAGGATATTTTTTCAGTTCGCCTTTTCATTAATGCTGTGTATATTCAACAGCATTCTCCTGTTTTACTCACAAACCAACAGAGTGCCAACATTACCGGAGCCTCAGTCAAAACACCTACGGTTGTAGCAAGTGCTGCAGGGCTTGTTGTTCCAAATAATGCAATCGCCACGGCTA
>JBJEJD010000156.1:0-10484 GCA_051877705.1 Coprococcus sp. | reverse complement strand
GCAGATCTCATAGCCCGAACCGTTGCTGCCAAGCTTTTCAGCAGATCTCCCGCCTGCTGCCATGATAAGCTTCCGGCTCCTGTAAACAGCCCTGTCAGTTTTGATCAGAAAACGTCCCGGACCAGATCCATTTTTCATGATCTGGACTGTTCTGACTTCCTCCCCGGTCATAACATCCGTCTTTCTCTCTGCCAGTTCCCATTTCAGTGCATCACTGACGGATGACGCCTGCTCGGACAGGGGATATCTGTATCCATCCCTGTCCCTGGTATAAAGCCCCATGGATTCAAAAAATGACAGCGTATCACCGGAATCAAATGCATTCAGCACCTGAACCGGAAAATTCCGCTGTCTGCACCGGTAGGCCCCGGCAGGAATATGCCCCCGCACAATCCTGTCATTGGTCAGATTACATTTGCCGTTGCCCGTGGCCAGAATCTTTTTTCCTGTTTTATCCATTCTCTCCAGAACCAAAACCGAGGCGCCCTCCCTCCCGGCTGCCACAGCAGCAGCCAGTCCGGAAGCACCTCCACCAATCACGCATACATCATAAATCATAACATTTTCTCCTTACAGCAGGTGAAAACGACGCAAATATCTGATAATCATCGTTCCCTTCGGGAATGAATACAATTCCTCCTCTGTCAGTCCGTGCAGCAGCAGCAAAGCAACAGCATATACACAGACAGCGACAATGATGGAAATAAGGGTTGCAATTGCATTGATATGAATCACAAAATAAATACCCTTATATACAAAATATGTAACAACACCCATGACAGCTGCTGACGCTGCCGGGATAACAAAAGTCTGTCTGGCCTCCTGCTCATAGCCAATATAATGTTTCAGCGCCAGCTGATTCAGCAGACACATCAAAAAGCCGAACAGAATATTACTGTATAAAATAGCATAGATATTCATATTGCAGAATTGCAGCAGAATCACAATAAACACAACATGAATTCCAAGCGCTATGGCAGCATTGATGATCGGCGTCTTCATCTTATCGATACCCTGAAGTGCACCAACGGTCACTGTAGATAATGAATAAAATAACAGATATGGCGTACCGATGGTGATCAGGTTCCTTGTTAAAGCTGAGGAATCATTGAACAGCAGCTGCATGATCGGACCCCCAAGAACAGACAGTCCTACAGCAGATGGAATAGCAATGATCATACAGAACTTCACTGTCATGGCAATCTTCTGATGGATCTCTTCTTTATTGCCATTGATCATCGCTGTGGATATTCCCGGCACAACTGCCAGACCGAGAGCTGTTGCCATAGCCAGCGGCACATTCACCAGCATCTTATATTTGCTGCTGTATATACCATATAAAGATGATGTCAGCTCAGGATCATAACCAAGACCGGTCAGTATATTACTGTATAATGAAGAATCAATAATACCGCTGATCTGATAAATAACAGAACTCAGGATAACCGGAGCCATGGTCAGGGTAAGCAGTTTATAAATCTCTTTATAGGACTGAGGTTTATGCAGCTTGTCTTTACGCACCCGCTTCATAAACTGAGGCCGGTACAGCATGTAAATAATAATCAGGAAAATCGTACTGGCCAGTGCACCGATACAGGTACCAAGAGTACCGCCCATGGCGGCCCAAGCCGGACCCTGAGATACAAGAATCGCAGCTGCACCCACACTGACAACAGCATTGAAAATCTGTTCAAATATCTGTGAAATAGCCGTCGGCATCATGGTACCAATACCCTGGAAGTAACCTCTGAAGGTACTCATCACACAACAGAGAAATACAGTCGGAGCCAGTACTCTCAGGGCCGGCACAACCTCCATCATTTCAGGGCCGTACACAACCTTTGTAATCTGACTGGCAAAAATAAAAGTAACCGATCCTATAACTGATCCGACGATCAGCGTCCAAAGCAGCGAACTGAATACAATCCGATGCTCATTCATATAGTCCCTCTTCGCATGGGTCACGGATACCAGCTTACTGACAGCCAATGGAACACCATTGGAAGAAACAAGTAAAAGTAACGTATAAATATCGTAGGCGTAACCATAATACCCCATCGCCACATCTCCGGCAATACGCTGGAGTGGTATACGGTAGAACAGTCCTATCAGCCGGACAACAATCTGGGCAATAGCCAGGATAGACCCCTGGACAATAATATCGCCGCCACTGTTTTTGCTTTTGGAAGAGCTTCCCATTCATGCACCTCTTGTCTTACATTCGTTTATTCAAAAGTGACAGTCTTACTGTCAGATATGATTTCAAAGAAAGTCTTACCCGGATTCAGAGAAATCTGATTGCCATCTGCATCGTAATACCTTGTCTTATCAGAATCATCGGCACGCTGCCATGTAATCTCCATGGCTTTGCCGTCTGTAATATACAGACCGCTGCCGGAACCATTCAGTGTCAGATCCTGATGATCCTGACTGCTGATGGAAGCCTCCTTCACATACTGAACAATAATATTCTTGAATGCCAGCTGCGTATTCTCCTCACGGTCGATCTGTGCTTCACCATACTGATAACGGTAGTAAAGACCATCGTCAGTATTATAGGTGAAATATGGTCTGGAGTCAAATGGAATATTTACTTTTGCCGCATCTGTTCCCTCTGCAGGCACAGTATCCACCACATTAAAAAGGAGACGCGGTGTAAATCCATCCGGATAATCCCGGGAAAGCCCGGTTATTTCCAGCCCTTTGGCCAACATCTCACCGGTCGTATAGACATTATGAGGTGCCTCACGGTCTGAAGAACGATAGAATACACTGGATTCATAACCCGAAAGCCCATGGATCGTTGTAATATTCTCGCTGTTGATCCTCTCAAGGGCATATTTTGACTGTCCGTAATGAACATAAATCGCATCATTATCATTGGAAAAATCAATATAATAATGTCTGGCGCTTCGAACGGAACCGATTTTCTCCAAATCATCCACATCCTCGTAAACTGCCAGAAGACGGGTTATGCCGCCCTCAACCTGAGCCTCATAAATCATATCCGCAGCTCCGATACCGGACTGGGGAAGACTTGCCTTAATATTATTGATCATAATGGCATATGGACGTCTTGTACCCACTTCTTCGCTGACGATTTCTCCGGTAAGATAACTGTGCATCATGCCTTCCGGCACTGCATATGGATCCTCCGTCTCCGTTTCCGTTTCTGTTGCCGTCTCTGTTGCCGATTCTTCTATACGGATTGTCTCGGGAACTGTCTCCGTTGTCTCCTGCTCCTTTCCCCCGCAGGCTGAAAGTCCTAAAACAGCTGCCGCAAACAGCACAGCCATCATCTGTTTTTTCATATCTCTGTACCCCCCAGAATTATCTTTTAAGATTCAGCATATTGAGAATATCTCTCTGTTTTTCTTCCATGACTTCCCGTTCTTCATCTTCCATATGGTCATAACCAAAGAGATGCAGCATACTGTGAGCCACAAGAAATCCCAGCTCCCTCTGCTGTGAATGTCCATAGCTCTCTGCCTGCTCTACGATCTTGTCAACAGAGAGAATGATATCTCCCAGCATCAGCTCTCCGCTTTCCGGATTAAAAAAATCTTCCTCCAGGCCATCCTCAAGAACGGAAAAATCCCCCGGTCTCGTATAATCGATCATCGGAAAAGACAATACATCCGTCGGTTTGTACAGATCTCTGTAATCCCTGTTGATCATGGCGATCTCCTCATTCGTTGTGAGAATAACATTGACCTCCGTCTCATAAGGGCATTCCTCAAAATCCAGTGCTGCATTGATAACATCCTGGATGATTTTTTCGTAATCAAAATCCAGTTTATATTCTGATTCATAATCAATATTAATTGTCATTATTCTCTCCCCCGGTTTATTTCTTTTCTGCGCAGATGTGTACGCTTCTGAACTGCCTCATAATCATCATAGGCCTTCACGATCTTCTGTACAAGCGGATGTCTCACTACATCCTGACTTGAAAGCATACAAATACCTATATCCTTAATGCCTCCCAGCACTTTCAGAGCCACATCCAGGCCTGACTGCTGTCCTGCAGGCAGATCCTTCTGACTCAGATCCCCCGTTACGATGACTTTTGAGCCAAATCCGATACGGGTCAGGAACATTTTCATCTGGGCAGGCGTCGTATTCTGGGCTTCATCAAGAACAATAAAAGAATTGTCCAGCGTACGACCTCTCATATAAGCAAGGGGCGCCACCTCGATCAGCCCCTTCTCCATATTCTTCTGGAAACTGTCAGCACCCATGATCTCATAGAGTGCATCATACAGAGGCCTGAGATAAGGGTCAATCTTGCTCTGAAGATCTCCCGGCAGAAAGCCCAGCTTCTCTCCAGCCTCGATCGCAGGTCTGGTCAGGATGATCCTGCCTACTTCATTGTTCCTGAATGCCGTTATGGCCATCGCCATAGCCAGATAGGTCTTGCCTGTACCTGCCGGTCCAACACCGAATACGATCATCTTTTCGCGAATATTTCTGATGTATTCTTTCTGTCCATGGGTCTTTGGCTTGATAGGCCTCCCCGCAATCGTATGGCAGATCAACTCATCATAGAGCTCTACCACATTCTCCGTCTTGTTCTCCATACTCAGCGCAATTGTATAAGTGACATTCTGTTCCGTAATCGTCTCTCCGTTCATAGAAAGTGTAATCAGCTGATTCAGTACATGAACGGCTCTCTGTGCCCGGCTCGTTTCTCCGATAATCTTCAGGCTTCCGCCTCTGGCAATAATCGTCACATTCAATGACCGCTCTATCATCTTGATATAATGATCAAACTCACCGAATACATTTCTTATATGTTCCGCAGGAATATCAATGATTTCTTCAGTAATACTCATCCTGTCGCATGATCCTCCATATTAACTCATTCTACCGTACTGCCGCCATACTGCTGCTGTCGATCGGCACCCTCTGATCGATGGGACCGTTGAGATAAAGGACACCCTCCGCATGGCCTCCGTCGGCGTCTAAAAGTATTGTAACACTATTCCTGATAATTTGAACCCCTTTTTTCGTCAATTCATTCAAATAGTTCTGAAGATCCTCCGATGCCATTTGACGAAGCTCTGCTTCCGTATAATTTTTTTCTATAATTTCATAGGGAACATATTCTGTGAATTGAATGGCAAAAGGCAGATAAAAAGTCGGCGTCAGCCGGAATTTCTTTGCCCATGTCCATTTTTCACAGTTTTCCGGAGGATTGTAAAAATCAGGTAATTCCAGACAGTTCTTCCATAACTCAAGGGCAATTCCTGTGTGTACTGCTTCCGTATATTCTCTATCCGGATATTTCACCGGATAATCTTTTTTGTAGTATTCTTCATAATCCCCCATAATATCTGCATCTGCCCGGGTATAATCTATCTTTTTCAATGTTTCATCTTCATTATAAATATAAACCTTTCCCTCCACCAGCACATCTCCTGCCTGTACAATGTCCCCCGTTTTAACAGAAGCGGTTCCATGCCTGATGACCATAGAAGTAATAATGGCATCGGATGCGGCAGTCAGATTGGAAGGTATATCCTCTGTATCCCCATTCTCATTTTCTGTCTGAAGATTTCCCTCTTTGATCTCAACATGCAGTCTGGTTCCTGTCACACTGGCTGATACCCAGGTAATCTGATTGTACATGATACGCAATTCTTCCTCGATGGAGGTCAACGAAAGTTCAGACTTTTTGCATCCCGTATCCACATTCAGAATGCGGAGCGACTGAAGGATCAGATCATCCGTATATTTGCTGTTGCCGCTTATATCGATCTGCCAGATAAAGAGTGACATATACCAGATCATCAGCGAACACAGAGCAAGTCCTGCAATAAACCACAGCCGCAGGTGATGCCTGTAAAAGAAAAAGGCCGGTCCACGCCGGTTCATGATATGTACTTTTACATGGGTTTTTCGAATCATCGGTCTCAGCTTTTTAAAATCCTCCACGCGCATGCTCATCAAAAAGCCATTGCCGTCTGCGATCAGATTTTCCAGTTCAATACCATTATTTTTGCATAAATTCACAAAACGAATACCGGCATCGCCAGTAACCCTGCAGCATACATAATTGGAAACAACAGACATTGATTTCCCCCATCACCAAGATAAAATCAACGATAAGCGATATTTTCGATATAACCCTCAATCAGGATCTCGTCTCTGTCGAGACGGGCTATTTTCAGATGCTCTCCCAATATAACAAGAGATGCTTTCGGACATAAAAGAACGATCTTTCCAGTCTCATAGGTCAATACAGATGTGTAATTCTCGACCCTCAGGCGATGCCTGCCGGTCATGGACAGAACGGGAAGCTCCGTCAATGTCTCGGCCGGTATCTGCAGCATGGAAGCCAGGGCAATATGAAGAAAAGGATACGGCTCCTTTTCCTTCTGAGAAAAATGTGTCCTGATCTGTGTACGTACAAAATGCCGGTGCGCTTTCAAAACAATCCCTCCACATTCCTCTCACATCAATGTATGCAGATAAAGAAAAAAGTATGCGTTTCACCCATACGCCATCCCGGCAATACCTGCCTGTCTTCCTTTCACGTAAAGAAGGGCTATAACATATGTTATAGCCCTGTTCTGTATACCGCGATACGAAATGTACAGCCTATTTATACTTACGTTTTCTGGCTGCCTCTGATTTCTTCTTACGCCTTACGCTTGGTTTTTCGTAATGCTCTCTCTTACGGATTTCCTGCTGGATACCGGCCTTAGCGCAGTTTCTCTTAAATCTGCGTAAAGCACTATCTAAAGTTTCGTTTTCTTTAACGATTACATTCGACATAGCTCACACCTTACCTCCCTCCAGTTGTGTATTGTGCTGATACAACTGTGGGTATATTCATAGCACTAAAAGCATTATATCACAAATTCCTAATTCGTCAACTATTTTTTTATCATCTGAACCGTTATCGCTCAGCGCATGATATATTCACGCATGACATTCATTTCTATTGGTGAATGAGCAATATACCTGACTGTACATTCATCGATCTGTCTGACATCCGGATGTGCCAGAGCCGAACGCACTGACTGATGATTTTTCAGATTCACATCAAGAACCAGCTCCTTCGGAAGGACTGGCACCGGCACTTCCTTTTTTATCGCCTCAGCCACAGCTGCCCTGATAAGTTCACATGCCTGTACCGGATGAATATTGAAGGTTGAATTACCCCGGCATTGCTTGACCGCAACAGTGGTGATTTGAGGAATCTCTTCCTTTGCCATTCCGCATATTCTTTCGTCACCGCTGATAAAAATCGACGGCACCCCCATTTGTGCAGCATAAAGTGAATTCACGGTAAATTCTGAGGCAATCCTGCCATTGACTTTTATCCAGTTTACCGCATTTTTGTCCATGGTATGGGCCAGCGGACTTCCGTTGGTACCCGCCGGTGAATGATAGCCGATATAGAGTGCACCGGCATATTTTTCATCTATCCCCGCCATCATGGAACCCGGATGACAGGCCCAGCCGCGCATCAGTCTGACACCATAGGGCAGCATATCATGTAAAATATTTCTCGCTGTGTCATGTCCGTCCCTGACCACCACCTGGTGCCCTGCTTCAATGATGGCCTCGCAGGCTGCAGCCGTTTCTCTGCTCATCTGCCGACGGGCTTCCTCATAGCCATTATGCCCGGGCTCCGTCTCTTCCCAGTCTGTTACATCAGTAATGCCTTCCATATCGGCACTTATAAAATATAATTTCTGTTCCATCCTGATCACCTCATTGATGATGCTTGCTTTCTAATAATATTTACTAAGGAACTCCCTCAGTCCCATATATCTGTTTCCCCTGATTCCGGTCATGGTTTCCGCATAATACAAAGAACTGATAACTGCTTCTTCCACAGCCTCCACAGATGCTTCAAATACAACATCTATATTTTCATCATAAAACATTTTAATGTCTATAATATTCCTGTCGCTGTAATGAGGCAGCCTGTTAGCCGTTGTAAAGGCAATGGCAATGTCACCGCTTCCGTTGCCGCTGTAGGAGCCTGTTCTTCCAAGTGCGATCATGGCGCGTTTTGCCACACGTTTCAGCTGTCTTTCGCTGAGCGGAATATCCGTAGCTATGATCATAATAATGGATCCCCTGTCTTTACAGCATTCCTGCTGACATTTTCCCGTGTCATAATGCCTGCCGCCGATGACCAGGTTCCCCGGCGCGCCAAAATTCGACATAACAAGGGCTCCAATGGTATACTCTTTTCCGTCAGCGCTGACTACTCTGGACGCAGAGCCGATACCGCCCTTTAATCCCAGACAGACCATGCCTGTACCTCCGCCCACAGCGCCTTCTTCAAAATCCACATCAGCACACGCCAGGGCCTCTCTCACATGACTCTCCCTGACATGCATGCCGCGGATATCATTCAAACGCCCGTCATTGCACTCCGTCACAACGCAGTTGACAGTGCCCGTTGTCACGCCGATATCCTCATTCTGCTCCAGCATATATTTTGTAAGTGCTTCGCAGGCCGCCCCCGTACTCAACGTATTGGTGAGAAGAATCGGTGTTTCAATCGTTCCAAGCTCCTCGATCTGCACAAGGCCCATACTCTTTCCAAATCCGTTGATAACAGAAACACCTGCCATCACCTTATCTTTGAAAATATTGCCTTCATGAGGAACAACAGCCGTCACTCCCGTATGCACATCACCCTCATTGATGGTCACATGGCCGACCTTCACGCCGCGGACATCCGTAATCAGATTTTTTTTCCCGCTCTTCCATTTAGAATGCAGCTCCAGTCCGTTGTCTTTTGGTAACCCCATTTCACTGACTCCTTTTGTTTATTGATATTTCCTGCCGGCAATCTGAATAACCTTCCTTGCCAGTGTTTCCATCGGATCTACATACCAGTCTCCAAGATGTTCGTCCGCTTTGATCACGGACAGCTCCGTACAGGCGAGAATCACTTTTTTGCATCCCGCATAGCTGTATTCCGCTTCAATCCGGCGCCATCCTCCCTCATCATAGGGCTGTCCTTTTTTTATCCTGTCATAGATCTGATGCATGACTTCTCTCTGGATCTCCTCCGATGGCACAAACGGACGCAGCCCCTGCTCAGTCAATGCTTTCTGATAAAGTCCGGTCCTGATGGTGCCGTCGGTGGCCATAACACCGATCAGCTCTCCCGGACACAGTCCTGCCGTATCTGCTGCCGTCTCTCGGATCATATGGATGATCGGAACACCAATCTGATCTTTTATCATATCCGCAAAAAAGTGGGCCGTATTGCAGGTGATACCTATGGCTTTACAACCGCATTGTTCCAGAAGACGGGCATCTTCCAGAAGCTGTCTGTAAGGTCCTTCGTAATCCCCCGACAAAATAGCCGCTGTCCTGTCCGGCATGGAAGCGTCACTTAAGATGATCATATTTATATGATCCTGATCCTTTTCAGCCACTGTATGTTCCGTAACCATTCTGTAAAAAAGCTGAGATGCCATCGGCCCCATTCCGCCGATAATTCCTATTGAAGCTTTCACAATAACCTCCTTTAAAAGCCACTATAAAAACTGCTTCTTTCATTGCTGCAATGAAAGAAGCAGTATGATGACACAGGAGCCGGAAACTTCCGGTTCTAGAAGCTCATATCATTCCAGTACAACGAGCCGTCTGCCTGTACTTTGATGCCTTTTACATAGCTGTTGTAGGCGATGTAGTTAACATCACTGTAGAAAGGAATGATGTTCCAGTTTGTATACATATCCTTCTGGATCGCACCTATTTTTGCTGTTCTTTCATCGCTGTCAACGGTGGAGGAAGCGTCTGCTACAGCTGCATAGAATTCATCTGTATTGCCTGGTGCATCCTGATCATAGTAACAGCAGTTCAGAACAAGGATCGGTTCAGCCCATTCAAGAACTTCAATACCTGCATCGTACTCATCATTGTTAATATTCTCATAAATATAATTCCAGTCGATGGATTCGATATTCATCTTTATACCAACAGTTTTCATCTGTTCCTGCAGTCCCTGTGCCATGGTTACACTTGTTCCTGATGAGCGGGTATAGAATGTAAATTCAACATTCTGGCCGTCTTTATCTACATAGCCGTCACCGTCGCTGTCAGCATAGCCTGCATCCGCAAGGATCTGTTTTGCTCTTTCAGGATCGTTGGCATAATTGTTCATAAAGTCATCTTTGGCTTCCTGGGAGAAGTTCTTCACAGAGTCATAAATCATTGAATAGGCCGGTGCTGCGGAACCATCTGTCAATTCGCACAGAGCTTCTCTGTCGATGGACAGGGCTACTGCCTGACGGACAGCGATATCTTCAAATACATTGCCTGCTGTTGTATTCAATTCAAAATACTCAATATTCGGATAAGTCTTCTCAGTTACTACTGCGCCTTCAGCTGCCTCGAGCTGTGTCTTGCCATCCATTGAAATATAAGTGATGAAATCAACATCGCCTTCCTTCATTTCCTCGATGTATGTAAACTCTTCAATATTGGAATTAAATCTGACT
>JBJEJD010000155.1:0-10526 GCA_051877705.1 Coprococcus sp. | reverse complement strand
TTGCCAAGGTCGGGGTCGCGGGTTCGAGTCCCGTCTCGCGCTCTTCTTTAAAATAGACAAGGTACCCAGATGGGTACCTTGTCTATTTTAAAACGAGGTCTCCATTTTTATATAATATCATATACAAGTTGTTTTGCCCCGAAAAGGCACTCGATTCCGTCTATCAACTGTCCCGGAAGATATAATGACTCTTTTTTCTTTAATTCTATTGCCCCTGCCTGCGACAATATTTCTGCAACAAACTGCGAACAAAAATACCGGTTTTCAAATTTATGTGGATTAGGTTTCTCTATTACAAATCCTTTAGTATTAAAACTGTAGAATATTTCTTCATCCTCATCTATTGATACGGATGCGTGTGAATAATGGTATTTACTGATCCCACAGATAAATCTGCCAAAAATACCGAAATATTTTGTAAGTAGTATCGTAACTGTTTTTGTTTCCTGAATTTCTGCTCCCATATATTTCGCTCCTTATCCGTTCTTGATGGGATTATCGTACCATTCAATTATTCAAGATTTGCTTAAATACTGTTTCTGTAATATTAATTCATATCGAATTGATCATTAACAAACTGTCATCTATCCTGTGGCATACAAACTGTTGTAATCGCTATACCCGCAACGGCTGCCAAAGCCACAATAACTATAACCATCTTCTTCACTTCCAACACCTCCCTGCTTATTTTCATTTATACTTTTTTATAATAATAATTCCCGCAATGGTTACAACTGCCACCACTGCAACTTTAATTATATTTTTTTCCATTATTTTTCTCTCCTTGCTTTTTGCTCTGCTGCCAGTCTGACTTTCGCCTCTTCCACAGATTCCCCTTCTTCCGTCAGAAAACTGTCAACAAATTTGTCCGCTATTTTATTAAATCCGCCTACAGCACTTTCTTCAATCTTTTTATAGCTGCCTACTACTCCTTCTTCTATTTTTTTGTATCCGCCTACAACCTCTTCCGCTATTTTATCATTTACTTTTATCAATTTCGATTTTGCCATGTTCTTATTCTCCTTTTCTTTGTTTTATTATCTATGGCTGTAATATATCAACAGATTGTTTTTATATCGTTTGAGTTTTATTTGAGTTTCATTAATTCAGGATTTAAAATGAAATCACAGATATAAATATGGAAAAAGCCGTCTGACACATCTTATACGTGTCAAACGGCTTACACAATCCTTATATATCATTTTAATGGTGGTAAAGATTATTATTCTGGTACTTTGGCTCGCAGGTCATATTAATACGAAGTCTTCTGAATATATCCGCATCCACAGCCGACAGGATAACTGAACAATGCGCATTACAATCCTTCAGCATTGGAAGGCAATCCAACGCTCTCCTGGCATTCTCATCCTCCGCTGCACTTACAGACAATGCAACCAGCACTTCATCCGTATGAAGCCGTGGATTCTGATTACCCAGATATTGAACTTTCAGATCCTGAACCGGACGAATAACAGCAGATGACAGCAGATGGTTCTCATCCGGAATCCCCGCCAGCTGCTTCAGTGCATTAAGCAGCATGGCCGATGCCGCACCCAGGAGTTTCTTGTTCTTACCGATGATGATCTGTCCATCCGGAAGTTCAATGGCTGCCGCCGGTTCTCCAGTCACTGCCTCTGTCTCTCTGGCCGCTTCAGCTACTGCATAATCAACTGTAGATAAACCTTCCTGATTCATCAGCATTTCCAATTTACTTATTTCCTCTTTTTTCTCCATGCCTTTTTTCTGATCACAGAGTGCCGTATAGTACCGACGTATAATCTCCTGTCGGGCAGCCTCTTTTACTGCCTCATCATCAAATATACAGTTACCTGCCATATTTACACCCATATCCGTTGGTGACTGATATGGCGAAGCCCCGTAAATCGTCTTAAAAATGGTCTGCAGAACAGGGAATATCTCAATATCACGATTATAATTAATGGCTACTTTTCCATAAGCCTCCAGATGGAAAGGATCAATCATATTGACGTCCTTCAGATCCGCCGTTGCTGCCTCATAAGCCAGATTCACCGGATGTTTCAGCGGTATATTCCAAATTGGAAATGTTTCAAACTTTGCATAACCAGCCTTAATGCCCCGTATATGTTCGTGATACAGCTGAGACAGGCAGGTGGCCATCTTTCCACTGCCCGGTCCCGGAGCCGTAACTACAATAAGAGAACGCTCCGTCGGAATATAATCATTTTTCCCAAAACCGTCATCACTGACAATCAGCGGAATATTTGAAGGATACCCCGCAATCATATAATGTCGATAAGCAGCAATACCAAGGCTTTCCAGCCGTTTAATAAAACCATCGGCGGTTGTCTGCCCCTGATACTGAGTAATTACAACGCTGCCCACATACAAACCAACACTGCGAAACATATCTATAAGACGCAATACTTCCTGATCGTAGGTGATACCGATATCTCCCCTTTTCTTATTCTGATCAATGGCCGAGGCACTGACAGCTACCACAATTTCAGCCTGATCCTTCAGCTTTAACAGCATCTGCAGCTTACTGTCCGGTTTAAATCCCGGCAGCACTCTGGATGCATGATAATCGTCAAAAAGCTTACCGCCAAATTCCATATAAAGCTTACCACCAAACTGTGCGATTCTTTCTCTGATATGCTCTGATTGCATATTGATATACTTCTCATTATCAAATCCAATTTTTCCCATCTATTTCTTCCCCTCGTTTTTTATTGTCGTGGATATCATTCCGAAAATCAAATTATACTTATATATTTCGCTTCTGATACTCTACCTATTATCTGGCATGTTTCGATGAAGTTCTGATAAAAATTCTTTTAGTCTGCAGACATCTATTTGTCCCGGTGCCGAAGCTTTTCCTGCTGAACCAAAAGTCATAGCTGATCCGAAGACTTCTCCTGACAGGCGGCTGATCAGCCCAAGTCCGCCCATGGACATCGTTACCAGCGGACAATCTGTCTCAGATGACATCTGTTCCGTCGCACTCAGCAGTGTCAATACATCTCTCCTGCTGCAAGGCATTACAGCAATCTTCAATATATCCGCTTTGAGCTTCTCCATATGTCTCAGCCTTCTCAGAATCTCTTCCTTGTCCGGAGTTGCTTTAAAATCATGGCTGGACATGATGACAAAAGTATTTCTGGAATGGGCTTTCTCAATTAATGCAATTGCTCTGTCTTCACATTCTCCGAAAAACATCAGTTCCAGATCCAACATATCAATATAGCCTGAATTTATAGCCAGTTCGTATAAATGTTCATAATCATCGTGAGAAATGTCCTGCTCGCCACCCTCCTTCTTTGTTCTAAAGGTCATCAACAGAGGCATGTCACCAAGTACCATTCTCAATTTCTCCAGGACATCCAAAACTGCTTTATCATCAAAAATTGCTCCCATCCAGTCTGCACGCCATTCTGCCACATCCACTGGAAGCTCAGTCAACTTCTCTGCTTGGGCAAGTATCTCTTCCGTTGTCGTTCCTACAATAGGTGCACATACTTTAGGAATATCATTCCCGAAAGCTACATTCCTTATTATTACCTTTCCCATCATTGTCTCCTGTTCTTCAAATTATTTTTAAAATAATTCCATATTTTTAATACATTCTTTTTAATGGTAACACTCCTTTTATCCACTTGCAAGAAAATATTAAATGAATTACAATAGTTATAGGGAGGAATTATCATGTCCAAAGAAGTTAAAACAAACGCCATGCGCATTCTCGATAAAAATAAAATCACATATGAATTAAAAACCTATGAATGCAACGAATTCATCGATGGTATACATATTGCTGACCAATTAGGGCAGCCCTATGAACGTATGTTCAAAACGTTGGTCACTGTTGGAAAAAGCAAAAACTATTTTGTATTTGTTATTCCTGTAGATCAGGAACTGGATCTCAAAGCTGCCGCCCGAACTGTTGGTGAAAAAAATATAGAAATGATCCATGTAAAAGATATTCAATCAATAACAGGATATATCCGGGGCGGCTGTACCCCTGTCGGTATGAAGAAACAATATCCTACGGTCATTCACGAAACAGCACAGAATTTTGACACTATCACGATTTCCGGCGGACGTATCGGCACCCAAATCATTCTTAATCCCCAGGATCTCATCAAGGTCACCCGGGGACAATTTGCTGATATTATTTTACACTAATGTAGTGTGTTCTTTTATCAGGCACATAAAACGACGGTGAGATTTCCGATAATTATTTCAGAAATCTCACCGCTTCTTAATTGTCTATTCATATAATGAATCTATAATCAACATCACCCTATGCTTCTGTAAATACATAGGTCAGGAATTCTTTCATCTCTTCTTCTGTTGAAAATCTTGCCAGATAAAGCAGATCACCCATGGCTGACGCCAGTACATCCGGAAGCTCCGTAGCCATCATGATAGCATATCCATAGGCATTCATAACTTCGTCATAGCTGTGCAGATAATGCTTTTCTTTGCGGCAGCCTGCAGATACACAGTAGTATTTCTCAGGGTAGTCCGCAAGTGTCAGGTGATCGAATGCCACCATATCTGCCCAGTTCTTATAGACATCCGTACTGCATGCATAATTGATCATATCCGGAGTGAAGCCTCCTGAAGGACGGAGATTAACCTCAAGACCAATGATCGTACCCTTTTTACCAAGATACGCATGATCCTCTGTCAGTCT
This sequence comes from Coprococcus sp., assembly GCA_051877705.1. Classification (GTDB taxonomy): domain Bacteria; phylum Bacillota; class Clostridia; order Lachnospirales; family Lachnospiraceae; genus Coprococcus_A. Next base: position 5,848 of record JBJEJD010000155.1, on the reverse strand, counting down.
GAAGAACTCGAAATGAACAAAACGACTCTTAACACCAAATGACTTTACACACTTTCTGCCAATCTCACGAAGATCATCAGCAATTCTCTTCTCAATATAAAAAATACTGTCATCCTTATTATTAACGCTATCCATAATGGAAATCGGTGTATGATTGCCTGTCTCAAAAATAGGATCACCATTGCTGTTCATAATAGCATCGTAAGAATAAATCTCCCCAGGAACAAATTCTTCCATAATGAACTGAACACCATGATAATCTGCAGCATGGAAAGCAACGAGCTCATCATCGTTCTTCAGTTTGTATGTAGTAGTTGCTCCCACACCATTATCAGGCTTTACAATAACAGGATATCCAACTGTCTCAATAAACTTTCTGCTGGCAGCAAGATCTGTTACCAGATGATATCTTGCAACCGGTACACCAACAGCCTCATAATACGGCTTCATCTTGGATTTGTATTTCACATGATCCATATCTGTTGTCTTCATACCAGGAATATTAAAATCTGTTCTCAGTCTTGCATCCTGCTCCAGCCAATACTCATTGTTGCTCTCCAGACCATCAATACGTCCATATTTAAAGCAGAAAAATGCCACTGCACGATACATCTGCTCATAATCTTCCATATTATCTACCCTGTAATATTCCGTCAGAGCGCCTCTTAAACCCTCAGTCAGATTATTATAAGGAGTATCTCCAATACCAAAAACACGCACACCATTCCTGTTCAATTGTATACAGAAATTCTCATAATTTGTTGGAAAATGTGGGGAAACAAAAATAAAATTACGCATAATATCTCCTTCTTTATATCATATATCTCTTGATATGACTATAAAACATCCTCCATAATCTGTCAAGCAACAATTTAAAGGATTAACGTGTAAAATATATCTGCGGCATTTTTTATAATTGGTAATATCCCAACATCAATGAAAGCGTTCCATTGGATCAACTCACCAAATACAATCCTGAAATTATATATGGATCTCCGCTTTATAACCAATACCACGAACAGCTTTTAATTCAAATTCAGGATAATCCCTAAACTTATTTCTCAGTCGGTTTACATGGACATTGAGCGTAGATTGAGAAGTTTCTGTCGTCAATCCCCAGATTTCATCCATTAGCTGTGTTCTTGTAAATATATTCCCCGGATAGGAGAGAAGCTTATATAACAGCCAGAATTCTTTCTTGGGCAATGTATGCCTGTCCTCCCTCCGCGTAACTGTCAGCGAATTGGCATCCAGCACTACTTCTCCAATTTTTAACTGTTTCTCATAGTTTTTCCCGGCCCTGCGCAGCAAAGCACGAATTCTCAGCAGCAGCTCATCTTCATTTACATTTTTAGTCTGATATTCATCTATTCCCGCCAGATAGCCGTTCTTTAATTCCTCCGGATCATATTTGCCGGACATCATAAAAATCGGCATATCGAAATAGGTATCACGCAGCTGACTGACAAGTTCATAGACATCTGCTCCCTCCAGATTTGTCCCCAGGATAATCATATCAATAAATTCCGTTTCCATTATTCTGAGTACATCTTCACCATCTGCAGCCGGAACAACCGAGTATCCTTCTCTCTTTAGCAACTGCTGCAGTTTCCTTCTATATGTTCTGTCATTATCCGCTGTTAATATATGAAACATTTTCCCTCCTGCTATTTAAATTCTGTCTGCTATTTAGATTCTGTACTGTCTGCCAGGCTGAAAAGATTACCAGTAAGATTCTCCAACGTCTCTTTATCCCTGCGAAGCTGCTCTGCTTCAGATTCCTGTATTTTCGCTGGCTTCAGCTTCACAACAGACTTCTTCAGCTGACTAAGTGCCGCTTTAATCTGATGCTTCTCCTGTCTGTCGATCTTTTTACCAGCCGTCTTCAATGCCTGCTCTGTTTTTGCTACGAGCACTTCCGCTTCTGTATGCAAATCAAAATACCCCTTTCGTGCACCATCCTCCTGTTCATACATCTCTGCTTCATGAACCGCCCGCTGAATCTCTTCCTCGGAAAGATTTGATCTGGAAGTAATAGTAATCTGCTGTGCCTTGCCAGTTCCCATATCTTTGGCTGCAACAGTCAAAATACCGTTGACATCTATATCAAAGGTGACTTCAATCTGTGGAACACCGGCCATGGCACGCTTGATGCCACTCAGCCTGAAATTACCAAGAAGCGTATTATCCTTCACAAACTGCCTCTCACCCTGGTATACTTTAATATCTACAGAAGTCTGAAAATTGGCTGCTGTAGTAAAAATCTGGCTGTGCCTTGCCGGTATGGTCGTATTTCTTCCAATCAAGCGAGTTGCAATCCCTCCGACAGTCTCAATGGATAAAGACAGCGGGGTTACATCCATCAAAATCATGGAATTGGCCATCGAATTCTCCGGCAGATTGCCTCCCAGCTTGCCTGCCTGTATAGAAGCCCCCATAGCTACACATTCATCAGGATTAATTCCCTTTGAAGGCTCCATTCCAAGCATTCGGCGCACCTTATCCTGAACTGCCGGTATGCGGGTCGAACCGCCTACTAAAAGCACCTTTGATAAATCTCTTGCCGTAATACCTGCATCCTTCAGCGCATTCTGAACCGGTCCTGCAGTCTTGTCCACAAGATCATGCGTCAACTCTTCAAATTTCGCACGGGTAAGGGTGATATTCATGTGATGCGGTACGTCCTTCACAATGGTAAGAAATGGAAGATTCACCGTTGTCGTTGAAGAAGAAGACAACTCAATCTTCGCCCTCTCAGCTTCTTCTCTGATACGCTGAACAGCAGCCACATCCCTGGACAGATCGATATTGTCACTTCTCCTGAATTCATCAATTAAATATCTCGTCAGCCTTTCATCAAAATCATCACCACCAAGATGATTATCTCCTGATGTAGACAAGACCTCAATCAGTCCATCACCAATCTCAATAATAGAGACATCAAACGTTCCTCCACCAAGGTCATAGACCAGCACCTTCTGATCTTCTCCATTATTCAATCCATAGGCAAAAGCTGCTGCCGTTGGTTCATTGATAATCCGGGCCACATTTAGCCCGGCAATCCTCCCGGCATCCTTGGTTGCCTGTCGCTGAGCATCATTGAAATAAGCAGGAACTGTAATTACTGCATCGGTAACCTCCTCACCGAGATAATCCTGAGCATCCTTCTTCAGCTTTCTTAATATCATGGCTGAAATTTCCTGAGGAGAATATTTTCTTCCATCGATATCAATCCGGTAATTGGTACCCATCTCACGCTTAATGGAGGAAACCGTACGTTCCGCATTCGTCACAGCCTGCCGCTTTGCAGGAGCCCCCACCAGACGCTCACCTTTCTTCGTAAACGCAACAACAGAAGGGGTCGTTCTCAACCCCTCCGCACTTGTTATAATTGTCGGTTCTCCGCCTTCCAAAACAGCCACACAGCTGTTCGTTGTACCGAGATCGATACCTATTATCCTGCTCATACTATAACCTCCAACATCTATTTCCTCAATAACCTGCGTCATTGTTCTTATCCTGTGTTGGTAGATATCATAGCCCAGATTTATAAATTATATATAAACTATAGCCCGTTCACGCATTTTTAATATTTTTAATAAATGCCTTAGAAATTCTCGAAACAGCAATTATTACAGCGACAACTCCCTATTCAGGATATATCCTGAAGCCCAGAAACATACACCTGCAAATATAAGGGTTGTCAGAGCAGCAAAGCCTACCTGAGCCAAATAATCTGTAAGATTCAGCCAGCTGCCAATCTGATAGACAGCAGCACTAAATACCCAGTTAATTACACAAAATCCTGCAAAACTGATAAATCCCTTTCCCCTTATACCTGCAAAGAGAGTCATGCAGAGTGTAATAGCAAGAAAAGCCGACGTAATCATGGCAATCCAGCTGAACACAGCATCAAACATTCCAATAGCAGCAGCGCCCCAACTGATGTCTATTGCATAAAGCTGACTCAACGCCACACTTATATAATCAAACATTCTTGTCAGTTCCTCATATTTTGCCGCAGCCAGTGTTACATCGGCAAAAGCCAGAACACTGAAAATCACCGTTGCTGCCACAACAGATAATATACCGGTAAGTATCTTACTGCCCATTATCGTATAGACACTGTGCGGAGTCATAAAGAGCATGTATCCGCTCTTATCCTGCATATCACGATAATAAGTGGATATGGCCTCCAACGCAACAATGATAAATGTAATCATCGCCAGCAGCATCAAACATAAAACACTCATTGCCCAGATATTTTCATTCTCCATGCAAACGCCAACGATAAAAGCCAGTTCTGCAAGAATAATAAAACCTGCAAGAACTATTTTTGACGTTCTTTGTTTGATCAATTCATATTTAATTAAATTCAACATTCCAAATTCCTCCATTACTGGTAAATCTCTCTGTACAGATCAACAATAGATTCTCCACGCTCCTGACGAATGCCTTCAACATCTCCAGTCAATACAAGATGACCCTCTTTGAGGAAAATAACCGAATCAATAATCTTCTCCAGTTCCTCTACAAGATGACTGGAAATAACAAGTGCCGATCTGTCATCTGTACACTCAAGTATTGTACGCACGATTTCATCTCTTGCCAGAAGATCAATACCATTCAGTGGTTCATCAAGAAGATAGACTTGCGCATGTCTGGACAATGTGGCCGCAATTTTAAGTTTTGCCATCATACCTGATGAAAGAGATTTTATCTTCATACCCGAATCCAGTTCCATCCTCTGTATCAGCTGAGCAAATCTTTCCTGATCAAAATCGTCAAAGAAATCTCTGTAATATTTGCCCACATCCTTAATCTTCATATAACTATAAAAAAAAGGTTCTGTCGGCATGTAGGCAATACGCTTCTTGGTCGACGCGCCAATCTTCACACCATCCAATGTAATTTGGCCTCTATCCGGCACCACCAGACCGGCAGCAATCTTCATCCATGTCGACTTACCACTCCCATTTGGTCCAAGAAGTCCATAAATATGCCCCTCCTCGATGGTCATTGTCAGTTCATTAACTGCAGCTCTGCTTCCATATCTTTTCACAATATTTATACTGTCAAGCATCAGATATCCTCCTTCTCATAACGTTCACGCAATAGTTGAACCATATTATCAAAGTCAAAACCGAGAAGCTGCATTCCCTGTAAAAAAGTATCCAGACACTCTGCAGCCATCTCTGACCGTATCATATTTATTATTGCGGGATCTTCCGTAATAAAAGTGCCCATTCCACGTCTGGTAAAACACAGCTGTCTGCTCTCCATCTCTTTATAAACTCTGCTGGCCGTATTGGGATTAATCTGATACTGAATAGCCAGATCCCTTACTGACGGCAGCTTCTCACCCAGTTTTATATCGCCTCGAATCATCTTCCTGCTGATATCATCGATTACCTGTAAATATATCGGTCGATCAGTCTCATATTTCAAACAATTATCTCCTCTCCATAATATTGTACATATATACTATATATATAGTACACTAGTATTCTATTAATGTCAATTCATAAATTAAAAATTTTATCCGTATTACAGCATTTATTCATTTTTCAATTTTAATATTAAAAAAAGTCCTTGTAAAATCAAGGACTTTAGAAGCAGGGGTACCAGGATTCGAACCCGGACCAGCGGTTTTGGAGACCGATACTCTACCATTAAACTATACCCCTATATTCAATTATTGATGTACCTTCAAAACTGCACATTAATGAAATCACATTTTATAGAACCAATTCTCAGGTCAAGCCCTCGACCGATTAGTGACAGTCAGCTGCAGACATTACTGCCCTTCCACCTCTGCCCTATCTACCTCGTCGTCTTCAAGGGGTCT
>JBJEJD010000154.1:0-10813 GCA_051877705.1 Coprococcus sp. | reverse complement strand
AGAGAAACACCAGGGACTAATGTCCCCTGTGTTTCTCTCTTTTTTTCTGCTGTTTCAGTTCAAACATCCGCTCTGCTTCCGCCAGTTTCTGTTCCCGGCTTTTCTGTTTGCGTTCCTGTTTACACTGCTCCTGCTGCAATTTCAAAGCCTGCTGAGATTTTGTTCCTATGCCGGTATCCTTCAATTGTTTTCGGGCTTCCCTTTGCATTCTTTTCGGATTTTTCTTCAGCTCTTTTGCAGCAGCTGCCACAGCCGGACTGAATCGGAGACGATAGTAATATTTCAGGATAAACTCCTGTATTTCATAATCCTTCGGTTCCGCACCAAAGGTGATTTTTGCTGCAGAAAGTTTTCCGTCACAGAAACGTTCAAAAATACCTACCCAGAACGGTTCTTCAAAATATACGGTCAGTTCTCCTCTTACATTGTCCATGACAATCCCTCCTTGATTTGTTAATTGAAATGGTCAAAGAATGGACAACCCGGAGGGGCAGGTTACTTACCTTGTAAAAATACAAGACGGCCGGGCTACCAACCGGCTCTGACACGTTTAATGACATGCGTTGCGTTTTTATCTTTGCCTTTTATACAATCAAGCCATTTGGCCGGATTATCATTTGATTCAGTCATAAAAATCGGAATCAGTTATTTCAAAATACCGGCATACATGTTTTACACCACGATATTCTTCTTCATCGGTTTCATCAGTCTGATGCATGCCGCATTTCTCCATTACTCTGCGGCTCGCAATGTTTTTCTCAAAGTAGCCTGCTGTAATCTTTTTAAATCCCATTCTGAACAGATCCTGAATGGCTGCCGATACAGCTTCGGTTGCATAGTCCTGTCCCTTGTAATCGGGATGAATGACATAACCGATTTCGATTTCTTCATCCTCTATCCCACAATCATTAATAAAGCCGATCAGAGTATCATTGAAATAGATGCCATATTCTAAATGAGCTGTATCGTCTGTTTTACTAAATTCAATAAGTTTACATACCAGATCAAGTACCTGTTTTTCTGATTTGAATTCCGGCACCATGAAGGTTTCTGTTACTTCTGCATTGGTCAAAATTTTTATCAGCTGTTCTTTATCGCAGCTTCTGTATGATCTCAGTTCAAGACGGTTTGTTTTTATATATGCTGACTGATTTATTTGAGTGGGCATATTTTTATCCTTTCCGAGTATCCTGTCTGTTATTTCAATTATTTTAAACCGTTGAGGCGAATGTGGTTCAGTTCTTCTGCCGATAAACATCCCGATTCATACAGACGTAAATATTCTTTGGAGACATCCGAATCGAAGATCAGAATATCGTCTGAGTTGATTGTGACATCAACACCACTCCGGTAAAGCTGACCGATAGGATGATTATATCAGACATTTTGTTCAGTATCAAATATTTGGTTCCGAAATAAAATATGACGTTATTACTTGCATGGGAGTGTCTAAAATAGTATGATAGACAGGTAGTCTATGAGTGAATTAAAAGGAATGATTGATTTGAATTATGCGGATATTAAGTACTGTGATGTGGCCAACGGCAAGGGTGTGAGGGTATCCCTTTTTGTCAGTGGCTGTACCCATCACTGTAAAGGATGTTTTAATGAGGAAGCATGGGATTTTCAGTATGGAAAGCCTTTTACGGAAGAGACGATCCGGCAGGTCATGGTTTATCTGGACAGACCTTATATTGCAGGTTTAAGTCTGCTGGGAGGGGAACCTTTTGAGCATGTAAACCAGCAGGGACTGCTGCCGCTGCTCAGACAGGTGAAGGCAAAGTTTCCCGAGAAGAATATCTGGTGCTATACGGGCTATGATTTTGAAAAGGATATTCTGGGAAGGATGGCCGGAGAATGGAAAGAGACAGAGGAGATGCTTTCCTATATTGATATTCTGGTGGATGGAGAGTTCGTGGAGGCAGAAAAGAATCCGGGCCTGCAGTTCAGGGGATCTTCCAACCAGAGAATCATAGAAGTACAGGCTTCACTTGCGGAGGGCAGGATCGTTCTCTGGGAGCCGGAAGAGTATGTACATGTTGTTGTGAAAGAGAATTAGATTGCAGGAGGATATACGGATGAAGCAGCAGGTGAGAATTAAAAAATTAAATACACAGGCAGTGGTACCTTCCTATGGTACGGCATTTGCGGCGGGAGCTGATCTCTATGCCTGCCTTGAGATGCCGGTTACAATTGAGCCCGGTGATACATTTCTGGTGCATACAGGTATTTCCATGGAGATTCCGGAGGGGTTTGCCGGATTGATTTATGCCAGGAGCGGTCTGGCAACGAAGAAGGGACTGGCGCCGGCCAATAAGGTGGGAGTCATTGACGCAGACTATAGAGGTGAAATTATGGTGCCTCTGCATAACCATTCAAACAGGGAAGCTGTCATAGAGAATGGCGAAAGAATTGCCCAGATGGTTATTACGCCGTTTCTGATGGCTGATTTTGTTGAAACAGAATCGCTGGACGAGACAGAACGTGGAACCGGCGGCTTCGGTTCAACCGGTAAATAGAAATAGAATATGAAGTTGTATGAAGCTTTTCAGTAAAAATAACTTCTCAGAAACGATTGATGATGCGTCGGTTTCTGAGGAGTTATTTTTATATATTTATTCATAGATTTGTTTATAAAGCTGTGTCAGTTCTTTAATCAGTGGATATCTCGGGTTGGCATCGGCACAGGTTGTGGATAATTGTTCAAATGTTTTGCGGGCCATGATATCGATACGCATCATATAATCCTTTTCACGGATACCGCAGGCCTTCAGATTGAGAGGGATACCGGATCGATGCAGAATATTCCGGATTTTCTCTGCAAAAGTTACGGCAATATCCGTCGGAGCAGCTGATGAGTCCGCAGTGATTCCGGCAGCATTGTAAAGACGCTGCAGTTTGTCGGATACGGTGAATCCGGAGGCTGGTGTGTCCCAGGAACTCTTGGAAGGGTGCGGGTCGCCGTTGTATTGAATTATATGGGGCAGCAGTATGGACTGCAGATTGTTCATTGGTATTCTGAGGTCGCAATGCAGTCGCTCGGCCATAATTCTGGACAGCCCGGTACCGGTATGGGAAGCAGCCATACCGGATAAGAGACTGGCATTTTGAAGATGTTCCATGCAAATAGAATATCGGGTTTTTTCATTGAAAAGCTCCGGCATCCATGTCAGGAACAGGCAGATAGCCTGCAGGGACAGAGCATCTGTCAGATCATTTCCATGATTGGAAAACCAGGCATCAAAGGCATCAGCCATGGCAGCCAGGCAGGCGGAAACCGGTTTATCCTCATCATATGGAGCATACAGACTGCTGTCCGCAATGATGGTTGATGTATCCAATATATCCGTTGTCTGAATGTGACAGCCATGGAAAGGGAGCATAGCAGTATGACAGCCATCTATGGAAGGTATAAGGATCAGCCGGGTACCGCAGGAAGGAAATTGTGACTTATAGTCACCAAGGAGCATTTTGGCAGTATCCATAATCTGAGCATTTCCAATGGCAATCAGGCAGTCCGGTGAAGCTTCCTTCACATGGGAAAGGAGATAATCAGATGCTTTTTCTGCAGGCATATCTTCTGGAACATGGATATTGCGGTATTTTAATGTCGGATATTTATTTTGTATTTGTCCTGCAATGGATAATTCGCCCGAAGGCAGTGTTTCGGAATTATTATATAAAAAAGCGATATGCGTTTCATGATCAGCAAATCGGAGGCGGTTTAAAGCGCCTTTTTGGAAATGCAGGATCGATGGTAAGCGGAAGGTGTGAGGGATATCAGGCGTTTTGTTCTGACTGCGGCAATGACTGAGCAGCTGCTCCATGGCATCTGTATCCATTCGGCTTCCATTTTGATTCGTATACTGGCTCGTCAGAGACTGTGCGGCGGCAGGTGCATTTTCAATGAAAGAAAAGTCAGGCAATGCACGGGACATGGATGATATAACGGTTTTGTCTTCAGCGTGAATGACCAGACTACGGGAAGACGGAAGTTCAGGCAGATCCTGCAGCAGCGCATCGGTGGAAAAATTGTCATCCGGTGTGGATAACTGATGAATTTTTTCACCTGCCTGTTCATTTTGTCCAACAGGCATCAAAACGATGACAGGACAAAGGAATGGAATTAAAAGTGGATGACCGGAGCAGTCCAGATTCATTTCCATGATAATGAGCCGTGCATCTTCTGGAATGGTGATGTCGGCCATCGAGGCAACAGTCTGAGGTGTTTGTCCAATAACGGCAGGGTTGACCGAATCTGATGAAAGATCTGCAAGAACTGCTGTCAGTCGTGTGATCTCTTCAGAAGAGGCAAGGTAACAGCCTTCATTCTGAAGGATATTCCTGAATTCAGTATAAATCTGATGGTCAATACAGATAATCTGTTCTGTACAGTTACACAGACCATTATCGAACGTACGGGATAATATGATCTGACGGGCGGCTCTGTGTATATCTGCTGATTGATGGATATAACAGAAGGCATTGGAAGGGCAGGCGAAGGCAAAGGACTTTCTGAAGGCTGACAGATATTGCCGGACAGAAGAAGGAGCGCCTGATGCTGTCATGGCAGTAATATCCGGGTGACGGAGAAGATGTTCCAGCATGTCAGATGTGTTTTCTTCCAGCCATTGTATACAGTTGTCAGGTGCACCGGCGCTGACAGCCAGATCCCGGATAGCAGCTGCAGCTGTGCAGGAGCAGCTGCAGGCAGATGGATGAAAAGAAAGAATGATCGGATTGCGTGTCCGGATGGCAGTTATACAGGCAAAGAGAACTTCTGCTGCAGGCTGAAGATTATCCGTGATACCTGCGATGATGCCGGCGGGCTGTCTTTGGATCCGGTTGTCCAGTCTGGAAAGACGAACGATATGTTGTGGATGGAAGGGAAGATATTGCTGCTGGATGTCGCTGATCGTACGGTTCAGAAAAATCAGCTTGTCCTCATAGATGCCCATACGGGTTTCATCAACGGAGGATCGGGCCAGGTCACTGCAAAGGGGCAGCAATCCATCCAGGACTGCGGTGATCACATGGTCTATGGATGAAGGAGACATCCACAGATAGGCAGACTGGGCCTGTTTTGCATAGGTCATCATTTCAGGTAAATAATTATCAGATAAATAATTGGTCATCATTCAAGATCCTTTCCAGATATAAAATAGGTTATCCACCATATATGATTTCAACAACAGGAGAAATCCACCGTATCCGGCGGCTGGATACAATGGCATGTTTACAGTATATGCGGCGGTTATTCCGCATATGCCGGTAAATTCAGCTTTTGTATAAACTATAGACGAAACGGCTATTGAAAAAATATTGACAGAATGATATAATTAATCCTCGATAAAGAATGGCGCCGCCGATGGCGGTTAATGATGACGATGAGGTGACAAAGATGCTTGATATTAAGTTGATTAGAGAGAATCCGGATAGAATCAAAGCTGGCCTGAAGGCGAAAGAAGTTGATTGTGATGAATTGATCGACCGCATCCTTGAGCTGGATGGGCAGAGAAGAACACTCCTGCAGCAGACAGAGGTACTGAAAGCGGAGCAGAATAAGGTTAGCAAGCAGATTCCTGCATTGAAGAAGGCAGGCGAAGATACAACAGCTATCTTTAAAGAGATGGGTGAAATCAAAGGTAAGATTGCAGCTCTTGACGGACAGCTGAGAGAGGTTATGAATGAGTACCAGCAGGATCTGTACTGCCTGCCGAATATGCCGGATGAAGATCTTGTACCGGGCGGCAAAGAGAACAATGAGCCTCTGCGCTATTTTGGTGAGCCGAAGACCTTTGATTTTGAGCCGAAGAATCATGTAGATCTTTGTAATAATCTTGGATTGATTGATTATGAGCGCGGTGTGAAACTGGCTGGTAACGGCTTCTGGATCTATAAGGGGATGGGTGCCCGTCTGGAGTGGGCGTTGCTGAATTATTTTATTGAAACACATCTGGCTGATGGATATGAGATGATTATTCCGCCGCTGATGCTGGAGTATCAGTGTGGTCTGACAGCTGGTCAGTTCCCGAAGTTTGCTGATGAGGTTTACAAGATTGCAAATCCGACAGATGAAGGAAGAATTCATTATATGCTGCCTACAGCAGAGGCTGCACTGGCATCTGTTTATAGAGATGAGATCCTGACAGAGGCAGATCTTCCGAAGAAGTTCTTCTCTTATACACCATGTTTCCGAAGAGAGGCAGGTTCCTACAGAGCAGATGAGAGAGGTATGGTCAGAGGCCATCAGTTTAATAAGGTAGAGATGTTCCAGTACACACTGCCTGAGAAGTCTGATGAAGCGTTTGAGGAACTTGTGACAAAGGCTGAGAATCTGGTGAAGGGTCTTGGATTCCACTTCAGAACGGTGAAACTGGCAGCAGGCGACTGTTCTGCATCCATGGCAAGAACCTATGATATTGAGATTTCTATTCCGTCTATGAACGGCTACAAGGAAGTATCCTCTGTATCCAATGCCAGAGATTATCAGGCAAGACGAGGCAATATGCGTGTCAGAAGAGCGGATAAGTCTATTCAGTTTATGCACACGCTGAACGGTTCCGGACTTGCAACATCCCGTGTACTGCCTGCGTTGGTTGAGCAGAATCAGCTGAAGGATGGCTCTATCGTTGTTCCTGAAGTTTTGAGAAAATATCTTGGCGGTATTGAGGTCATTACAAAATAAATATATGATATTAAAAAGTATTTCGCAGGTGATGGTATGCATGATTATCTGAGAGCGGTAGGTTTTAGTAAAATCCGGAATAAAAGAGAACTGCAGCAGCTGCTTACTATGGTCATGGTACGTCCGGACAGGGAATATGTTGCTGATCGTAACAGCGGTCTGCCGTGTGCTGAGAAAAGTAAAGACTTTACCGGAAATGCCGGCATCACGGTTCGTGGTGAAATGGATGAGGGTGTCTTTGGTAAAGATGGTGAATTTAATTTTGAATATTATTTTCCCCATTATACAGGGCGTCATCTGTCACTGACGGAAGATATCAGCATTGAGAAGCTTTCTGAGAGAGAAGAATATGATGGCGTATGTGATGTGGTGAATCTTGGAGTTTCTCTTATATTTCATATGAATCAGCTGGTAGATTATACTGATATCAAGCAGACAGGCAACAGAATGTCTGCGGCATCGGTGATGCTTTCAGCACTGTCCATTTCGGGTACCGTGCTTCTTCCGGTGGCAGGAACAGATTCCCAGCGTATAAAGCGTATGAAGGAGAACGATACCCGCAATGGTATGATTGCCGCTGCCCGTCAGGGAGACCAGGAAGCCCTTGAGAATCTGACTATAGAAGATATTGATCTGTATACGTCTATCTCAAAGCGTATCAAGACAGAGGACGTGCTGACCATTGTTGAATCCTATTTTATGCCTTATGGTATTGCCTGTGATCAATATTCTATCATGGGGGAGATACTGGAGGTGGAAGAGGTCTACAACCAGTTGACAGGAGAGAAGCTTTATCAGATGCTGATCGAATGTAATGAGATTCTTATTGATTTGTGTATCAATGCAGAGGATCTTCTGGGTGAACCGGCTGAGGGAAGGCGGTTCAGGGGCAATATCTGGCTGCAGGGACACCTGGATCTTACGTAAATTATAACCGGACAATATCTAAAGAAACAGAATTGGATATTGTCCGGTTTTTTTAAATTAATTATCTTCAGGTTCAGAATCGGATGAGGCATCTTCCTCAGGCTGAAGAAATGACGCTCTTTCATGGGCAAGCACACGGAGAATCTCGATCTCTTCAGATGAAAAATCTTCCGAAATATCAGGCTTATTTCCTTTAGAATTATGATACATTTGTATACCTCCTTATTTCAAACATGTAATATATTGTCATAAAACATGAACTATAGTTGATTATAATATTCATTTGGAGATTATACAATGGTGTTATTATGGTAAAGGATTGATCAACAAATGGATTTTGTCAATTTAGGTGCAAATGTCAGGAAGCTGAGAAAAGAACAAGGGCTTACTCAGGAGAAGCTGGCTGAATTATCGGATATCAGTATTGCTTATTTAAGTAAAATTGAGAACAATAAAGCCAACAATGTCAGCTTGCTGATAACTTATCGTCTGGCAGAAGCACTTGGTGTAACGGCAGGTTACCTGGTTGGTCAGTCAGATCTGGACAAGATGCTGGATGAGGAGATTCTGAATCGTCTTGCTGACTGTTCTTCCAATGAGAAGAAGAAGATATTAAAGATAATGGATATCCTCAGAGAGGATGAATAAAATCGGGGGCCGCCACATGTGTGACGGCCTTTTTTGTGATTATTTATTTGCTTCCAGCTGCCGCATTGTTTTGCCAAATACAAAATAAAAGGTAATTGCTGATGCAATGATAGAAATACTGTCTGATACAGGTTCAGCCAGAAATACGGCAAAAACCTTATTCTCGAAAAATTGTGGGAGAATATAAATCAGTGGTATCAGAAGAATAATTTTTCTCAGGCAGGCAATGAAAAGGGAAGCTTTTGCTTTGCCAAGGGCAGTAAAGGTCTGCTGAACACTCATCTGGATGCTGAAAAAGCAGAAAACAGCCATATATATTCGTAAAGTCCATCCTGCAGTGGATAACATCTCCTCACTGCTGTTAAAAATGTGGATAAACGCCTGTGGAAACAGTTGCACCAGCAGCCAGAAGGATGTAAGAAGGATCATGGATACTGTCAGCATGCATTTGAAGGTGTCACGAATACGCCGGGCATTGCCGGCACCGTAATTGTAGCTGATGATTGGCTGTGCACCCTGTCCGATTCCCTGGGCCGGTATCCATACCATCTGCTGAACAGTGCTGGCAATGGTCATAGCTCCTACTGCAATATCTCCGCCATATTTCTGAAGAGATGAATTAAAGGCAATATTCAGCAGAGCCTCTGTGGACTGCATGATAAAAGGTGCCAGTCCAAGACCAAGGGCAGATATAATGATGGAAGGTTCTGGTCTCATATATCGTGGATTCAGACGAAGTTTGGTCTTTTTCCCGGTCAGAAACAGAAGAATCCAGATACATGAGCAGCCCTGGGATATGATGGTAGCCAGAGCAGCTCCTTTAACCCCCATGCCAAAACCATAAATAAAAATAGGATCAAGAATAATATTAATAATGGCACCAATTAGAACAGATGCCATACTAAAGCGGGTAAATCCCTGAGTCGTAATAAATAGATTCATTCCCAGAGCCAGCATGACGAAAATAGACCCACTGGAATAAATTCGCATATAAGGCAGAGCGTAAACAATTGTCTGGTCGCTGCAGCCAAAGATCCAGAGGAGTTTCTCTCCAAAGATCCAAAAGGCAGCTGTCAGAACAATAGCTTCAAAAATCAGGCAGATAAAACAGTTATTAAGTATGCGCTGGGCTTTTTCATCGTCTCCGCCTCCCATAGAAATAGCAGCTTTCGGGGCGCCTCCCTGAGCAATCAGCATAGTGAAGGCGGATATAAGATAGATGACCGGAAAGCAAAGTCCGACACCTGTTAAGGCTGTGCTTCCGGTACCGGGCATATGACCAATGTAAATCCGGTCTACAACATTGTATAAAAGGTTGACCAGCTGGGCAATGACCGTCGGTACAGCCAGTTTCAGAAGGAGTCGCCCGATGGGAGCTGTGGCCAGTTCATTGGAGACATCTGTATTTTTCAAAATAATCACTTTCTTTCAATATAATTTATGCGACAATAAGTATAACGTTTTATTGAAAAAAAGTAAATAAAATATCCTGTTTTATTATTGAGAAAGGTTTGGTATACTATACATATGTATGCAAAGGAGGTTTTTTTATGGCAGCAATTATAGATATTACAAGTGAAAATTTTGCAGCGGAGGTAATGACATCGGACAAGCCTGTACTGATAGATTTCTGGGCTGTATGGTGCGGACCGTGTCAGATGATGACACCAATCATACATGAGCTGGCTGAGGAGATGCCGGAGGTTAAAGTAGGCAAAATTAATGTGGATGAGCAGATGGAACTGGCACGTCAGTTTAGGGTTATGAGCATACCGACAATGATCATCTTTAAGGGAGGACAGGAAGTTAAGAGAATGGTAGGTGTAACCTCCAAAGGTGATCTGAAGGCTGCATTAAAGAATTAATATGAGAAGGTATACAAATGACAGATAAAGATTTAAAAAGACTCAACCGTGCGGAACTGCTGGAAATGCTTCTGGCACAGAGTAAGGAGATAGAAGGGCTGCAGGAACAACTGGCATCTGTACAGGGGAAGCTTGAAGAAACACAGAAACAGCTTGAGAATCGAAAAATAGCTTTGGATGAGGCTGGCTCCATTGCTCAGGCAGCTTTGCAGCTGAATGGACTGTTTGAGGCAGCACAAAAGGCGGCTGACCAGTATCTGGATAATGTGAAGGAACTGACGACACGTCAGGAGGAGATATGTGCCAGAAAAGAGGCGGAGAGTCAGGAGATTGCAGACAGAATACTGGCTGAAGCCAATGCCAGATGTGAGACTATGGAAAACAATACAAAGGCCCGTTGTGATGTTATGACTGCCAAGGCGAAGATGGAGGCAGATAATTATTGGGAAGATGTCTCTAAGAAATTGGAAGATTTCTATAATGCACATCTTGGTCTGAGGGAATTACTGGCTGTACATGTGCCTTCAGATAATTAGTTTCTACTCAGCCTGGGCATTTTAAGGTCATTTTATTAAGGCTTGACTTTTAACGCCAGAAATAGTATGATAATCAAGCAGATGGTTCATTGAGCCATCTGCTGTGAATGTTTCCGTAGCTCAGCAGGATAGAGCGACCGCCTCCTAAG
>JBJEJD010000153.1:0-43267 GCA_051877705.1 Coprococcus sp. | reverse complement strand
CCGCCAGTTCCTCCTCATATCGGGCAACGGCATCTTCCTTCCGCATACGGATATCATCCGGCCACTGAGTCCAACACTGCCCATTCATATAGTCTTTGACAGCCATAAACAAAGCATAATTTTTTAACCAGAAAATATTCTTTTCATAGAACGCCTTAACTTCGTCTCCCTTATCTGCCGGGTAACGCTCATAGGCTTTCCTCAGCAGCTTAAACCTTCCCAGATAGATCTTATCGTAAGAAACGGCATCAGGAGAATTGCCCCAGTCAAAGCTTTCACATTCCTCTTCCGCCAGAAGTCCTTCTTTGATCAACTGCTCCAAATCAATAAAATAAGGATTCCCGGCAAAAGTTGAAAATGACTGATATGGTGAATCCCCATATCCGGTAGGGCCGATAGGCAATACCTGCCACAGGCTCTGCCCCGTCTCATGCAGCAGATCAACAAATTCATACGCTTCTTTTGAAAAGGTGCCTATACCATATTTAGAAGGCAGACTGGAAATAGGCAGCAACATACCGCTTTGTCTCTTCATCAGTTCTTCCTCCCATATCCTTAAAGCTTCTTAAGCTCACTGGCAATCTCAATACAAATATCTTCCGCCGAAGGCACATAACCAAGACGGTCTATAAAAGCATGGGAAGCACCACAATATCTCAGAGTCCTGACATCTACGCCTGCCTGCATAAGCTGCCAGCCGTAAAATTCTCCCTGCTGTCTGAGTCCGTCAAACTCAGCCACTGCAATCAAAGCCTTCGGCAGCCGCTCATGACTTTTTGCAAGCATCGGGCTGACATATGGGTTCTCTGCCAGACTTCTGTCCGTAATATAGGCATCTGTCATCAGCTCCCGTTCTGAATCTGCATCATTGCCCAGTCTCAGAAGAGGACGTATCTCTTCTTCATTGCCCGGTGCAATATCATAGACATCCGAACGCCACTGATAACCCGGCGCACCACCATCCAGTAAAACAGTCGAAGGATACAGAAGAATCTGCTCGGCAACCATCTGCCTGCCTTCTTCCCGGGCTCTCAAACATATAGCTGCCGTCAGATTGCCGCCGGCACTGTCACCGGCAACGGCAATCCGGGATGCATCAATGCCGTAATCATCGGCATGTTCATATATATGACTCACAGCAGCATAGCAATCATTGAATCCGGCCGGGAAAGGATGCTCCGGTGCCAGGGAATACTCCACATTAAATACAATGGCATCGGCCAGTTCCGCAATGAGACGGCATGGATTCTCCACGGTAAATACCGTTCCTCCAATCCATCCGCCGCCATGAATATAGACCAATGCCGGCCGCCGCCTGCTGCTGGTACGTCTTTTGTAATAACGCCAGAGACCAACCTTCCGGTCTTCCACTTCCAGGATTTCATGCCCGGTGTAGATCTCTGTCTGATTTAAATTATAATTCGGAAACCCCATAGATTCACGAATGGCTTCAATGGCATTCTTTGTATCGCCTGTCCCTGTCTCTCTCTGCTGAGCGACCCAGTTGTCTTCCTGGCACGCCTTCTCATAGGGATCCAGATATCCTGCCTTCGTCACTCCCGGGATTTTCTTAAGGAGAATCTTAAGCCCATCACTTTCAATGGTTTCGGAAGCTTTCTGAAGTTCTGTAATATCATTGCTGTTATATTTCCTCATAGTTATTACTCCTTAATCATTATATGATCATTAACCCTTTACCGCACCTGCAACAACACCTTCAATGATGTACTTCTGGCAGAATACGTAAATAATGATAACCGGCAGAATAGCAAGAACAATACATGCCATGATCGCACCCATATCAACAGTACCGAAGCCGCCCTTCAGATACTGGATAACAATCGGAATAGTCTTATACTTCTTGATATCCAATACAAGATATGGCAGAAGATAATCGTTCCATACCCACATGATCTCCAGAATGCCAACAGATACAATCGTAGATTTCATGATTGGCAGAATGACCCTGAAATACATCTGAATCGGATTACATCCATCGATACATGCTGCCTCTTCAATCTCAATCGGCATACTCTGGGCGAAATTGGAGAACATAAACACCGCCATACCGGCGCCAAACCCCAGATAAATAATGATGATTCCCCATGGTGTATTGAGTTTCAATGTATCTGCAGTCTTCGCCAAAGTGAACATAACCATCTGGAAAGGTACAACCATTGAAAAGATAAAGGAATATTTCAAAATCTTTGTAATCTTGGTCTGCACACGTGTTACATACCATCCACACATAGAACACAGTATCAGAATAGCAAGAACAGACCCTATTGTAATAAACAAACTGTATCCAAAATATTTGAAGAATTCAATCTTCTGAATACCATTAATATAGTTATCCCAGCCATTGAAAGCCTTGCCCGTCGGCAATCCAAACGGATCCAGACTGATCTTGGATTTCTTCTTGAAGGAGTTGATAATAACAAGCACTATAGGCATAACATAAATAACTGATATAATACTGAATATAACCGTCAGTACGGACTTATATCCCTGTTTGCTTCGTCTCATAATCACTTATCCCCCTTTCCTGAAGTCAACCGCATCTGAAGGACACCGATCAGAGCCAGAATCAGAGCAAAGATAACCGCCTTGGCCTGTCCCACACCTCTGAATACGGATGTACTGCCGTAGAATGTATTGTAGATATTCAGAGCCACCATTTCTGTTCCATGGGACGGCTCACCGCCAGTCAATGCAAGGTTCTGGTCGAACAGCTTGAAACCGTTGGTCAATGTCATAAAGGTACAGATAACGATGGTCGGTCTGACCGTCGGAATAATAATCCTGAATAACCGCTGAACTGCATTGGCACCGTCTACTTCAGCAGCTTCCAGCATGTCTGTGGAAATATTCTGAAGCCCGGCAATATAGAGAATCATCATATAGCCAACCTGCTGCCAGCAAAGCAGGATAACCAGACCCCAGAAACCATAAACGGAACTGTATGTCAATGTTCTGCCCCAATATGCCAGCACACCATTGAGAAGCAGCTGCCACACATAGCCAAGTACGATACCGCCGATCAGGTTCGGCATGAAGAAGACTGTTCTGAACAAGTTTGTACCCTTGATCTTCTGTGTCAGACACAAAGCAACTGCAAAAGCAAGTACATTAATCAAAACAACCGTAACAATTGTAAATACAGCAGAAAAGAGCACCGAATGCATGAACGTACTGTCCTGCAGCGCTTTAATATAATTACTGATGCCCGTAAATTTGGCATCTGTAACTGTTGTAAATGAACAAAAGCTCAAATAAACAGCCAGGATAAAAGGTACAACGAACCCGATAACAAAAGCCGCCGCCGTCGGCAGTGCAAAAATAGGGAAATATTTCTTTAATGTTTTCTCCATAACTTACCTCTTAACTTAAGAAAGAATGGCTGTCATCCAGCCATTCTTCCCAATTCATTCAATATGTTAATGACCAGTTATCGATATTTTACTGCTGATTAGCTTCCCATTCTGAAGCGAATTCCTCAGTGAATACCTTCTCAACATTAGACCAGTCAGCTGTACCCTGAGCATATTCGATCAGTGCAGATGCAAGATCAGACTTCCAGTTCTCTGTAGGCAGGCTTTCCATACCCATCCAGGAAACGGTGGTCTTGCCGGCAGCAACATATTCGTTAGCACTTACGAATAATGGGTTCTCGATTGGATAATCTGCAAATGTATCGAATGGGCAGTTGAATGCCATTGTGCCGGCCAGCATAGCCTTACCTTCATCAGAAGAGATTACCCACTCAAGGAATGCAAGTGTTGCCTGAATATCTTCTTCGGAAGAATTCTTGTTAACACACCAGTAGTTACCTGTACCTGTACATACGCCGATGCTGTCCTCTTCACCTTCAACGCCTGAATACAGAGGAAGGAATGCAATATTCATACCATCCAAATCGCCGCCTTTATTCCATGCCCATGTACCATTCTGATAGAATACAGCCAGGCCATCAACGAACTCTGCCTGTGAATCATCAAGTGTCTTGCCGCTTAATAATGCAGGATCACATGTGGAATCTGTGAAGTAAAGGTCGACCAGATTCTTGTAATTCTCTACGTGTGTGCCGTCAAGAGCCTTCAACTCAGTAACACCCTTGTCTACCATCTCCCAGTAAGTCGGGATGTTAGCCAGATGTGTTGAATATCTCCAGTAAGAAGATCCATCAAGACCTGCACATGAGAAAGCACCTTCTACACCAAGTTCATCTTTTCTTGCCTGGATATCATCAGCTACTGCCTTCAGAGTATCAAAGCTTGTGATCTCATCAGCGCTGGCAACTACTGCATTGTCCAATGCACAGTACTCATCCAGCAGATCTACATTGTAAATAATACCATAGCTCTCTACTGCAAACGGAACAGCGATTACCTGACCATCTTCATTGGTCATCGGTTCATATGTGGAATGCTGGTTAATAAAGCTGTCTGTCAGATCATAGCAGTACTGGCCCCAGTTCGGAATCCATGTCTTGCTCTCCATCTGGAATAATGTAGGAGCTTCGCTCTTGGCGATCTCAGATGTCAATGTCTGCTCATATGTACCGGATGCTGCTGTAACAACTGTTACAGGTACACCTGTCTGCTCTGTGTAAGAAGCAGCCAGTTCCTGCCACTGTGCATCTACTTCAGGTTTGTAGTTCAGATAATAAACGCTTCCTGAACCGCCGCTTGTGCCTGGTTCTGCCGCAGCCTGTGTTTCACCTGCTGCCTGTGTCTCTGGTGCCTTGGTATCTTCCGTCTTAGTTCCGGAACCGCCGCAGCCTGCCAGTAAACTTGTTGCCATGATTGCTGTCAAAAGGACAGCTGCAATTTTTTTACCTTTTTTCATGATACTCCTCCTGTTATTCATGATTGTCCCCTTACGGAGAATACGATATCATTTTGGCAACGTTATCGGTAACGTTACCAATCACAGCTTTATCTTAGCATATTGTTCAACTAACTGCAACCCTTTTTTGTTTAAAAGCAGCAAAATTGTTAAATATAAACTATTTTCCCTTTCCCATTTTGTTCAACTTTATAATAATTTAAATCTAATGTATTCTCTCAATGGACGGTTTGCACTTCTATTGCTTTTTTCATTTATATCATGTATACTTATACAAGTGACAATAGAAGAGAAAGGATTTACTATGCAGAAGAAAAATATTCTTATCAGTGTTATCGACGGTCAGGGCGGCGGTATAGGCCGCCAGTACATTAATGCACTAACCGCCATTCTTCCAAAAGATCTGCCGGTAACCGTCCGGGCTCTGGGAACCAATTCCCTGGCTACCTCCAATATGCTCAGAGGCGGTGCAACGGATGGTGCAACAGGGGAGAACGCCATTATTATCAATGCCGAACGTTCCGATATTATTGTCGGCGTTGTAGCCATTGTGGTTGCGAACTCCATTCTCGGCGAACTGACTCCTGCCATGGCCCAGGCCATCAGCGCAAGCAAAGCCCGCCGGATACTGATTCCATTTGACAGCTGCAACACGCGTATTGCCATGCTTTCCAATGGTCCGCTTCAGGCTTTTATCGATCAGGCAGTCCGCATGACAACAGATTATATTGGCGAACTGTTATAAAAAAGTGTGCGAATAAATTAATAATATCATTTACATCATAAAGGGGATTTTTTTATGGAAAATACGAATGAAAAGACAAAAGGACAATTACTCCAGGAACAGCTGACATGGGAATTTCCTTCCATTGCTCAGGCTGCACCCGAACGTATCGAAGCTGCACAGACTTTCTGTGAACCGTATAAAGCTTTTTTATCAGAAGCAAAAACAGAACGCGAATGTGTAACCAAGGCAGAAGCCATGCTGAAGGAAGCCGGCTATACCGTTTTTGATCCATCAAAAGTCTATGCGCCGGGCGACAAGGTCTATTTCAATAATCGCGGCAAGTCCATCATCGCTTCCACCTTCGGTACACGCCCGCTGAATGAAGGTATCCGTCTCAATGCTGCCCATATCGACGCACCAAGACTGGATCTGAAGCCGACACCGCTGTATGAGAAGAATGATATTGCCTATTTTAAGACCCATTATTATGGCGGTATCCGCAAATATCAGTGGGCGACTATTCCGCTTTCTCTTCACGGTGTGATTTACAAGAAGAACGGTGAAGCCGTGACCATCAATATCGGCGAAGATCCATCCGACCCTGTTTTCTATATCAGTGACCTGCTGCCGCACCTGTCCGCCCGTCAGAACCAGCGCACACTCGGTGAAGGTATCAAAGGCGAAGAGCTGAATATTATTATCGGTTCTCTGCCATATCCGGAGAAGGATCTGAAGGATCCGGTTAAACTGATGGTTCTCTCTATCTTAAATGAAAAATACGGCATTACCGAAGCCGATTTCTATCGGGCAGAACTGGAAGCAGTTGCTGCAGGACCTGCAAGAGATGTGGGCTTTGACAGAAGTCTCATCGCCTCCGCCGGTCATGATGACAGAGTATGTGCTTACCCTGCCCTTCGTGCAGAGCTGGACAGCATCACCCCGACTTTTACCACTGTTACCATTCTGACCGACAAGGAAGAGATCGGTTCTGTCGGAAATACCGGTCTTAATTCCGATTATGTCCGCCATTATCTGGAATATCTGGCAGAAAACGGCGGTGTCCCATACAAAGATATGATTGCCAATGCCCTCTGCCTTTCATCAGATGTGGGGGCCGCATTTGACCCAACCTTCCCGGATGTCTACGAAGCCAACAATTCCAGCTATCTTGGCAAAGGCTGTGTTCTGACCAAATATACCGGTTCCAGAGGCAAAGGCGGTGCCAGTGATGCCAGTGCCGAAACCATGGCAAAGGTCATCGCCATTATGGAGGATGCCGGTGTCTACTGGCAGGCCGGTGAACTCGGCAAAGTTGACGAGGGCGGCGGCGGTACAGTAGCCCAGTATGTCGCAGGCCTCAATATCGATGTGGTCGATCTGGGAGTTCCTGTCATGTCAATGCATGCTCCGATGGAAATCATCTCCAAGCTGGATGTCTATGAAGCCTATCAGGCATTTCTGGCCTTCTACAAATAAACTATTAAAGAGTATTATTTTAATACAACCGTTCAGTCTTTCAGCTTTTTTATAAAACCTGTTTTGACAAACAGGTTTTTCAGACATAAACCTTATCGACTGAACGGTTGTATTTTTTCACCATTAATATTTACATACATCTATCCAGGCCAGAGATCCTGAATACTTCTCCAATTCTTCCAGGTTCAAACCAATGGCGCTGTTTCCGCTGCCTGCTGCCGGATATACGATTTCAAAACGCTTCAGAGAATCATCCAGATAAACCTCCACACCCTCTTTTACTGCAAATGGACAGACACCTCCCGGTGCATGTCCGATCCATTGCTCCACCTCATCAAAAGGAATCATTTTTGCCTTAGTGTGAAACTGTGCTTTATATTTCTTATTGTCGATTTTAGCATCGCCCGCTGCCACTATAAGAATTGCCTTCTCTCCCTGCAGGAAAGACATGGTCTTGGCAATATGACTCGGCTCGCAGCCTACAGCCTGAGCTGCCAGTTCAACAGTCGCACTGGACTGATCCATTTCCATAATACGGTCTTCTATGCCATAGCCGGCAAAAAAAGCTCTCACTTTATCAATTGACATTTTTATTTCTCCTTCCCGGGGCTGAACAGAAAATATCGGTCGCGATTTGCATCATCCTCTGCCTGCTCCAGCCATTTCTTAAAATCACCGTCTTCATAATATTGGATCTCTCTGTAACGACAGTCCTCAGCCAGAACCGTCATGGTAGTATGCAGAATATTGCCATTGACAATGACCTTATCCCGACGTCCTTCTTCCTCATACTTGTCCGGCACCAGAGAAGGATCCAGCACAATAATATGCTCACCATCGTCTTCGATCCCAACAACAGCAATATAATGTCCGCCATGAGAAAATACACCTATGTAATCTTCCTCCGGCCTGTCACCCGCCGAACATGCTACTGCCATATATCCCTTCTTCAAATGCTCACGAAGCAGTTCCGGATCATCCGTGATGACAAGGTCCAGATCAAACCTTTCAGCTATATATGGCCCCAGCACACTCAGATCCGTACCCGGACTATGATTGGCATTTACATTGATGGACATTTCCAGACAGTCAATCAGAGGGAACGATTCCCCCGTCATATTTTCAACAACCATACAGGATGCGCATAAACCACATCCGGCATCTCTCACTGTTGTATTGGAACGGCCAAGTTCAGGCATATCCGTCAGCGTCGGATAGGGAACATGGGGATAATTTGTCTGATTGTAATATTTCATCATTCTATTCACCTCGTCATTCATTATAACACATCTTTTTCTCTTTACAAAAAATTATTTTGCAGGTATCATATATTACAAAAGACGGTACTGCATCCAATATAATATATCTGCAGAGACTGTCAAATCAGGAAAGAAAGGAAGATATGCATGCAGGAAGGAGAAGCAAGAAGACAGCAGCTGCTGGATATTCTGACCCAAAGTGATCGCCCTGTGTCAGGCAACAGCCTTTCAAAAATATTAGGCGTCAGCCGACAGGTCATTGTCCAGGACATCGCCCTGCTCCGCGCTGTGAACCAGAATATTCTGGCAACAACAAAAGGATATATTCTATACAATAATAAACCTGCTATCTGTCATCGGACTTATTGTGTTAATCATACAGATGAAGCCATAGAAGATGAACTTAACACTATTGTCGATCAGGGCGGCAAAGTAATGGATGTTATCATTGAGCATGAGATATATGGACAGATCAGCGGCAATCTGATTCTGGAAAACCGCAGTGATGTGGCGAATTTCTGTCGGCTCCTGAAGAATACCCGGGCCAAACCGCTGAATATCATTGCAGGCGGTATCCACTACCATACTGTTGAGGCCCGTTCCGAAGCCATTCTTGACAATATTGAACGCGCTCTTAAAGAAAAAGGATACCTTGTATCTGTCTAAAAGGTATCCTTTTTTCAAACATATTCATGACAAGACAATTGTCTGTACTGCAAAGGAGATTACTATGTCAACGATTAAAAAAATACTGAATCTGATCTTTATTGACGGGCTGAGCGGCATGGCTCTCGGCCTTTTTTCCACATTGATTATTGGAACGATCTTAAAACAGATTGCTGATCTGATTGGCGGTGACTTCGGCTACTACCTCGGACTTTTCGCCGTGATAGCGCAGCGTCTGACAGGCGCCGGCATTGGTGTTGGTGTCGCTTACAAATATAAATCATCAACCTATGTCGTTCTCTCCTCAGCTGCCGCCGGCATGATCGGTGCCTATGCTACCAGCATTATCTCCGGGAAAATACTTTCTGACGGCGCACTTGTCTTTACCGGCCCTGGTGATCCTCTGTCAGCATTTATTGCTGCTCTTGTGGGTATCGCTCTTGGCAGTATCCTGGCTGGAAAAACCAAGCTGGATCTTCTCATTACCCCGGCCATTACAATTATCACCGGCGGTATTGCCGGCATCATCGTCGGACCGCCTGTATCAGCTATCATGACCCGCCTCGGCGATATTATTAACTGGGGAACTGTACAGCAGCCTGTCATCATGGGCATCGTTGTTTCTGTTATCATGGGCATGGTTTTAACCCTGCCGATCAGTTCTGCTGCCCTTGGTATCATCCTTGGCCTTTCCGGCCCTGCCGCAGGTGCTGCCACCATCGGCTGCTGCTGTCAGATGGTAGGCTTCGCTGTTGCCAGCTTCCGTGAAAATGGAGTGGGCGGCCTGCTGGCTCAGGGAATCGGAACATCCATGCTGCAGGTACCGAATATTGTCCGCCATCCGCTGATCTGGATCCCGGAAATACTCTCTTCGGCAATCCTCGGACCGATTGCCATCAGCAGCCTCGTCGGTATGACTAATAATGCCACAGGAAGCGGTATGGGTACTTCCGGTCTTGTTGGCCAGATCATGACCTGGCAGACGATGACAGCCACCGAAGAGCCGACCATTGTTCTGATCAAAATCGTCCTCTTCCATTTCGTCCTTCCGGCAGTTCTCACACTTCTGTTCTCAGAAGCCATGAGGAAAAAGAACCTGATCAAACATGGCGATATGACACTTTCTATATAACATATTCAATTATTTGCGACGAATACGATTTTTCAACCGTCCAATCCTTGTCAGCATCCGGAGTATGGGACTTCTGATCGGATACAGCAGTCCCCATACTTCGGATACTATTCTCCATCTACAGTTATCACATTGAATAGTTTTACCCTTTCGGATGATTTTTACTACTCTCGCCCGAACACAGGACATTGGAAACCATCCGTCTTCAAACCAGTTCCCATCTCCCATACTCTCAAATCTATCTTTGGACAGGCCAATGATTCTGTGCAAAACATAATTTCCCAGTGGTGTTTGGAACAAGACAATGTCTCCCTTTTTCAACTGCCGAACATCACATTTTTCAACAACCACCTGATCCCTGCCATGACATAAAAACGGCCACATACTCATCCCAGTGACAGTAAAAACCGCCTGCCGGTTCTCGGCAAGCAGTTCTCCAATGGCTGAAAATAGTTCCTCCGATGAAATCCATCTTTTCTCTTCTTCCATCTTAAATTTCCCCCAGAATATTCCTTAGTACTTCCACCGACTCTACATCCGGCCGGCATCGTAAGCGTATGACAGGTACTTCCCTGAGAAAATCATCTGTTAATTCCATTGCTTTGCCAACAAGCTCTTTATCCCATACCGGGCATTGCACATGCGGCAATACGGCACCAAAAGCTTCCAGACCAGCCATACGGCAAGCTTCATTGGCTTCTCCCCGCTCCAATACCACCAGGGCTTTTAATGGAACACTTCTGTTGATCTGCTCTCCACTGGTCCCGGACCATGGCAGACCAAATCCGGTCCAGATTCCGTCCACCTTCCGGCATGTGGCACGGTCACCGTTAATAATCAACGCATTTTTATAATCCCGCCAGAGCCGGGCATGGGTTGTCTTTCCAGTACCAGAAGGAGCAGAGATGATAATTCCCTGCCCCTCATATTCCATCAGAACACCGTGAAAGGTGAGGATATCATGTTTTAGCAAAACATGGGGTATGATATGTCCTAAATATTCAAAGGCCATACTCCCCTGAGTCGCAGTAATATCCCTTAAGAGAGTAATAGAATCCCAATTTGAATTCACTTCAAATTGAAGATATATCTTTTTTTCTGCTACTCGGACAAAATTCCACACTGTGTTATTATTTTGAAGACGAGATATTTGTCGTTCAAAAAAACCGGCTTTTTCTTTACAAATTTGAGACACTGATTCTAATAATATCTGTTTTTTCGATTCCTGCCTAATCAATATAACATCATATTTGCAATCTCCAAATATTGAATACATACTCCATGGATCCATTTTCCATCTCCAAGTACTTAAAATAATATTATGAGAAAAATCCTGAAATCGAAAGCAAAAACCTGCACATAACATCTCGAAAACCATAAAAAACAATCAGCTCCAACTTGGTTGAGGGTCCAGATATGCTCCTGTAAACGCTTGCTTATCAGCCTCGAGTGCTGCTTTTGCTTTGTCTATAGCTTCCGTTTGAGCCTTAATATCAACTGATCCCTCTATTTGGGGATTATCATAATAGTAAAAATCAGCTTTACCGTTACAATTTTCACCTAATGGTTTAATTATAACCCACCCATCCCCCGGTGCATCATAATAAAATTCTTTCTGTCCATGTGCAGCCTGAGCCATACATGGTCCTTCCGACTCTGCTACATCCTTATTATTCCTCAAACTTACAAAGTGCATAACCGGCTTCTCATATCTGATATTTTCCATCACTAATCCCTCCTAAAAATGATTCATATTGCTTTCTTGATTTAGCTGTTCTGAAAATGTAGTCAGAACAACCATTAAAATCTCCTGTTTCCGCATAACGCGAACCATAACAGGATTGACATGTTTCCACATATTCACAACCTTCACAACTCACTTCTGTATTGGGAATGTGTACCTCATAAGGAAACCTTTCCCATGCCGCCTTCAACCCATCACCAAGGACATTCAATTCAAACGCACCAATCATCTGGCATGCCAATAAATTACCATAATAAGTGATGGTATATTGAGATATTCCAGCCTGACAGCCAAAAAAAGTAACTGTTTTTTCTTCTCCTGTTGCCTGTACAGTAGTGTTGTTTTTTCGGGTAACAATCAAATTTTCAAGTTTGAACCTGTCTCCTATAATTTTACGAGCCCTCTCTATTACCCTGCGTGTCTTCATCTCCATATCCAACTCTGGTGGTATTCGACAAGACTCTACATCCGCAGACGCTCCACGAACAGCCTTATTAATCGGACATGCCTGTTTTACATTATATTGTACTCCAAACTCAT
The DNA here is from genome assembly GCA_051877705.1 of Coprococcus sp. GTDB lineage: Bacteria > Bacillota > Clostridia > Lachnospirales > Lachnospiraceae > Coprococcus_A. The sequence goes on along the minus strand of JBJEJD010000153.1, from coordinate 30,875 downwards.
GGTTAACCATCTTATCAATACCGGTTGAGTCAGAAAAATTATCTTTAATCAACGTCGTTCTGAATTCCAAAATGGATGGCAACAACTGTAATCGATGCACACCATCCAGCATCTTTTCGAACGCCCCCTCATTTCCACACACTTTCCCGTAGGTCTCAGGGCTTGCCCCATATATCGTAACGCCTATTCTATGAGGCGGATATTTTTTCAGGGTCTCCATAACCTTCGGCGTTACTAATGTGGCATTGGTATAAAGTTCCATAATAAACCCCTGCTTATAGATGCCTTCCCATATCTCACAGAAATCTGGCCGGAGCATCGGTTCTCCGCCCGTAATGAGCAGACTCATTGTTCCTGCCTCCGCTGCCTGTCTGGCCATATCAATCCACTGATCAGCAGTCAGTTCTTTTTCCATGATTTCTGCATTCTCGCTGTCATCATGGCGAAACATGCACATCTTACAATGAAGATTACAGCGAATCGTCAATTCGAAGGTGCCATTAACAGGATTGCGTTCCGGCATCTTTTCCAGTCTCTGTGGTTCCATTTCTGCCACAGGCATGCACCTCCTTATGAAACCAGAACCATATCATGGTCCTGCAGTTCTTTCAGGAAATCCAGTACATCCTCCACCGCTCTCATATGTGGAATATTGAATCGCTGTTCCAATGCCTGCTCCAACTCAGAAGCAGTTCGTGGTTCTTTCATTTCCTCCCACAAAAAAGCCGCACTTGCATTCAGTTCTATATATCCATTGAAATTAGCAATATTTTCTCCAATGGATATAAGCACTTCACTGTCAGCAATCCGGCGATGGACATAGTTACATTTTGACTGGAATGTTCGTTTAAAGGAATATCCATTTTCTTCAAGTTTTATTTTTAATTCTGCATCACTTAATGCATTGATGTCTCCGAGTTTTTCAATATCGCATGGTACAACAGACAGAGATGGTGTTGACCATTTTCTTTTCATACATTATCACCTCATTTTCGGTTATACTAAAAATCAGATATTTAAAATATCTACACATAAATCTGTCCATCTTATAGTAGAGTACTGTATGATAATTTCTCAGTATTCGCTTCTGCATTCGTTATTTTACAGGAATACAGACCCCTATTTTGACCCTACTCACTAATTTTTGTCAGCCTTTCCATCTGTTCACGTTTGACATCCAGGGAAGGATGTACATACCTTTGCAGGGTTGTATTGACATTTGAATGACCCAAAATCTCACTCAGCGATTTTGGATCAAATCCATTTTCCATACAACGCGTAGCAAATGTATGGCGCAGGGCATGGAAGGTAAATGATTTCAGCCCCGCCTTAGATAATATCTTTTTGTATTTACTTAAATATGTCCTGGGCTCCACAAACTGCGGCGTACCTGTGATCAGAAAACAGGACTTTTCTTTTTCAGCTTCTTTCAAAACAGAAACAACAAATGAAGGAAGAGGAATCGAACGAACAGAACTTTCTGTTTTCGGTTTATCAATAAGAATACAGGTCCTCTTCACAGAATCAGGAGCCAAATCTCTGATACGAAGCATCGTTTTCCTGATTTGAATAGTTCCACTCTCTAAATTGATATCTTCCCATTGTAAAGCACACACCTCTCCAATACGTAATCCCCCAAATAATGCAACTATAATTCCCAGATTCAGAGGTTGCGGATCCTCAAAGATAATTCGTTCTAATTTTGCCTGTTCAATCCTTGTCATCACCTCCATCTGAGGATGACTATTGTGAGGATAGAAAACCTTGGCATCGACATCACAGGTATAACGCTGCTGTCTGGCAAATTCAATAATCATTAATAAAACAGACCTTATGTCCGACACTGTTTTGGGGGATAGCCCGCCTGTACCATCCAACCTTCCTGTACGCAGCTTTTCGCGCAGAAAATTATCCAAAATAGCCGTTGTAATGGCCGATGTATAATAATCGCCAAGTTCAGGAAGGATATGCTTTTCAATTAGATTCAAATAATTGACATATGTGGATTCTTTAACAGAATCTTTTTTACTGGCAAGCCATTCCCTTACAACCTGGTTCATTTTAACCTTCTGAGTACTTTGACCGTAAGAATAAGACGATTGTCCATTCTGTGCCAGATTCTGCAAAAAACACTTTTTCTTCTCCTTTACTTCAAAATATGATTTTCCATACAAGGAACGATACTTTGCTTTTCCATTTCCATCATAGCTACATATAATTCTGGCCTCCCAACGACCATCTTTGCGCTTTCGTATGTTTTCCCCACGTCGTCCCATATTCATATTCCTTTCCATATCTGTGGTCTCTGAATAAACCATACCCAAAAAATGACCCTTAATAATGCTAAATCCATATAATTGCTCCGGAAAATTTCAGCTTTTTTCAATTTGCTCCCGTTGACAAGGCTTCAAATTATGATACAATTATAAGAAATAAGATACTGTATTTATCTTTTTAGCTGGTCATACAGTACTCTACTATAAGAAAAATCGCACATTAAAAGCCGCTATTCATACTATGAATAACGGCTTCTCTTTTTGCTTTTTATTAATTTTACAAAACCATGATATATATCTTTTGATATTGATACTATTGAAATATTTAAACAACCACAGCTGAACCAGTCTGGTCCGGCTGCTACTTCTTTATTCATCCTCTTCTCTTAAAATATCCATTATCTTTAAAACCTTCCGCTTCTCTGAAGATGAACACTTTGCGAACTTTCTGGTCATTTCCTCATCCATCATTTCTGTCTCCGTAGACTGCCCTATCAGATAGCCAACGGAGACATGTAATACATCCGCCAGGTCACAGGCTATCGACAGACTGATATTATTTACACGGTTATTTTCTATCTTACTTATATATGTCACACAGACATCAATGGCTTCCGCCAGCTGTTCCTGCGTCATATTATTTTTTAACCTTAAATTTTTAACCGTTTTACCAATTTGCAGATTCATCCACTTACCCACTCTTTTACTGTAATATAATTATTATATAACTTTAGTTCATGTCATATAATCACTTATAATTCATGTTTTATTGTAATATATTACAATATTGAACTAGGTAATATACATTTGTAAAAAAAGGAGCCGTATTCACAATGATATCAGCCCCTCTATAATTATTATTAATTTGTGCTTATATAATTTATAATTCTGTTCTGCCTTCAAGGGCCCGCAGCAAAGTCACCTCATCAATATATTCCAGATCACCGCCCACCGGCACACCGCTGGCAATTCTCGTCACTTTGATACCCGTTGGCTTGATCAATTTACTGATATACATGGCTGTTGTTTCGCCTTCTAATGTAGAATTGGTTGCAATAATGACTTCTGTCACATCACCCTGTAAACGGGTCATCAGTTCCTTCAGCCGGATGTCAGAAGGGCCTACCCCCAGCATTGGAGAAATGGCCCCATGGAGTACATGGTAGACCCCCTCATATTTCCTTGTTTTCTCATAAGCTGCCAGATCCCTTGGCGTCTCCACCACCATAATAGTGTGAGGATCCCTTTTGGGATTGGCGCAGATCGGGCATAACTCACTGTCCGTCAGATTCCAGCAGCAGCTGCAGTACCGCACCTTCTGTCTGGCATTCACAATCGTGCCGGCCAGGTTCTCCACCTGATCCTTTGGCATATTGATAATATGAAAAGCCAGCCGCTGCGCCGATTTGGTGCCGATTCCCGGCAGCTTCGACAATTCCTCAATCAGTTTATTGATCTGACTGCTGTATGCATCCATTAGAATCCGAATCCTCCGCCCAGACCGCCTGTAATCTTAGCCATGGATGACTGAGACACCTCATCCATCTTGCGGAGCGCCTCGTTAGTGGCAGCAACGATCAGATCCTGCAGCATCTCCACATCATCCGGATCAACAACCTCCGGATCAATGGTAACAGACAGCACTTCCTTCTTGCCGGATACCTTTACCTTTACAGCTCCACCACCTGCAGCAGCCTCTACTTCCTTAGTCTCAAGCTCCTTCTGGGCCTCCTCCATCTGACGCTGCATCCTCTGGGCCTGTTTCATTAAATTATTCATATTACCAGGCATACCACCTGGAAATCCACCTCTTTTTGCCATTACTATTCCTCCTAATCCTCATAAATAATATCTATACCCTGAAATGCCTGTACAGGGTCTATAAAATCACCGGCTGCTGCCTCCTGCTGAAGCTTCACAAGCACAACCCTGACTTCCTTGCCGGCCCGTTCACTAAGGGCCTGTTCCAGTGTCTGCCGGTGATTCTCATCCTCAAAATATCCATATCGCATCTCATCGGCAAGACCAATCATCAGCTGATGATCCGGTCCCTCCGATATGTGGGCGCCTTTCAGCATCAGCCCCATACTCGGCGACAGATCCTCAAGCACCTGTTTCCATCGTTTAATAATCAGCTTAATATCTTCCGATAATGCCTTTTGCTGAGGCTTTACCGCATCTGCTCCGCTGCCGCCTGCGCCAGGCATATCACCCTGAACATCCACTGCTGTCTGTGGCGCCGCCACGATTCCCTGAGCCACCTTCTGCTCAAGAATAGACAGACGATTCATCAACGAATCCAGATTGCGTTCCATAGCCGGCTGACACAGCTTTATCAACGCCACCTCCACCAGTACACGCTTCTGTGTAGAATAACGCACCTGACCGGACAGATCCGAAAAAATACGTATATACCGCATCAATGTATTGGCATCCACCAGCGCAGCCTCCTCCTGCATGGTCCGAAGCTGCTCTTCCGAAGCTTCCACCAGATCAGTCAGATCACCAGAACTCTGTATCATCAGCAAATTCCTCAGATACCAGGTAAAATCCACTACGAACTGTGTCAGCTCTCTTCCCTGCATGACGATCTCATCCACCAGCCGGATGACTGCCGTCGTATCCTGAACAGCGACATATCTCAGCAAGCGTCCAAAAACAGATGTATCAACTGCCCCAAGGACTTCAAGCACATTCTCGTATTTCAGCTTTTGTCCGATATAAAATGCGTTGCACTGATCCAGAAGGCTTAAAGCGTCACGCATGGAGCCATCGGCCATACGGGCCACATAGTTCAGTGCTGCATCCTCCGCATCAATACCTTCCGCATCTGCCAGCTCCCGAAGCCTCCCCGCGATAGTTCCCGTCGAAATTCTCCTGAAATCATAACGCTGGCATCTGGACAAAATGGTAATCGGAATCTTATGCGCCTCTGTCGTTGCCAGAATAAATATGACATAGGACGGCGGTTCCTCCAGAGTCTTGAGCAGTGCATTGAAAGCTCCAATAGAAAGCATATGCACTTCATCGATGATGTAGACCTTATAGCGCCCCTCTGACGGAGAATAGGCCACCTCATCCCTAATCTCACGGATATTGTCCACACCATTATTCGAGGCGGCATCTATCTCGATGACATTCATGGAACGCTGTTCATTGACCGCTCTGCACATGGCACATTCGTTACATGGGCTGCCATTCACCGGATGCTCACAATTCACCGCCTTCGCAAATATCTTGGCAATGGATGTCTTGCCGGTACCACGGGTCCCACAGAAGAGATAAGCATGGCCGATGCGGTTCATCTGTATCTGATTTTTCAAAGTCGTTACAATATGATCCTGGCCCCTGACCTCATCAAAACCGGAAGGACGCCATTTACGGTACAATGCCTGATAAGCCATTTTCCGCCTCCTGCCTTATAATTATTCGTTACCAAAGCTGATTCCCAGATCCCGGGCCTGACGAATGATGTCAGAATCCGGATCAACCGTCTTAAGACGGCCGGCTACTTCTTTCAGCGGTACAGAAACAATCTCATTATTCCTGAAGGCTGCCATGCAGCCATATCTGCCTTCCAGAATCATACGGCCTGCCGCTGCTCCCAGACGGGTAGCTACAACACGGTCGTAAGCATCCGGGCTTCCGCCTCTCTGTGTATGACCCGGAACAACAATACGCACTTCCTGACCCAGTGCATCCTGAATCCGCTTGCCAATTTCATAGGATACGGACGGGAACGGACTTGCCTCTTTCTTCTTCTGATATTCCTTCTTGGATAATTTGGCATCCTCCTGGGAAATAGCTCCCTCGGCAACTGCCAGAATACTAAAGCGTTTACCTGTCTTGTTCCGGCGCTTAATAGCCAGCAATACAGAATCAAAGCTATATGGGATCTCCGGCAGAAGGATAATATCCGCACCACCGGCAATACCTGCATGTAATGTAAGCCAGCCTACCTTGTGCCCCATGAGTTCCACAATAAAAACACGTCCGTGGGACGCTGCTGTTGTGTGAATACAATCGATGGCATTGGTCGCAATGTCAACGGCACTCTGGAAGCCAAAGGTCATATCAGTACCATAAATATCATTATCAATAGTCTTAGGAAGGGAAACAATATTCAGTCCCTCTTCACTCAGCAGATTAGCCGTCTTCTGGGTGCCGTTGCCTCCCAGAATGACCAGACAGTCCAGCTTCAGATTGCGGTAGGTGGCCTTCATAGCCTCCACCTTGTTAAATCCATTCTCACCCGGCACCCGCATCAGTTTAAACGGCTGCCTGGAAGAACCAAGAATCGTTCCGCCTTTTGTCAGAATACCTGAAAAATCACCGGGTTTCATTAAAATATAATCATTGTACATCAGGCCTCTGTAGCCTTCTTCAAAACCAAAAATCTGTGTGTCGGGATTTGCGTTATATAAAGTCTTCGCAACACCTCTCATGGTTGCATTCAAAGCCTGACAGTCACCACCACTGGTCAGCATACCAACTCGCAACATATACGTCACATCCTTTGCTTAGAATTTATCCTTTTCCCTATTTTAATACTATATAGTAAAACAGCAACAAATTCAACAGGAAAATTTGTGACCGCTTGACAGTTTCTTTCCTCTTGGTATAAGATAGAAGCACTGCAAAATATCTGCAGCTATCTGATTTTATTTGTAACTATTCCGCCAGACAGGCAATGGCCTGTCTGGATTGATCGATATTAATTTGAAAGGATGACACTATGACAACGACCAATTCCTACAATGCTGACAGTATTGCTGTACTGGAAGGCCTGGAAGCAGTCCGCAAGCGTCCCGGCATGTATATCGGCAGTGTGTCCCGCAAAGGTCTGAATCATCTGATTTATGAGATCGTAGACAACTCTGTGGATGAGCATCTGGCCGGTTTCTGCAGTGAGATTCATGTCACATTAAATAAAGACGGTTCCGCCACTATCTCCGATAACGGGCGCGGTATTCCCGTCGGTATGCACAAGAAAGGCATGTCTGCAGAGCGACTCGTCTTTACAACACTGCATGCCGGCGGCAAATTTGATGATTCCGTCTACAAGACCAGCGGCGGTCTTCACGGCGTCGGTTCTTCTGTCGTCAATGCCCTCTCTGAATGGCTGGACGTGACCATCAGCCGCGAAGGATGCATTCATCATGATCGCTATGCCCGGGGCATACCGACTATTGAACTGGAGAACGGTCTCCTGCCGGTCATCGGCAATACCCGCAAGACAGGTACCACCATCTCTTTTCTTCCTGACAAGGAAATTTTTGAAAAAACGGACTTCAAAGAGGACGAGATCAAGAGCCGTCTCCACGAAACAGCCTATCTGAATCCGGAACTTACCATCATATATGAAGATAAACGCATCAATCCCGAAGAACATATCGTTTACCATGAACCAGAAGGTCTGGCCGGTTTTATCCGTGATCTGAACAGGAACAAAGAAACGCTTCACGATGTTATATGCTTTAAAGGCGAATCCGAAGACATTACCATCGAGGGAGCTTTTCAGTATGTCAATGAGTTCCATGAGAATGTGCTGGGCTTCTGCAACAATATTTACAATGCGGAAGGCGGCACTCATATCACAGGATTCAAAGCGGCTTTCACAACCATTATGAATGCCTATGCCCGCGAGATCGGCACTCTGAAGGAAAAAGATGCGAATTTCACCGGAGCAGACATCAGAAACGGCATGACCGCCGTCATTTCTATCAAGCATCCGGCACCCCGCTTTGAAGGACAGACCAAGACCAAGCTGGACAATCAGGACGCGGCAAAGGCCACAAGCAAAATCGTCAACGAAGAAGTTGTCCGTTTCTTTGACAAGAATCTGGACACTTTAAAAATTGTTCTCTCCTGCGCCGAGAAAGCTGCCAAAATCAGGAAATCCGAAGAAAAGGCCAAAACCAATCTTCTGACCAAGCAGAAGTTCTCCTTTGACTCCAACGGAAAGCTTGCCAACTGCGAGAGCCGTGATGCCACTATCTGTGAGATATTTATTGTAGAGGGAGATTCTGCCGGCGGCTCCGCCAAAACGGCCAGGAACCGGCATTTTCAGGCAATCCTCCCTATCCGCGGCAAGATTCTCAACGTGGAGAAAGCCAGCATCGACAAGATTCTTGCCAACGCCGAGATCAAGACCATGATCAACGCCTTCGGCTGCGGCTTTTCTGAAGGCTACGGCAACGATTTTGATATTTCAAAGCTTCGCTACAACAAGATCGTCATCATGGCCGATGCTGACGTGGACGGTGCCCATATCAGTACACTGCTGCTGACATTATTCTACCGCTTCATGCCGGAACTGATCTATGAAGGCCATGTCTATATTGCCATGCCGCCCCTTTATAAGGTCATGCCTGCCAAAGGCAAAGAAGAGTACCTTTACGATGATAAAGCCCTCGAACAATACCGCAAAACCCACAAGGGCAGTTTTACCCTCCAGCGATACAAAGGTCTCGGTGAAATGGATGCTTCCCAGCTCTGGGAGACAACGCTGAATCCGGAAACACGTATTCTGAAGAAAGTAGAAATCGATGATGCCCGAATTGCATCCGATATAACCGGATTGCTCATGGGACCGGATGTCCCGCCAAGAAGGGCTTTTATTTATCAGCATGCTCATGATGCTGAGCTTGATATTTAAGGAGGGATATGCATGATACAGGAACAGATCATTCGCACGGATTATGCAGACATCATGCAGAAATCCTACGTCGATTACGCCATGAGCGTTATTATATCCCGCGCACTGCCGGATATCCGGGATGGATTAAAACCGGTGCAGCGCCGGACACTCTATGATATGTATGAGCTGGCCATCCGTTATGATAAACCATACCGTAAATGTGCCCGTATCGTCGGTGACACCATGGGTAAATACCACCCGCACGGTGACAGTTCCATCTATGAAGCACTGGTTGTCATGGCTCAGGATTTCAAGAAAGGGCTGCCTCTGGTCGACGGCCATGGCAATTTTGGTTCTATCGAAGGAGACGGTGCCGCCGCCATGCGTTACACTGAAGCACGCCTGCAGAAGGTCACTCAGGAGGCATTTCTGGCCGATCTGGATAAAGATATTGTTGATTTCATGCCGAATTTTGACGAGACCGAAAAAGAGCCAACTGTCCTCCCTGTCCGGCTGCCAAACTTTCTGATCAACGGTTCCGACGGTATTGCCGTTGGTATGGTGACCAGCACACCTCCCCATAATCTGGGTGAGGTCATTGACGCTGTCAAAGCTTATATGAAAAATGATCAGCTGACAACGGCAGAACTGATGCAGTATATTCAGGGACCAGATTTTCCGACAGGCGGCATTGTCATCAATAAAGACGAACTATTAAATATTTATGAGACCGGCAGCGGCAAGATCAAGCTGCGGGGCCGTGTAGAGATTGAACATGACAAAGGCGGCAAACTGCGTCTTGTTATCACAGAGATCCCCTACACCATGATCGGCGCCAATATCGGCAAATTCCTCAATGATGTATATTCCCTCGTAGAGACCAAAAAGACAACGGATATCATTGATATTTCCAATCAGTCCTCCAAGGAAGGCATCCGCATCGTACTGGAACTGAAGAAACAGGCCGACGTGGACAACCTGCTGGCGCTGCTTTATAAGAAAACACGACTGGAAGACACTTTCAGTGTCAACATGCTGGCCATCGCCGACGGGCGTCCGGAGACACTGGGTCTGAAGAGTATCATTGAATATTTCCTCGATTTCCAGTACGAACTAAATACCCGCAAATATCAGAAGCTGCTTGAGAAAGAACTGGAAAAACAGGAAATACAGGAAGGCCTCATGCGAGCCTGTGATATCATTGACCTGATCATCGAGATCCTCCGGGGAAGCAAAAATATCCGGCAAGCCAAAGCCTGCCTCATGTCCGGTATAACAGAAGGTATCCGTTTCAAGACAAAATCCTCGGAAAAAGCAGCCTCCAGACTGGATTTCACAGAACGCCAGGCGACCGCCATCCTTGAGATGCGCTTGTACAAGCTCATCGGCCTTGAGATGGATGCCCTGATCAAAGATCACGATGCCACATTGAAAAATATTGCTTCTTATAAAGATATTCTGGAAAACCATAAGAGCATGTCCCGCGTCATTACCAGGGAACTGGATGCCATCAAAAAAACCTATGCCACCCCGAGAAAGACATCCATTGAAAATGTGGGTGCTGTGGTGTATGAAGAAAAGAAGCCTGAAGCCATGGAGGTCGTACTGCTCATTGACCGCTTCGGTTATGCCAGAACCATCGATAAAGTAACATTTGAGAGGAACCGCGAAGCTGCCGTCTCGGAGAATAAATATGTCATCAGCTGCATGAACACTGATAAAGCCTGCATCTTCACTGATACGGGACGCCTGCATCTGATTAAAGTTGCCGATATGCCATTCGGCCGTTTCAGGGACAAGGCTGTACCGTTGGACAATCTGGGCAACTACGACAGTTCCGGAGAAAATATCATCCATATATGCAATCTCGAAAGCATCCGTGAATCCAGACTGCTCTTTGCTACAAAAACAGGTATGCTGAAGCTGGTGACCGGCAGTGAATTCGATGTAACAAAGCGAACTGTTGCAGCCACCAAGCTGGCTGAAGGTGACAGCCTTATCGCAATCTGCACTGCAGACAATTTCAATCAGCTTGTCCTGCAGACGAAGAATGGTTATTTCATTCGGTTCCCTATGATAAACATTCCGGAGATGAAGAAAACCGCCATTGGTGTCAGAGGTATTAACCTGACCGCTGCCGACAGCGTGGAGGCAGTTTATCCACTGGACAGCAGCCAGGAATGTAAGATTATCCACAATGATAAGGAAGTTATCCTGAATAAGCTCAAACTGGCCAACCGGGGAGGCAAGGGTACGAAGATCAGGGTTTAATGATTACGATATCAAAGGGCTATGACAGCTGAAAATATTATCATCTGTCATAGCCCTTTTTATTTTTATCCAATAATCTCCAGTTCCTTCGGATAATGATTCAGCACTTCACAGCCTTCTTCCGTAACCAGCACCAGATCCTCTATTCTGACACCTGTATTGTCCGTCAGGTAGATGCCCGGCTCGATGGAGAAGATCATCCCCGGTTCGGCCTTCTGTGTATTCACAGAGGAAACATCCCCGAATTCATGCTCATTTAAGCCTATAAAATGCCCCAGACGATGATTGAAGTTCGGACCATATCCCTGATCTGTAATCAGATTCCTTGCTGTCAGGTCCAGCTCACACAGTGGTACACCCGGCTTGATCTTTGCAATGGCTGCTTCATTGGCTGCGCGTACAACATCATATATCTTCCGGCATTCTTCGCTGACCTCTTTATAATAAAAGGTACGGGTCATATCCGAACAATAGCTGTCCCTGATGCAGCCCACATCAAAGAGGACACAATCTCCGGCCTTCAGCACCGTATCGTCCGGTTCATGATGAGGATCCGCCGCATTGGATCCAAAGGATACAATTGGATCAAAGGAATAACCATCGGCTCCAAGTTCCAGATAAATCTTCAGCATGCCGTCGGCAACTTCCTTCTCCGTCACACCCTCATGAATCAATTCTCTGAATCGTGCCATAGCCTTATCGTTAATATCCGAGGCCACCCGCATCTTCTCCTGCTCTTTGGCATCCTTAATGCCCCTGGTCTGATCGACAGCCAGCGAAGCATTGACAAATCCAGATGCTGCTTTCATCTCCATCAGCGGCAGCAGAAATCTGGCCTTCAGATCCTTATCCACACCCAACGGCTCTGTCTTATCCATAGATTTTGCCACCATTTCCATCACCGGATCCGTATCGGAATACCATACCTTCTCTATCCCCACCTCCTGAGACACATTAAAAAGATTGTTCAAAAATAATCTATGCTGTCCATCCGCTCTCAGGTACAGACCATAAAACCGCTCAAAAGGCGCCACATAGACCCCCGTCAGATAATATATGGACATTGGATCCACAATCAGGATCTGACTGAGTCCCATCTTCTTCAGAACCTCCATGACCCTTGCCACTCTATTTTCCTTCATAATCAGAAACTCCTTTCCTGTTATCATAATCACTGTCCTAATCAGTATATCATTTTCCAGACCGATATGCTACCATGAAACTTTTTTATCGGTATTGTACTTCTGGCTTTTGAACCAATTGCCATTGAGAATCCTGATGAAACATAATAATTATTTCTGTCTTTTGTGCTATACTATTAATAGCATCTGATAATACGCTTACCAATGTATACCAGAATGAAAGGGTGAGAATGCATGACTGCTTTAACAGCTTTTCTCAAATGGACCGCCTGGCCCATGACCATACCATCCCTCTATGGCCTTTTTCATCTCGTTTCCTTCTTTACCGGAACAGCTCTGGCTGTACTGACCGCATGGCTGCTTCGCTCGCCGGATTCTCTGCACCGCTTTAACCGGATTCTCGCAGCAGCCGGCCTGATCCTCATGACCGGAGAACTTTATAAACAGCTGATGAATTATTTCGTTGTTAACGAGCAGTTTTTTGACTGGTGGATTTTCCCTTTTCAACTATGCAGCCTTCCTATGTACCTCTGCCCGCTGCTCCCCCTGATACATAATCCAAAAAGGCACAGAATACTCTGCACCTTTCTGCTGGATTTCAATATGATGGGAGCTATTGCCACGTTTATCGACCCATCAGGTATCTTTCACAGTTACTGGACGCTGACCCTTCACGGAATCATCTGGCATCTGATTCTCATTTTTATTGGATTTTTCATTCTGTTCAGCCATCAGGCCGATCTGACACATCAGGGCTTTCTTTCAACACTGCCCCTTTTTGCAGTTTTCTGTGTCATTGCAGAAATGCTGAATGCCTTGCTGCATTCCCATGGAAACATCAATCTTTTTTATATTTCACCATGGGAAATGTCCACACAGCTAATCTTTGGCGATATCGACCGACTGCTTGGCCGTCCTGCAGGCATATGTATTTATATTCTGGCCATGATTGCCGGTGCTCTTCTTATCCACCAGTTGGCAGTTCTGATAGCCAGCAAATTAGACGCAAAAAAAGGATAATTTCTCTCTATACGATACCTGCCATTCTCAGCAGATAGATCCCCACAGTCATCGCTACTACAGAGCCGGGGACAGACGTAAGAATGGCATTGGCCGCCAGACCATCGTCCCCGCCCATACTCTTTGTCATTATAAACACATTCATTGCCGTTGGAACAGCAAACAGTACAAATACCGACACTATTTCCTCCTGTGATCGAGAAACATCCGGTCCGGAAGGGCATAATAAAAGACAACATTGGAAATGGACCCGACAAAATGTTCATCCACCGTTCCTCTTTTACGCATCACATATCCCACCAGCACAACAATGAAAACAGGCAGCACTGTATTGATACTGAATATCAAATCATTGATTATCTCACTCAAAACTCTCTTCTCTCCCATATGAAAGGCTGCGCCCCGGTCCGCCTGCCTCACTTCCTCACCGGAATTCTGACAAAGAACCTGTGCGCAGCCTCATTGCTGCTTCTTAATTCTTCTTGTTATAAATCACAATTATTGACTGTTCTCGGGAACGGAATAACGTCTCTGATATTGCCCATACCGGTCAGATACATAACGCAGCGTTCGAAACCAAGGCCGAAACCTGCATGATGGGTAGAGCCATAACGTCTCAGATCCAGATAGAACTCATAGTCCTCTTTCTTAAGGCCCAGTTCATTCATACGGTTCAACAGCTTGTCGTAATCATTCTCACGTTCACTTCCGCCAATGATCTCACCGATACCCGGTACCAGCAGATCCATGGCTGCAACGGTCTTCCCGTCATCATTCTGCTTCATATAGAAAGCTTTGATATTCTTCGGATAATCCGTTACAAATACCGGACGCTTAAAGATCTTCTCTGTCAGATAACGTTCATGTTCCGTCTGAAGATCACAGCCCCAGCTGACCTTATAATCAAACTTATCATTATGCTTCTCCAGAAGTTCAATAGCTTCTGTGTAAGTTACATGGCCAAAATCGGAATTCTTCACATGCTCCAGTCTCTCAAGCAGCCCCTTGTCCACAAACTGATTGAAGAACTTCATCTCCTCCGGTGCATGTTCCAATACATAATCGATGATATATTTCATCATGCTCTCAGCCAGTGCCATATCATCAGACAGATCGGCGAAAGCGATCTCCGGTTCGATCATCCAGAACTCTGCCGCATGACGGGTCGTATTGGAATTCTCGGCACGGAATGTCGGTCCAAATGTATAAACATTGCGGAAGGCCATCGCATAGGTCTCTGCATTGAGCTGACCGCTGACTGTCAGATTGGTCGGTTTGCCAAAAAAGTCCTGACTGAAATCCACCTGACCATCCTCTGTCTTCGGTACATTGTTCAGATCCATGGTGGTCACCTGGAACATCTCACCGGCACCTTCACAATCACTGCCTGTAATCAGCGGAGTGTGTACATAAACAAAATCTCTCTCCTGAAAAAACTGATGAATCGCATAAGCAATCAGTGAGCGCACACGGAACACAGCCTGGAAGGTATTGGTTCTGGCTCTCAGATGATTAATAGTACGCAGATATTCAAAAGTATGACGCTTCGGCTGCAGCGGGTAATCCGGTGTAGATACACCTTCAACTTTTACACTGGATGCCTGGATCTCAAAAGGCTGCTTGGCCTTCGGTGTAGCCACCAGCTGACCTGATACGATAACAGCAGCACCCACATTCAAATGGCTGATCTCGGCAAAATTGTCCAGCTTATTATCATAAACAACCTGCAGTGTCTGGAAATATGTGCCGTCATTAATAACAAGGAATCCAAAAGTCTTAGAATCACGGACGTTGCGGATCCATCCGCCGATGGACACCTCTGTATCAATGTACTTCTCCGGATTCTTATATAACTCACGAACTGTGATTAACTTTTCCATATATAAAGCCTCCATATATTTTATCTTAAAATAGTATATCATTTTTACAGCAAATGGCAAACCTGTTTTAAAGTAAATTTATGGAAAAAATCTCCATTTTAAAAGGCCAGTGCATGACTGGCATTAATCATACATTGGCCCTTTTAATTATCAGAATCAAAATATCTTAGCGAACATATACCTTTTCCAGATGCCAGATATCCTTCACATACTCTTCAATCGTTCTGTCAGATGAGAACTTGCCGGCACACGCCGTATTAAGAATAGCCATCTTATTCCAGTTCTTGCTGTCCTTATAAGCCTCATTGACCCTTGCCTGAGCTTCAGCATAGGATCTGAAATCCTTGAGAATGAAATAAATATCTCTCTCAATCAGGGAGTTAAACAACTCTCTGAATGTTTCTGTATTACCATTGGAATAAGTACCATCAACCATCTGATTCATAACCTTACGGATATCTTCATCCTGATTATAAATCTCTCTTGGTTTATAGCCGCCGTTGGCTTCATAAGCCATAACTTCATCGGAGCTCATACCAAAGATAAATGCATTCTCCTTACCAACTTCTTCAACAATCTCTACATTGGCACCGTCCATTGTACCAAGTGTGATAGCGCCATTGAGCATGAACTTCATATTACCTGTACCGGAAGCCTCCTTGCTGGCCGTTGAAATCTGTTCTGAAACTTCACTGGCTGCAAAGATGATCTCTGCATTGGATACACGATAGTTCTCAATGAAAACAACCTTGATCTTGTCATTAACTGCCGGATCATTATTGATGACATCTGCCACAGAATTGATCAGCTTAATGGTCTGTTTTGCTGTTTTATATCCTGCTGCAGCCTTCGCACCGAAAATGAATGTTGTCGGGTAGAAGTTCATCTGTGGATTCTCTTTCAGCTTGTTATACAGATACATGATATGCATAATGTTCATCAGCTGACGTTTATATTCATGCAGACGTTTAACCTGAACATCAAAAATAGAATCCGGATTAACTTCAATCTGGTTATGTTCTTTAATATATTCAACAAGACGCAGTTTATTCTGGTGCTTGATCTCCTGGAACTCCTTGCGTGCTTTGGAATCGTTGGCCAGCGGCGCAAGTCCCTTCAGCAGAGGCAGATTGGTGATCCACTCATCTGTGCCCAGTTTTTCTGTCACCCAGTTAGCCAGCAGCGGATTGGCATGGAGAAGGAAACGTCTCTGAGTGATACCATTCGTCTTATTGTTGAACTTCTCAGGCATCATCTGATAGAAATCTTTCAGCTCTCTGTTCTTCAGAATCTCCGTATGCAGTCTGGCAACACCGTTTACAGAAAAGCCTGCGATAATTGCCATATTGGCCATACGTACCTGACCTTCATACAGAATTGCCATATTGCGGATCTTGCTGTACTGATTCGGATATTTCTCCTCAACTTCAATAAGGAAACGTTTATTAATCTCTTCAACGATCTGGTAAACACGAGGCAGCAGTCTCATGAACAGGTCTACCGGCCATTTTTCAAGAGCCTCAGCCATAATTGTATGATTGGTGTATGCACAGCACTTTGTAGTGATAGCCCATGCCTCATCCCAGTCAAGATTCTCCTCATCCACAAGAATACGCATCAACTCAGGCACCGCAACTGTCGGATGCGTATCGTTCAGCTGGAAGACAACCTTATCCGGCAGCTGATGAATATCGTCGTGAACCGCCTTAAACTTCTTGATCACCTGCTGCAGGCTGGCTGATACAAAGAAGTACTGCTGTTTCAGACGAAGCTCCTTACCGCTGTAATGATTGTCGTTCGGATAAAGGACCTCAACAATACTCTTGGCCAGATTCTCCTGCTCAACAGCCTTCTGATAATCACCTTTATCGAAGGAATCAAGATTGAACTGTACCAGAGGCTCTGCATCCCAGGTTCTGAGGGAATTGACGATACCATTGTTGTAACCTACAACCGGCATGTCATATGGCACCGCCATAACAGACTGATAACCGTCCTGAATGTATCTGTTGCGGCCAAGCTTCTGATCATACTCAATACGTACATAACCGCCGAACTTGATCTCCTGAGCATACTCCGGACGCTTAACCTCAAATGGATTGCCGTTCTTCAGCCAGTTATCCGGCACTTCCACCTGCTCGCCATTGACGATCTGCTGTTTGAACATACCATACTTGTAACGGATCGTACATCCATAAGCCGGATAGTTCAAAGTAGACAGCGACTCGATAAAGCATGCTGCCAGTCGGCCCAGACCACCATTACCAAGAGCCGCATCCGGCTCCTGGTCTTCAATTACATTAATATCAATGCCCATCTCACGAAGGACCTCAGCTACTTCCTGGTAACAGCAGAGATTGATCAGGTTATTGCCCAGAGCACGGCCCATGAGGAACTCCATGGAAAGATAATAAACAGTTTTGGCATCCTGCTTCTCATATTCCTTGTGCGCATTCAGCCACTGGTCAATGATCATATCCTTGGAAGCATAGGCCACAGCCTGGAACAATTCCTGCTGAGTTGCTGTCTCCGGTGTTTTTCTGAATAAATATTTAATATTATTAAGAATCTCTTTTTTAAAAATCTCTTTGTCAAATGATATATTCGCAGTATCTGTTGTCATTGCAGTCATTCAAGCATTCTCCTTTTCTACGCCGATCACGACCTTTTCGCCGTTGATATTCCAGTTTTTGCTATACCCATTGATTGTATCAAAACAAATTTCATTTGCCAATACTTCGTCCTTGATTTCGGCACTGTTTACACCAACCAGCGATTTAATCTTTTCATTTTGAGCAAAATAGATACGAATATGATCCATAACTTCGAATCCTGCTTCCTTACGCATAGTCTGAACCTTGGAGATAATTTCACGTACAAATCCCTCTTCCACCAGTTCAGGAGTCAGATTCGTATCCAGTACAACCGTTGTATCATACTCTGTATCAGATACATAACCCGGCATCTGTGCAGCATCGATCAGCAGATCTTCCTCAAGGAGAACGACCTCTTCGCCGCCCACATCAAAGGTCAGCTTACCTGTTGTCTTCAGCTCGTTCATCGCCTTATTGCCATCCACACTGCCAAGGAACTGTTTGATACCACCCAGTTTCTTGCCATACTTCGGACCAACAGTGCGCAGCTGCGGTTTGAAACTATAGGATGTGAACGCGCTGACATCATCAGTGAATACCACTTCCTTCACATTTAACTCGTCCTCGATGATTTCTTTATAAAAATCAGACAATTCAAAAGGTGCTTTCACATACATCCTGCCGATTGGCTGTCTGTTCTTAATGTTGGCCGTATTTCTGCATGCACGTCCCTGAACAACGACTTTCAGAACATTATCCATGTTCTCCTCCAGCGCTTTGTCGATCCATGCTTCATTGACTTCAGGGAAGTCACAGAAATGGATACTCTCCGGCGCAGATTGATCCACATTGACAACGATGTTTCTGTAAATTTCCTCTGTCATGAACGGAATCATCGGAGCTGCCGCTTTGCTTATGTTCACAAGGGCTGTATACAGGGTCATATAGGCATTGATCTTATCCTGCTCCATACCCTTTGCCCAGAATCTTTCACGGCTTCTTCTGACATACCAGTTACTCATATCATCAACAAATTCCTGGAGAACTTTTGCGGTCTCCGGAATCTTATAAGCAGCAAGGTTATCATCTACGGCCTTTACGGCAGAGTTCAGCTTGGACAGGAGCCATTTATCCATAACCGGAAGCTTATCATAATCCAGTGTATATTTTGTCGGATCAAACTGATCGATTTCTGCATACAGCACATAGAATGCATAAGTATTATAAAGTGTACCCATGAACTTGCTGCGGCCCTCCAATACAGCCTTGCCGTGGAAACGGTTCGGCAGCCACGGAGCAGAATTGGAATAGAAATACCAGCGGATAGCATCAGCGCCATATTCTCTCAGTGCTTCCATCGGATCAACGGCATTCCCCTTGGATTTACTCATCTTCTGACCATTCTCATCCTGTACATGGCCCAGAACGATAACATTCTTAAATGGAGACTGATTAAACAGCAGAGTGGAAATAGCCATCAGGGAATAGAACCATCCTCTTGTCTGGTCTACAGCCTCTGAAATAAAGTCTGCCGGGAACTGTTCCTTAAAGAGATCCTCATTCTCAAACGGATAATGATGCTGTGCAAACGGCATGGAACCAGAGTCAAACCAGCAGTCAATAACTTCCGGCACACGATGCATTTCCTTGCCGCAATGCGGACATTTGATCGTAACAGCATCAATAAACGGGCGATGCAGCTCGATATCATCCGGGCAATTGTCGGACATACTCTTCAGTTCCGCAATGCTGCCAATGGCATGCTGATGACCACATTCACATTCCCATACATTCAGTGGTGTGCCCCAATAACGGTTACGGCTGATACCCCAGTCCTGAATATTCTCAAGCCAGTTACCGAAACGACCCTTGCCAATGCTTTCCGGAATCCAGTTAACCGTATTATTGTTACAGATCAGATCCTCACGAACGGCTGTCATTTTGATGAACCATGATTCACGGGCATAGTAGATCAGCGGTGTATCGCAGCGCCAGCAATGCGGATAGCTGTGCTCGAACTTCGGAGCTGAGAAGAGCAGACCCCTCTCAGCCAGATCTTTGATAACCTCCGGTGACACACCTTCCTCACCTTCAAGGTCTTTTCTCTTGATACAGGAATGGCCGGCCCACTTTGTCTCTTTGGTCATCATACCGTTTTCATCAACCAGCTGCAGGAACGGAAGGTCATATTTACGTCCTACCTTACTGTCATCTTCACCAAATGCCGGTGCAATATGAACGACACCAGTACCATCTGTCATGGTAACATATGAATCACAGACAACATAATAGGCCTTTTTCTTCGTCTCTACCGGATAAAGAGCCTCATATTCCTTATACTCCAGATCTGTTCCCTTATATGTCTCAAGAACTTCGTAAGTATCTTCACCCAATACCTGATCACAGAGTGCCTGAGCCAGATAGTAAACATAGTCCTCTTCTTTCATTTTAACTTTTACATAAACTTCATCCGGATTCACACAGAGAGCCACGTTGGACGGCAGTGTCCATGGTGTGGTGGTCCATGCAAGGATATAAGCCTCTTCACCCTTTACTTTAAAACGGGCGATGGCAGATCTTTCCTTTACATCCTTATATCCCTGGGCAACCTCATGACTGGACAGAGGTGTACCACAACGCGGACAATAAGGCACGATCTTGTAGCCCTTATATAACAGGCCCTTATCCCAGATCTGCTTTAATGCCCACCACTCAGACTCAATATAATCATTGTGATAAGTAACATATGGATTCTCCATATCAGCCCAAAAGCCGACAACTGAAGAAAATTCTTCCCACATACCCTTATATTTCCAGACGCTCTCCTTGCAATGACCGATAAATGGCTCCATACCATAGGCCTCGATCTGCTCCTTACCGTCAAGGCCAAGCATCTTCTCAACCTCCAGCTCCACCGGCAGACCGTGGGTATCCCAGCCGGCCTTTCTAGGAACTTTGTAACCCTTCATGGTTTTGTATCTTGGGATCATATCCTTGATTACACGGGTCAGAACATGGCCGATATGAGGCTTGCCGTTAGCTGTCGGCGGTCCGTCATAAAATGTAAATTCAGGACTGTGCTTCCTTAATTCAATACTCTTTTCAAAAATCATATTATCAGCCCAGAATTTCTCAATTTTCTGTTCTCTTTCAACAAAATTCTGATTTGCACTCACTTTGTCGTACATTGAATTTCCTCCTGTTTTGAATGATAATTACACAATGAGCCATGTATTTCGATTTTAGTTTTCCTGAAGCTCATTGTCAGTTTGCAAAAAAAGAAGCCCTCATCCTGAAACAGGATAAGAGCGTACTCTCACAAATTACCACCTATTTCGACATACTGACATATGCGTTCCCTGTAACGGCGGAAAACCGGCACAGCCTACTAAGCCAACGCTGCTCAGCCTGCAACTCGGAAGTGATCTTCACATCTGTCCTACTCATACCGGCTCACACCACCCGCCGGTTCTCTGAAACTTTCACACAGGGCTACTGTCTTCGTCTTCGTTATTATTCACTTTGTTATCATAGTACAAACACAAAAATCTGTCAACAGAAAATTTTTTTCTGTCGGCCGCTGATACCGTTAAATTTGCCAAAAATTTTCTTGTATTTTGTTAATAAAGTGTCTTGTAAATTTTTGTCTGAAGACTATAATATCAGTGGAGTAGTATGCCCTGGCGTACTTGTTTTATCATGTTTTTTATCGGGGGAGACATTATGTTTAGAGGAGACGACATTCTAAAAATTTACGATGAAGATTTGAACAATATAGGAAGAGCTACAAGAGAACAGGTGCACACAGAAGGACTTCTCCACCAGGTTGCCCATGTGTGGATGTTCCAAACGACGGAGAAAGATTCCTACCTTCTTCTCCAGCAGCGCTCCAGGAACCGTGAGCTGTACCCGGGCAAATACGACCTGATCCAGACAACTCACTGCGATCCGGAAGAGACCTATGAGGAAGCCATTGTTCACAGTATGGACTACTATCTTGGCTCCAAAATGTCTCAGCAGGACATTATCCATGTGGGAAGTACACCTCAGCGGATTGATGAAGGCAATTATCACGACAATGCACTGGTTCAGGTTTTTGCAATTTTTGTTTCCAAGGCCTTATTCATCATGCCGGATACAGAAGAAATCATCAAAGTCCGCTATAAAGATTTCTGCCGCTTTGTTCACGGAGAGATTGATACTATCAATATTTACTCTCTGGATGATGTTTTTCTGAAAGAAAGCACCCCGGATGAATGGTG
Organism: Coprococcus sp.; assembly: GCA_051877705.1. GTDB lineage: Bacteria > Bacillota > Clostridia > Lachnospirales > Lachnospiraceae > Coprococcus_A. Next base: position 8,790 of record JBJEJD010000153.1, on the reverse strand, counting down.
GATTCGCAGGAATGAATTTTTTGATGTAATGGAACCATATATCAATGGCCGTATTAAAGAATACAAAGCAGGCGCATAGCTTCTTCTGCTGTTTGATGCCTGCTAACAGAAAGACAGCCTGTCATATGACAGGCTGTCTTATTTTGTTTACATAATTATTTAAGATTATTCTGTGATATCAGCGTACATGAAGTACCAGTATCCATATGGTGAATGCCAGGATCCTGTGATCTTGCTGCTCTGCATCCAGAAGTCATTGTAGTATGCGATTGGAATACAAGCTGCATCTTCCATTAAGATATCCTCAGCCTGATGAAGAGCTGCGGAACGTTCTGTCGGATCTACAGTTGCAGCTGCTGCATCAAGCGCTGCATCAAATTCAGGATTGTTGTACTTACCATCGTTGTTGCCGTTGGTTGAATACAGCAATTCAAGCTGGTTAGTAGGATCACTGTAGTCAGCTACCCAGCCGTTACGTGCAACATCATAATCGCCATTACGACGCATTGGTGTGAAGCTTCCCCATTCTACGATATTGACTTTCAGATCGATACCAAGTTCAGCCCATGCCTGCTGTAAATACTCAGCAACTACCTTGTGGTAACCAGCTTCATTGGTTGTATACTCGATCTGTGGGAATCCCTCACCGTTCGGATAACCTGCTTCTGCCATTAACTCTTTAGCCTTGGCAAGATTGCCTTCAAAATCATCATTGTTGATGTATGGCTGACCGCCATTAGCATTGTCAATAAACTGTGAACCGTCTGCATCTACCCAGCCAGGTCCCATGAAGTTGCCTGCTGCTGTGTAAGTACCCTGCATCAATGTTCCTGCAACATAGTTACGATCGATGGCAAGGCTCAATGCCTGACGAACTCTTGCATCCTGGAAACACTCTCTGTTCAGATTCAGGGAAACATAGTATGTACCCATAATAGTATCTACATAGAACTCATCTGTTCCTGTCAGACTTGGAATCTCCTCTGTAGGAACATCCTTGATCATCATAACTTCGCCTGTCTGATATGCACTGTAAGCTGCATTGGAATCTTCGATCAGAGCGAATGTCAGTTTGTCAAGCTTGATAGCGTCTGCATCCCAGTAGTATGGGTTCTTGCTGAATGTGATATGAGAACCAGGTACCCACTCAGTCATGTAGAAAGGTCCGTTGGAGATATATGTCTCTGCGCTTGTAGCCCATGCATCACCATTAGCTTCAACAGTAGCCTCCTGAACAGGGCTTAATGTTGCGAAAGCTGCAAGGCTTCCGAAATAAGTACATGGTGTATTCAGTTCAACTACCAGAGTCAGATCATCCGGTGCTGTCACTGCCAACGCGTCAAGATTGCCTGTTACAGCTTCATCAAAGCCCTTTACCATACCGAGAACTGTCTGTGCGTATGGAGCTGCAACATCTGGATTACATACTCTCTTCCAGCTGTATACGAAATCGTTCGCTGTCAGATCTGTGCCATCGGACCATTTCAGGCCTTCTCTTAAGTGGAATGTCCATGTAAGACCATCCTCAGATGTCTCCCAGGACTCTGCCTGGCCAGGCTGTAAATTGCAATCCTGGTCAACTGTCAGAAGGCACTCAAATGCGTGCAGCAGCATATTACCGCCGTCTACTGCACTGTTCAGTGCAGGATCCACTGTCTCCGGGTCAGGACCAACCTGAACCTTCAATTCCTTCTCCCCTGTTGAAGAACCTGCTTCTGTTGATTCTGCTGCAGTTTCATCTCCGCCGGCTTCTTTGCCGGTAGTTTCCTTCGGTGCGGAATTGCCGCCGCAGGCAACAAGACCAGCAACCATGGCTACTGTCAGCAGAAAAGGCAAAATTTTTCTTTTCATGTTACTTTCCTCCTTTAAATCTCTATAAACATTATGCTTTTCGCACAATTGCTTATCACTATAAATATGCACCTTTTAGTTACATTTGTCAAGATGGTGGCAGGCAGCATAATGGCCCGTTGCCACTTCTTTGAACTCAGGCACCTCTCTGGCACATAATTCGTCCGCATATGGACATCTCGTTCTGAACCGACAGCCTGAAGGCGGATTCAAAGGACTCGGCACATCCCCCTCCAGGGCAATACGTTTACTTGCTCTGGCCGTCTTCGGATCTGCAATCGGAATAGCAGAGATCAGACTCTTCGTGTACGGGTGAAGACTGTGCATGGTCAGTTCATAGCTGTCAGCCAGTTCCACCAGCTTGCCTAAATACATAACACCAATGCGGTTGGAAATATGCTTTACTACAGAAAGGTCATGAGCGATGAACAGATAGGTCAGGTTCATGCTTTCCTGCAGATCTTCAAACATATTGATGACCTGTGCCTGAATGGACACATCCAATGCAGAAATCGGCTCATCACACACAATAAACTCCGGATGAACTGCCAGAGCTCTGGCGATACCGACACGCTGACGCTGACCGCCTGAAAACTCATGGGGATATCTGTTGGCATGCTCAGAGTTAAGACCAACCTTCTGAAGCATATCAATGATCATATCGTATCTTTCCTGCTTTGACGATGCCAGATGATGAATATCAATCGGCTCACCTACAATATCACCTACCGTCATACGCGGGTCAAGGCTGGCATAGGGATCCTGGAATACAATCTGCATCTTTTTGCGGTATGGCAGCATATTCACGGCGATCTTCTTCTCCTTATCAAAAATCACATCGCCGTCATAGATGATCCTGCCATCTGTCGGCTCATACAAACGAAGAAGGGTACGGCCCGTTGTAGTCTTGCCGCAGCCCGACTCACCGACCAGGCCCAGTGTCTCTCCCCTGTTGATAAAGAAAGAAACATCATCCACCGCCTGTACGTATTTTTTGTTCTTTCCAAAGCCACCGGCCGGAAAATACTGCTGTAAATGTTCTACCTGAACTAATTTATCACTCATTGGCGGCCTCTCTTTCCATCTGTTCCTTCTGATTCATCCAGCACTGAGTATAATGGACATCTCCGAACGTGGTCACAGGCGCCATCTCTCTCAGGCAGATCTTCATACAATTATTGCATCTCGGTGCAAAAGGACATCCCTTCGGCGGATTCAGCATATCGATCGGCGTACCCTCGATCGGCACCAGTCGTTCATGTTCTTTAGCATCCAGTCTAGGAATGCTTCTGAGCAATCCCTTTGTATATTCATGCTTTGGATTATAAAAAATATCATCCGTTGTTCCGTATTCAACAATACGTCCCGCATACATAACCGCTATCTTCTCACACATGCTGGCCACAATACCCAGGTCATGGGTAATCATGATGATGGCCATACCGAGCTTCTCCTTCAGCTCCATCATCAGCTCAAGAATCTGAGCCTGAATAGTTACATCCAGAGCCGTTGTCGGCTCATCGGCGATGAGCAGCTTCGGCTCACAGGCCAGCGCAATAGCGATCATCACTCGCTGACGCATACCGCCGGACAACTCATGCGGATACTGTTTCAGACGTTTTTCCGGTTCATTGATACCCACCAGTTCCAGCAGCTCCTTCGCTCTGGCACGGGCCTGTGCTTTATTTTTGTCCGTATGAAGCCGGATAACCTCCTCAATCTGATTGCCCACCGTATACACCGGATTCAGGCTGGTCATTGGATCCTGGAAGATGATAGACACTTCATTACCTCTGATCTTACGGAATTCCTTTTCTGTCAGATCATTGATACGGTGGCCGTTGAAATCCAGCGTACCCCCGATTAGTTTACCCGGATAAGCGGTCAGCCCCATCAGGCTGTAGGCCGTTACAGACTTGCCCGAACCACTCTCACCTACGATACCAAGAACCTCACCTTCACCCAAATGAATAGAAACGTCGTTCAGTGCCTTCACCTCACCTGCCGGTGTAAAGAAGGAAAGACGTTCATGCTGTATATCTACTAAATATTCTCCCATCTCAAACGCCCCTCCTAATTCTTAAGTTTCGGATCGAATGCATCACGTAAGCCATCACCCAGAAGGTTAAAGCTCAGGATAATCAAACTGATGACTGCCGCCGGAATAAACAGCAGATACGGATACGTATTCAATCCATTAATAGCATCACTGGCCAGACTTCCCAGGGATGGCATTGGCACAGCGACACCAAGTCCGAGGAAACTCAGGAAACTCTCTGTAAAGATAGATGATGGAATCTGCAATGTTGTTGTAACGATCAGAGTACCAATACAGTTCGTCAGCAAATGCTTCTTGATGATTCTGCTCGATGAAGCACCCAGAGCCTTCGCCGCTGTTACATATTCACTCTCCTTGAGCATCAGAATCTGGCTTCGCACCATACGGGCCATACCCACCCAGTACAGAAGGGCAAATACAACGAAGATGCTGACCAGATTTTTGCCCATGACAGACAGCCATCCAAAACCAGGTACCTGAGCCAGCTTCTCCAGAGGCGCATCCAGGGCAAAGGACAACAATACGATCAGGAGAACATCCGGAATCGTATAAATAATATCAACAATACGCATCATGATCAGATCGACCCATCCGCCCGCAAAGGCTGCGATAGAGCCGAAAATAGAACCAATAACCAGAATGATGGCTGCCGCAACAATACCAACCAACAGAGATATTCTGCTTCCCATCATAACACGAATAGCGTAATCTCGTCCCATCTTGTCCGTTCCAAGAAAGTGAGGGAACACCTTTTCTCCGGCCGCGATCCTCTCCAGCTCCTGTGCTGAATACTGCATAGGGGCCAGATTATTGGCGCCCTGAATCTGTGTCTTATAGGAATACGGATAAAATGACGGCACAATAAATGCAAAAATCATAATAATAATGATGATAATAAGGCTGACCATGGCCACCTTATTCCTGCGCAGACGTCTCAGACCATCTTTCCAGAAGCTGACACTGTCACGCATCACCACCAGACTCTCTTTTTCCTCATCTGTAGCCGGAAGAAAGTCTTCTGGATCTAATTTTAATTGAAAACTTAAAGGATTCTTATCCATTGTATCTTTCCTCCCGTTTATTTCAGTTTGATTCGCGGATCGACGATCTTATAAACAATATCTACGACCACATTAAGAATAATCATCAGCGTTGCCAGGAAAATCGTCGTTCCCATGATCATGGTGTAATCACGGCCATTGATCGCCTTGATAAATTCTCCGCCAAGTCCCGGAATGGTAAAAATCTTCTCAACAATAAAGCTTCCTGTCAGGGTATAAGCCGTCATCGGTCCCACATAGGTAATAACCGGCAGGATAGCATTACGGAGCGCATGCTTGAACAGGGAAACCTTCTGTGACAGACCCTTAGCCTTGGCTGTACGCATATAATCCTGTCCCAGAACATCCAGCATGGAAGAACGCATCAGACGCATAATGTAAGATGTCGGATAGGCCGCCAGCGCCGCCACCGGCATAATATAGCTCTTCCAGTCTTTCAGTCCCAGTGTCGGCAGCCATTGCAGCTTAACACCGAACGCATACATCAATACCGTACAAATAACAAAGCCCGGAACCGCTATACCACAGGTGGCTATAACACTGAACAGACTGTCTAAGGCCGTTCCTCTCTTATAGGCTGCCAGAACACCCAGCGGCACGCCAATACACAGAGAAATAACAACGGCCATTCCACCGACTTTTGCCGATACAGGGAACTTCATGGTGATAATATCCATGACCGTACGGCCTCTCTGCTTCAGACTATCGCCAAAATCACCGTGTGCAGCATCACTAATATACGTAAAATAACGTTCCATCAATGGTTTATCCAGCCCGTATTTTTCTTCCAAAGCCTTCGTGGCTGCAGGGCTGATCGCTTTTTCTGACAAGAATGGTCCGCCGGGAACCATATTCATCAGGAAAAATGTAATGGTTGCAACCGCCCAGATCGTGACAATTGCCAATGCAATTCGTTTAACTATGTACTTACCCACTTTCCTCTCTCCTTCGATTTTATTCCGCTGTTATTATAACCAGGACCGTTTTCAAATGTCTATGGATAAAAACTGCCATTTGGCCGCTATGTCCTTACTCCAGCCCTTGTCATTACGAAACTTTTTCCATTGTATCATATTTTTTTTTAAACGTATAGATAAAAATACATTTTACGATGCATAAATTTACTATATGTATTCTACATATAAAACCAGAGCGGCCCTCTTTTTGAGAGAAAGACCGCTCCGAATGTTATTATATACATTTTATTGCATGATTATAATTCTTTATCTTACCATATCCCGTGTGATTTCTTTCAGACTGAAAGCACCGCACATAGCCATTGTATCGGCCAGTTCACCTGCCAGTTTATTAATATAGGCTTCCACGCCTTCTTCCGCGCCGCCATATACAGCCGTCACAAACGGACGGGCAATGAGAACTGCATCTGCACCCATAGCCAGGGCTTTAAATACATCTACACCACTGCGGATACCGCCGTCTACAAAAATCTTCATACTGCCGCCAACAGCTTCAACGATTTCAGGAAGTACCTCTGCTGTGGACGGACACTGATCCTGTACACGACCACCATGATTGGACACAACGATGGCTGCTGCTCCGGCTTCTTTAGCCTTCAGAGCTCCCTTTACAGTCATGATCCCTTTTACGATGAACGGAACACCTGCCGCCTCAACGATCGCTTTCAGATCCTCTACGGATTTACCGCCTGCCGGCGGTGTCATATTTTTCAGGAATGGAAGTCCTGCTGCATCCACATCCATGGCAACAGCAAACGCACCTGATTTTTTCACCAGTTCCATCTTCTCACGAATGGTGTCAATATTCCATGGCTTTACCGTTGGAACGCCCATACCGCCTGCCTGAGCGATGGCATCTGTAGCCGCCTCCATAACCTTTGGGTTCGTACCATCACCCGTAAATGCCACAATCCCATTCTCTGCACAGGCAGATACCAGTACTTTATTATAAGAAACATCATCATAGGCTTCACTGTAATGCAGATTGACCGCACCCACAGGACCTGCAAAAAATGGATATTTAAATGTTTTGCCAAAGAGTTCCAGGGAAGTATCAACCGGCCCCGGTGCACATAAAGTATCCATGTTCACACGGATTTCCTGCCATTTCTGATAATTGCGGATCGCTGTATCGCCAACACCCTTGGCTCCCGGACCTGGCACTGTATTTCTGCAGGCCATACCATTACATACAGGACATGCCTTGCAGAACTTGCCGATATTACCGCGTGCTTTCTCAATTACTTCATTATAATTCATTTTGTTCCTCCTTTTTACAATTCATCCATGCATGTTTAGATCAGTGCTTACTTCTCCACCCCATGCAGCGATCAATCGTAAGCTTAATAAACCCTACAAACTAAGTATAACACCAATCACACCAGATGCAATAATATAAATAATCGGATGTTTATCAGTTTTTTTGTAGACAATATAGAGAATAACACCAAAAACAAATGCTTTTAAATTAAACAGATCCATAACAGAACCCGTCTGCTGGAATAATTGCGTACGCAAAAATGCTGCCTCGGCCACACGCAGACCTGCAACAGAAATCAGGCCCACTGATGCAGCACGCAGACCATACATGGCGTACTGAACATACTTATTTGTCTTGAATTTCTCCAAAATATTCGACACAATAATAATGATAATAATAGATGGCGTTACCAGACCCACGACAGCGATAATCCCGCCGAAAACTCCCATGGATGTAAAGCCTGTGTAGGTAGCCATATTGACACCCATTGGTCCCGGCGTCGATTCAGAGATGGCGATCATATTGGAGATATCATCCAGTGTAAACCACCCCGTCTTCGCCTGCATATCATAAAGGAACGGCAATGTCGCAAGACCGCCGCCAATAGCAAAAAGACCCGTCTTAAAAAACTCCCAGAAAAGCTGTAATAATAATGGCATCTCTTTCCCTCCTTATGCTTTCTGCGCTTTTGCACGCTCTATCAGTGTCTTAATAACAATACCTGCCACACCCGCACAGATGATCCATACAAATGCTGCCACATCAGTGAACAATGACAGAACAACAATAGCTGCAAATATAATATAGGTAGCCGCATCAATAAGAGACTTCTTCGCCAGCTTCAGCACCGCATTCAGCACAAGAATACAGACACAGACACGAATTCCCGCCAGGGCATGCTGTACCCATACAATATGCGTAAAGCTGTTAATAAATGCCGCAATGATCATGATAATGATCAGAGATGGTGTCACACAACCCGCCGTTGCTACAATACCGCCGATGACCCCTTTACGTTTATAACCGATAAAGGTAGCCGTATTGATAGCAATAATACCCGGTGTACACTGACCAATGGCATAATAATCCATCAGCTCCTCACTGGTTACCCATTTCTTGTTTTCCACCACTTCCCGTTGAAGAATCGGCAGCATGGCGTAACCGCCGCCAAAGGTAAAGCCACCGATCTTGGCAAAAACAATGAATAGTTCTAATAATTCCTTCATATTATAAATACTCCTTTCAAAAAATTCTTTATTGAAGGTTTTAGCCGCCTGCGGTATACTTCTTTATATATCAATCACCATACTTTTGTATAAAGAGGTTTTTATGACTTTAACGCAGTTGAAATATTTTCAGACTATCTGTAAATACAATAATATTACCCGGGCATCTGCAGAGCTGCATATTTCCCAACCAAGTCTTTCCAGCGCCGTCAAGGAACTGGAACAGGAATTCGGTGTTGTCCTGTTCAATCGCCGAAGCCGCGGTCTTGAACTGACTCCAGAGGGACAATATTTTCTCGATGAAGTAAATAAACTTCTGGCTCATGCCGACAATCTTGCCGAGCAGATGAAGCAG
>JBJEJD010000152.1:0-2649 GCA_051877705.1 Coprococcus sp. | reverse complement strand
ATTTCGGGCAATGTATGAAAAAAACTGTATTATTTCAGAACCGGAAGAAATCATCCATGAACTGATCCGGTGCCTGAAGAGGTTTTGTTTCAGGTAAAACAGGTAATATAAAAAGAAGTCTTGCGTATCGAACTGCGCAGGGCTTCTTTTGGATATATACCTTTGATTTTATTTTATAGATGGCTAAACAAAAGGAATTTATCTTTATTAGAGATAGGATTATGTTTTTCTTTGAAAAGTGTATAATTAATCCGGAGAGAAATCAAGAAAAATATGGTGTTTATGAGAAAATATATGTTAAAATAAAGTAGAAACAATTTGTGTGTAAAAATACGGAAGCATACAATTGTAAAAGCAGAAAGGTTAGAATATCCATGAAACATTCAGAATTGTTGGGAATACCAATTCAGAAAATTGTAGTATTTTTAAAAGCAGCTGAGGTCGGAAACTTTTCTTTGGCAGCAGAAGAACTTCATATGACGCAGGCCACCGTTAGCCGGAATATTGCTTCTTTAGAGGAAACTTTGGGAATTATTCTTTTTGTTCGGCATAAAGGTAAAGTCTATTTGACAAATGCAGCAAAAAAATTGCAAAAGGATTGGTCGGATATGATCAGACGACTTGATAAATCTATCGATGATGCACAATTCATTCAACAGAACAGATTGAAAAGGCTTGTTATTGCAGATGACGATATTTCTCCAAGCAGCACATATCTTATGCCGATAATCGAGAAATTTGAATTTCTCTATCCTGAGGTTGAACTTGTAATTGAAAGAAATGATCCTGCTATTATGCTGCATCAGTTATATGAACGAAAATACGATGCTGCGTTTTTTCAATATACCAATCCTGAATTTATTAAAGCATGTGGACTGGATGCTCTCACCATAATGCGTCTGGATCCGTATCTGACCGTTTCAGAAGCAAATCCATTAGCCGGTTCCACAGAAATACAGATTGAGGATTTGACAAAATATCCACTGGTTACGGTTAACCCTGAAGGAAAAAACGGTACCGGAACTCACTCTGCGTTTGTGCATCGTATATGTAAAGAATTGGATATTACATTTAATGAAATATACTATGCGGAAAGTGTAAGTTCGTTGTCATTTTTGATTGAAAGGGGAAAATATATTACATTTCTGAATAACCGCTTTGGAGACGGCAGTGCATATACTTTCAAATATATCCCAATCCCGGATAACAGTGTAAAGTCAGAGATTTCTCTGGCGTATATGCCTGATAATGACAATTATTATTTGTATAAATTTCTGGATATATGTAAGAGACTGTCATTTGATTTTGCATGAGCTATACATGTTGCGTATAGCTTCTTTCATAATCGGAAGTTCTTTTTTTTCTGCATTTGAGTTATAGTAATTAATGTACATGATAATTATCGTAATGAAACCAATCTGAAAAGCGCTGTACAGATTATCTATTTTGCAGAGGAAGACAGGAATGAAGAAAAATATTAGTGAACGTGAAAATACTTTAAAAGCTTATCGTCATGAAAAAACAGAATGGCTGCCGCTGTCCTATGATGCCTTAATGCATATAGGATTCATTTCTGGAAATGAATGTGGACTTGGAAGTGCTGACTTAAAAGATATTTTTGGAGTACACTGGATTATTAAAGGGGATCCAACGCCTGATCCGAATGAACCATATATGCTTGAAGACATATGTGAATGGCGTGACAAAATCATTTTTCCTGAGCCGAAAAAATGGGATTGGGATGCAATCCGGGAAGCTGAATTGAAAGAATATGACGGAAATAAAGTTGTCACATGGTTCTGTGAACAGGGATTATTTGACAGACTTACCGTTTTGGGCGGCTTCGAGAATGCATTGATGTGGTTGATTACAGATCCTGATGAATGCAGAGCTTTGTTTGATCGAATCGCGGATTTTAAAATTGAACTTATTGAATGCGTTGGCAAATATATTAAGCCGGAAGTATTTATGTATACGGATGATATAGCAAAAAGCGATGGATTATTTATGTCTCCGCAAACATACAGGGAAGTAATCAAACCGAGCCATGCCAGAATAATTGCAGCAATTCATGAAAACGGAATGATTGCTGAGCAGCATACCTGCGGAAAGATTGATGATATTATTGATGATTATATGGAAATCGGTGTAGAATCATTCTTTCCTGCACAGGTTGTCAATGATCTGGTAGGAATGAGAAAGAAATATGCTGATAAATTGACGCTTGTTGGCGGATTTAATTCGCAGGGACTTCCTGGCCGTATTGATGCATCAGACGAGATTGTGAAGGAAGAAGCAAGAAGAATCGTTGAAAATTATAAAGATCTGGGCGGGTTTATTGTTATGCCAATGATAATGGATGGAACACTGAACTGGTCTGTTTATGAACCTTCACATCGTCAGAAAGTATTTCATGATGAATTTTATAAATGTATGGGAATAGATGAATAAACATAATTTTTCTCTGTAATCTGTGATATTATATATTTACCTTGGCAGGGACAGAAACGTAGCTGTATCGTTATCAGGAGACGCGGCTGCGTTTTTTGATTTTGGGACTGCATTAAATTCTGATTTAGATCAGCTTTCCCGGTCATATTATTGCAAATATAATCATATGACCAAGGAGGAAGCAACCATGAGGATTAC